>JBEKHI010000012.1:0-54437 GCA_050012355.1 Streptosporangiaceae bacterium | reverse complement strand
AGGACGTCCTCGACCAGTTCCTTGAGCTCCGGCTCGATGTCCTCGTAGACGTCGAGCTGGCCCGCGTTCACGATGCCCATGTCGAGCCCGGCCCGGATCGCCGGGTACAAGAACGCGGCGTGCATCGCGCGCCGTACCGTGTCGTTGCCGCGGAACGCGAAGCTCAGGTTGGAGATGCCGCCGCTGGTGCGCACGCCGGGGCAGCGCTCCTTGATCAGCGGGAGCGCCTTGAGGAACGCCTTCGCGTAACCGTTGTGCTCGGCCATGCCGGTGGCGACGGCTAGCACGTTCGGGTCGAAGATGATGTCTTCCGGCGGGAAATCGAGCCGCTGGGTGAGCAGGTCATAGGCGCGGCCGCAGATCTCCACCTTGCGCTGTACCGTGTCGGCCTGGCCCTGCTCGTCGAAGGCCATCACCACGACGCCGGCGCCGTAGCTCCTGATCGTCCTCGCGTGGTCGAGGAAGACCTCCTCGCCCTCCTTAAGGCTGATCGAGTTGACCACGCCTTTGCCCTGGATGCACTTGAGTCCGGCCTCAAGCACGCTCCACCGGGAACTGTCGACCATCACGGGGATGCGGGCGACCTCGGGCTCGGTGGCGATCAGGTTGAGGAACGTGGTCATCGCCTGCTCGCTGTCGAGCAGGTCCGCGTCCATGTTGACGTCGAGCAGGTTCGCGCCGCCGCGCACCTGGTCGAGCGCCACGTTCACCGCGGCCTGGTAGTCATCGCTCTCGATGAGCCGGCGGAACTTCGCGGAGCCGGTCACGTTGGTCCGCTCGCCGATCATCACGAAGCCGGTGTCCTCGGTGATGTTGAACGGCTCAAGCCCGGAGAGTTTTGTTTGCGAGGGAGTGGCGGCGGCGGTGCGGCGGCCATGGCCCGCCGCGACCCTGGCGATCGCGGCGATGTGCGCCGGGGTGGTGCCGCAGCAGCCGCCGACGATGTTCACCATGCCTTCGGCGGCGAACTCGTTGAGGTAGTGCGCGGTCTCGGCGGGTGTCTGGTCGTAACCGCCGAAGGCGTTGGGCAGTCCGGCGTTCGGGTAGCAGGCGGTGTAACCGCCGGAGAGCTTGCTGAGCTCGGCGATGTACGGCCGGATCTCCTTGCCCCCGAGCGAGCAGTTCACCCCGATGACCAGCGGGTTCGCGTGCCGGACGGAGTTCAGGAAGGCCTCGATGGTCTGCCCGGACAGGGTGCGGCCGCTCAGGTCGGTGATCGTCCCCGATATCCACAGCGGCATCCCGGGCGCGGCCTGCTGAGCGGCCTTGATGGCGGCCTTGGCGTTGAGGGTGTCGAAGATCGTCTCGATCAGCAGCAGGTCCGCGCCGCCAGCGCGCAGTGCTTCCATTTGCTCGGCGTACGCCTGCGTGACCTGGTCGAAGGTGACGGCACGGTAGGCCGGGTCCTCGACCTTCGGTGACAGCGACAGGGTGACGTTGAGCGGACCGACCGACCCGGCGACGAACCGCGGCCTGCCGGTCTCCCGCTCCGCCTCGTCCGCGGCCTGCCGGGCGAGCCGGGCGCCGGCCAGGTTCAGCTCGCGGACCCGGTTCTCAAGCCCGTAATCAGCCTGGCCGATGCTGGTGGCGGTGAATGTGTTCGTCGTGGTGATGTCCGCACCCGCCGCCAGGTACTGCTGGTGGACGTCGAGCACGACATCGGGGCGAGTGAGGTTCAGCAGGTCCGGGTCGCCCGCGGTGTCCCGGTCGTGGCCCTCGAGCCGGTAGTCGGCCGCGGTCAGGTGCCTGTTCTGGAACATCGTGCCCCAGGCACCGTCCAAGACGGCAATCCGCTGGTCGAGGAGTTCCGTTAGTTCGCCCACACCGCCACCTCCCGCTATCGGGAGGCGCCCTTGGTCATCGCCAGTCGCGTACGGGTTATCCGCACGCGGGACCGAGCGTGGCGGGCTGGTCACCCGTCGCAGCGCCTCTCGGCCTCCTAGACCAGGATACAGGTTCCCAGCCCAATTTTCCTGTACCACTTCTTGTGCTACGCCACAGTCTCGGTATCGCCGGTTACTGATGACCGGTGTCGCGCCGCGAACGATTAGAGTTCCGCCGCCGTATGAATTCGCCATTGTTCCGGCCTTCACGGCTGCCATACGCTCGCGACATGACGTTGCCTTTCTCCGAAGCACGTGCACTTGCCGATGACGCCCGCGCCCGAGGCCTGGAACTCGGCAAGGCACTGAGCATCGCGGTGGTCGACTATGGCGGGTTCATCGTGCTGATCGAGCGCATGGATGGCGCCCGGCCGATGACCGCGGACATCGCCCTGTCCAAGGCCTATTCCGCGGCCGTCATGCAACGGCCCACCGACATGCTGGAAAACTGGCGCGATTCCGACCCGGTGTTCTTCACCCAGGTCGGACGGATGGGACACCGCCCCATCGTGGCCACCAAGGGCGGGTACACCCTGAAGCGCGACGGCGAGATCGTCGGCGGCATCGGGATCTCCGGCGGCAGCCCCGACGAGGACCAGCAGATGGTCGTGGACGTGGTTAAGGCAGCGGGCTTTGAGGTTGATTTCCCGCAGTGGGCCGGCGCGCGCCGTGGCTGACGATTACAAGTACCACATAGATCATCACGGGAGCCTGGTCCGCCCGGCCGAACTCCAGGTCGCTCGCGCGTCAGGTGACCCGGCCGCCCTGGCCGCCGGGCAGCAGGAGGCCGTCGTCGCGGCCGCCCACCAGCTGCGCAGGCTAGCGCTGTCCGCCGTCAGCGACGGGCAGTTCCGGCGGGACTACTTCGAGGCCGTCGTCCACGAAAACGTCGACGGGTTCGGCCCGGCGACCGGCCCCGTGCCGCTTGGCGACGCCGCCGGGATACCGGCGGCGCGGCGCCGCGCCCCCGTCGGCGAGCTGCGTGCCACCGGCAGGCTGGCAGCCGGCGAACCGCCGGCATTGCTCGCCACCGTGGACCGGCCAGTGTTCGTCCAGCTTCCCTCCCCCGGTTACCTGGCGGCGGTCAGTTCCGCGCTGGCCGGCTCCGCCGACATCGACTCGGTGCGCGCCCGCGGTGCCGCGCTGGCCGAGATCATCCGGACGGAGATCGAGGCCCTGTCGGCGGACGGCGTGTCCTACGTCGCGCTGGAAAACCCGCTGTACCCGCCGTTGCTGACCGTCGCGGGCCGTGCCCAGCTCGCCGCGGCCGGGGTTGACGTGAACGCCGTGCTCGCGGCGCTGCTTGAGGCCGACCGGGCCGCCGCGAGCGGGCTGACCGATCATGAGACGTTCCGCGTCGGGCTGGACCTGACGGATTCCGGTCCGCTGCCAACGACGGCGCAGGGGTATGACGGCTCGGCTGTCGAGGTGCTACTCGACGCCAACCCGTTCCACCGGCTGGGCATCGACTTCCCGGCTCTTGCGGAAGCGCGGTTCCCGCTGGAACGGATCAAGCCGGGCCTGGTGATCAGCCTTGGCGTCGTGGACGTGTCGCAGCCGACCCTCGAGCCGGTCGACGACATCCTCGACCGGATTGACCCGGTGTACGAGGAGCGCACCGAGGAGGACATCGCGGTCGCGACCAATGGCGGTTTCGCTCAGGCCGCGGACAACCCCCTGATGGGCGAAGAGGAGCAGACCGCCAAGCTGCGGCTGGTGGAGACCGTGGCCCGCTACTACTGGGGCAACGAGCTCTGACTTACGTGCTTAGCGAGGCGGGCTCCGGCCCGCCCACCAGCGGGTTACCAGTGAAACACCAGTGACCTCGCGTATAAATGGTGCTCGTGCATCTTCAGCTACCGAAAAGTATCCGCAAGCGGGGAATTCTAGCGGTCCTGTTCGCGATGACCGCTATCTTGATCGGCTCGGCGCTGCCGGCGAGCGCCAACGTGGGGACCGACGGGTTCACCGTCCTGGGCGCCTACGAAAACTCGTTCGCGCACCATTGCCAGGTCATGGGCGTGGCTCATAAGGGCTACGAGGGCGTGGTCTGCGTGGACATCGCAACCGGCACCAACAGCAGCAACTACTGGGCCAGGGGCCAAATCGAGGTGTACTGCCAGACGACCGCCGGCGTCCCGGCCACATGCGAGCGGGTTTCCGGATCCGGTACCTTCTCGGACGGGGCAGGCAACATATGGTACGGCAACGGTGGCTGCGGATCCGGATGGCCCACCGCGTGTACCAGTGCGCGCGTCATCTTCCCCATAGATACCATCGGCTACAACTACGCGAACGCCGGGAACGAGTGCTGGGGTAACCCGGGCTCGGACTGGGACATCTGGACGGTCGCTTGGGGCGCCACCGGTGTCGTTCTGCCGGTATCCGGCGATGAGGTACTGCTGTCCAACAATTTCGAGACCGGTCACTATTACGCGTGTCCGTACGTCGACGACGGCAACCCGTAGTCGATCACAGCATGAGGAACAGCGGGAAGCCTTCGCCGCTACCGCTGTTCCTCCCAGAACATGGACCTGCAGCGGACCGTTTCTGCACCTCTCGGTCGGCGGCTTCACCGAACTCATAAGCACCACCAGCCCCACCCACCACAGGCCGCGGGTTGCGGCAGCGGATCGCGCTGCTTTCGCCATCTCCCCTGAGGATGAGGCCCGCTAGGCGCGGCTTAGCGCTTATATGGGCCCTCCACTTCACTGGCGCTCTCTGTAGAGGGCTAGGCGCCCGACGGCCTGCCCCGCACAGCCCGGCAGCCCAGTCCCAAGACGGTCTCGGCCATACCCCGATCATGCCCTTGACCTGCGATGTCAGGGCGACCGCGAGATGCAAGCTTAGGTTGCAGGAACGCCTGTAGTGATCGCGGTAACGTGCCGTTCATAGCAAACCGCCTCAGCTGAAATAAACGCATAATCACGCTCCGCCCCCGAAGGACCAACCACCAATGCGTGCAGCGGATGAAATCGTAACTGGCTGTCATATTCTCGGTACCGGCGACAACGGCGACCCAGTCTGGGGACATGTTTCACGGCGGGACGATGAGGGCCGTGGAATTTGGATTAAGGCGGGAGCTCGCGGATTCGACGAGGTGTCCGGCCAGGACGTTATTCTGGTCGATTTTGACGGGCACCCGCGGAGCGGGACGCTCGTCGCACCCCGCGAGTACCCGATACACACCGAGGCTCTCCGGATCCGGGACGACGTTCAAAGCGTCGTGCATTGCCATCCGCCCTACGCCATAGCACTCGCGGCGACTGGGCAACCGCTCTACGCGTTCTCTAACGGTGCCGGGATATTCGCGGGCGGTGTCCCGCGCTTCGAGCGCCCGGTAGGTCTCATTGAAACGGCTGAGCTCGGCACTGCGATGACCGAATGCCTCGGCGACGCCCGCGCGCTGTTTCTGGTCGGGCATGGCATCGTCACCGTCGGATCGAGTGTCGCGACCGCGGTCATGACGGCGATCCACCTGGAGCGAGCCTGCCACCTCCAGCTCCTCGCGTCGGCCGCTGGCGGCGTTGACCCAGCCTTGCGGGAGCCTGGCCGTCGCTACGCGCACACAGAGTCCGACGGCTACCTGCTTCGCTCATGGGAATACCTCTGCCGCCGCGCCGATAGCCCGGAATTCGTGGCCGCGGGTGACTGACATGAACATCTCATCACCGCAGGAGGGCCACCAGGTGGAAGAACAAGTGTCCGTGGTCAACCAGGTACCGGTCTCGGTCGAACCGGGCCGTAGCCGTTTTATGGCCGGATCGCTCGTGAAGGACCTGACGAGCCGCTCGGCGATCATCTGGATCTGGCTGCTCATGGGCATCGTCTACTCGCTCGTCGAGCCCAGCGACTTCTTCCGGGCCGGGACCTTCCAGACGATCTTCGATTCACAGCAGACGCTGGTCTTCATGACGCTCGGGCTGCTGTGCACGATGTGCGTCGGCGAGTACGTGGACCTGTCGATCTGCTCCGTGCTCGGGCTGACGGCGACGATGATCCCGGTGCTCGTCGTCAACCACGGCTGGAATGTGTGGGCAGCATGTGTCGTGTCGATACTGGCAGCCGTGGTGGTCGGCGCCTTCAACGGCCTGCTCGTCGTCTACTTCGGCGTCAACGTCATCGTCGTCACGCTCGGCTCGAGCACCTTGATCCTCGGCATCACGCTGTGGATGTCGAACCTCGGTGAGGTCGTCGGGCTGAGCAGTTCCTTCGCCTCGATCGACCTGCACGATTTCCTCGGCCTGCCGGTCTCGTTCTGGTACGGCGTCATCCTCGTCCTCATCTTCGCCTATGTTCTCGGCTACACCCCGCTGGGACGGCGCATGCGGTTCGTCGGTGCCAACCCCGAGGTGTCCCGCCTCAGCGGGATCAGGGTCAACCGGATCCGCTTCGGCGCGTTCGTCATGGGCGGGCTGTTCTGCGGGCTCGGCGGTATGCTGACCGCCGCCGGAATCGGCGGGTTCGATCCCAATTCCAGCCAGTCATATCTGCTACCGACGTTCGCCACGGTGATGCTGGGAACCGCTGTGATCCAGCCCGGCCGGTTCAATCCGATCGGCACATTCGTGGCTATCTATTTCCTCGCGACCGGAATCATCGGCCTTGAGCTGCTAGGCGCCGCGGGCTGGGTGTCCGACGTGTTCTACGGCGGCGTTCTCGTCATCGCCGTGACAGTCGCGACCGTGCTGAGACGACGACTCATATAACAATCCATGAAACGGTCGCCACCGCGGGTGGCGGCCAGCTAAACGCATCCAATAGAAAAGAAAAGATAGGAGGGGACGTGGAGGCATCAAGAACCGCGAGAAAGGCGCTCCTGTCCGGGATAGCGCTTGCGGTGACAGTTGGCGCCGCCGCCTGCAGCAGTTCGGGCACGAGCCCCAGTAGTGATAACTCAACGACGAGCGCCAGCACCTCACCGGGCGTGAAGTACGCGGAGGCGCAGATCGCCGCGGCCATGAACGAACCGGCGGCGCCGGTGCCCTCAACCGCGATCAAGAACCTGTCCTCGTTGCGCGGCAAGACGATCTACTACATCCCGATCAGCGACGACGTCCCGGCGTTCGCGATCACGGCGGCGGCGATGAAGACCGCGCTGGCGACGGTGGGTATCAAGCTCAACGTGTGCAGCGGCAACTTCAACCCGTCGCAGTTTGTCTCGTGCTTCAGCCAGGCGATCGGGGCGGACGCCGCCGCGGTCGTGACCGACGCGATCCCTTACCAGCTGACCGAGGGCGAGATCAAGCAGGCGAGCGCCAAGGGCATCGGGGTCGTCGTCACCGACCAGAACCCGGGCTCGGACCGCCCCACCGCGAGCAACATCGCCTACATCTCCGGCAACGACGAGCAGTACCAGATCGCCAACGACTGGATCATCGCCAACTCCGATGGCAAGGCCGATGTGCTGGAACTCGAGGCCACGGACTCGCCGACCTCCCAGGCGGCCACCGCGAGCTACGCGCTGCCCGAGATAAAGAAGTACTGCCCCGGCTGCACCGAGACGGTGCTGAAGTTCTCCTCCTCAGGCGAGCAGAACCTGTCATCGGAGATCAGCACGGCGCTGCTGAAGAACCCCGACATCGACTACATCTCCCCGCAGTACGACCAGTACGTGTCGTACGTGACCCAGGGGATCCAGCAGGCGGCCGCCACCACCCGGATAAAGATGGCGGCGAGCGCGGCGGCGCTATCCGGCCTTCAGGACGTGGCCGCATCCGGCTCCACCGTGAAGGCGGAGATAGCCGACAACCAGGTGTATAACGGCTGGATCGACGCTGACGAGGCGATGCGGATGGCGGTTGGCGACGCCGCGGTGCCTTACACCATCCCGATCCGGCTGTTCACGTCTTCGAACATCGGCAGCATCCAGCTGAGCAACGCGGGGATGGCCTCCGGCTCGTGGTTCGGCTCGACCGCCTACCAGCAGCAGTTCGAAACGCTGTGGGGCGTGAAGTGAGTTTCGCTGACCTCCCGCACTCGCAGCAGGGAAACGGATCCGGGGCGCCGTCTCAGGCGACGCCCCGGGTCCGGGTCAGGGGCGTGTCGAAGACGTTCCGCGCCACCCGGGCGCTAGCCGGAGTCGACCTCGATATCCGGCCCGGAGAACTGCACGGGCTCGTCGGTCAGAACGGCTCGGGCAAGTCGACGCTGATGAAGGTCCTCAGCGGCTACCACGCGCCCGACACCGGCGGACGGCTCGAGGTTGACGGCCGGGAGGTAAGCCTGCCGCTGCGGGTGACCGAGCTTGAGCGGCACGGGATCGCGGTCGTGCACCAGAGCCTCGGGCTCATCCCTGAGTTCAGCGTGCTGGAGAACATGCGGATAGGCAGGCTCCGGGCCGGCCGCTGGACGCGGCGCATCCGCTGGTCGCATGAGCGCCAGCAGGCTATGCGGGTGTTCGAGCGGCTCGGTCAGTCGATCGACCTGCACCGTCCGGTCCGCGAGCTATCGGCGGAGAAGCGGGCGACCGTGGGAATCGCGCGGGCGCTGCAAGATCATGAGCCCGGCAAGGGCGTGATACTGCTCGACGAGGCGACGCGCGCGCTGACCCGCGGCACCCTGAAGCACTTCTATGAATTGCTGCGCACGGTGATCGACGAGGGCGCGGCCGCGCTGCTGATCAGCCACCGTCTGGAGGAAGTGCTCGAGGTCTGCGACCGGATCACCGTGCTACGCGACGGGCGCGTCGTCGCGGCCGGAGTACCCGCCGCCGAACTCGACGAGGCGGCGCTCACCAGGCTGATGCTCGGCTACGAGCAAGGCAGCTACGCCCGCGACCGGCGCGAGGTGTCGCCCGAACCGGTTGCCGAGATCAAGAACCTGTCCGGCGAGATCGTCAAAGACCTGAACCTCAGCGTCGGGCGGGGCGAGATCGTCGGCATCACTGGCCTGTCCGGCGGCGGCTTCGAGGAGGTCCCGTACCTGATCGGCGGCGCGCTCGCCGCGCGAAGCGGCGTGATCAACATTGGCGGCCAGTCGATCGACCTCTCGGCCGGGCGCCGGGTCTCGATCGATCGCCTGATCAGCGCGGGTATCTTCCTCGTTCCCGAGAAGCGCGACGAGGAAGGTCTCTCGCTGGAGATGAGCATGCTCGACAACATGACGCTCCCGCGGGTCGGCGAGAAGGGCTCGCCGTGGTCGATCGGCAAGTCCTGGCAAGATGCCGAGGTCAGCGACATGGTCCGCCGGCTCGGCATTAAGCCACCGCATCCGAAAGCGCTGGTGTCCACGCTCAGCGGGGGGAACCAGCAGAAGGTACTGCTCGGCAAATGGCTGGCGGGCGGACCTCGGGTGCTGCTGCTGCACGAGCCGACCCAGGCGGTCGACGTCGGAGCGCGGCGCGACATCATCCAGGTGCTGCGGGGCGAGGCGGAAGCCGGCTGCGCGGTCCTGGTGTCCGCCACTGACGTGGGCGATCTCGCCGCGATGTGCGACCGGGTACTGATCATGCGCGACGGCGTGGTCACCGAGGAACTCACCGGAACGTTCGATCAGGACCAGATCGTGGCGGCGACGTTCCGCGCGAGCGCCTCGGTCGGCGGTGCCTGAGGTGACGAAGCTTCAGGTGCTGGTCGTCGAGCGACAGCCCGAACGGCTCGCGGCCGCGCTCCGGGGCACGTTCCCCGAGGCGGAGATCACCGCCGTCAGGTCGTTCGCCGACGCGACCGACAAGCTGGCCAGCACGCAGGTCCTAGTGGCGATGGGTATTCCGGTGCCCGGGCTGCAATTCACCACCGAACTGGCGGCCCAGATGCCACGTCTTGAGTGGGTCCAGTGCCTGCTCAGCGGGGCCGAGAACATCAGGAGAGCGCTCGCCGGCCGGGATGACGTCCTGATCACGTCCATGGCCGGCATCCACGGGCCGCAGATGTCAGAACTGGCCTTGCTGTACATGCTCGCGCTCTCCCGCAGCCTTCCGGCGATGCTCCGCAACCAGGAGTCCCGCCGCTGGCAGCGCATTCCGCAGCTCATCCTGGAGTCGAAGACCGTCGGCATCGTCGGCATGGGCACGATCGGCACTCACCTGGCCGCGATCTGCCAGGCGTTCGGGATGCGCGTCTACGGCTTCTCACGCACGAACCGCGAGGTACCCGGCGTGGATCGCATGCTGCACCGGGATGAGCTGGCGGCTAGCGCACCTGAGCTGGACTTCCTCGTGCTTGTCATCCCGGCCACGCCCGGCGAGCCACCACTGGTCGGCGCCGAGGTGCTGAGCGCGATGAAGCCGACATCGTTCCTCATCAACCTGGGGCGAGGCGCGGCCGTGGACGACGACGCCCTCGTCGCCGCGCTGCGGTCGGGAACGATCGCGGGCGCGGGGCTCGACGTGTTCACCACCGAGCCGCTGCCGGCCGACAGCCCGCTGTGGGAGATGGAGAACGTGATCCTGACCCCGCACGTCGGCGGCCATCACGACCGGTGGGAAGAGCAGACGCTCACGGTGCTCGAGCCGAACCTGCGGGCGTACATCGAGGGGCGCCGGGACGACATGCTCAACGTGGTATGAACAGAGAGGACTAGCGATGGCCACCCCGCCGATTTCCGAGCGGCTGAACACACCGATCTCGACCGAGGAACTCGAGCGCCGCTGGGCGGCCGTACGCGAAGCGATGAGCGCGGAGAAGATCGACGTGCTCCTCGTCCAGAACAACTCCGAGCCGACCGGCGGCTACGTCCGGTGGCTCACCGACATGCCCGCCGGCTACTACCCGACGACGGTGATCTTCCCGCGCGCGGCGCCGATGACGGTCATCTCGCACGGCGCGCTCGGCGAGATCCGCGATCTCCACGGTGAGAGCGACGGCGTGTGGCGCGGCGTCGAACGCCTGGTGGCCACCGCGAGCTTCCCGCCCGCGCCCTACACCCGCGAATACGACGCCGAGTTCGGACTCAAGGAACTCGAGCCGTTCGCCAACTCCACGATCGGGCTCGTCGGTACCTATCAGATGTCATTCGCGTTCGGCGAGCGGATCAAGCGCGGACTGCCCAACGCCAGGTTCGTCGAGTCATCGGAGCTCATCGACCTGATCAAGACGATCAAATCGCCGGAGGAGCAGGCGCTGATCCGGGCGACCGCCGCGTTGCAGGACGAGGTGATGGAGGCGGCACTCGCCGCTGTTGAGCCAGGCAAGAAGGAGAGCGACATCGCCGCCGTCGGGCGGCGGCGCGCCCAGGAACTCGGCAGCGAAGCGGGGATCTTCCTGGCGGGCGGAGCGCCGTTCGGCACCCCCGCGCCGACCAAGCCGCGGCACCACCAGAACCGGGTACTCCAGCCAGGCGACGTGTTCGCCCTGCTGGTCGAGGTCGATGGCCCCGGCGGCATGTACACGGAGCTCGGCCGGTCCTGCACGCTCGGTCCGGTGCCCCAGCAGGTGCAGGAGGAGTTCGAGTTCACCCTTCAGGCGCGCAAGTTCACGCTCGAGCACATGAAGCCCGGGACACTCGCCGCCGATCTCTTCGCGGAGTACAACGAGTTCATGCGGTCCAACGGCCGCCCGCCTGAGCGGCGCATCCACTGCCACGCGCAGGGCTACGACCTCGTGGAGCGCCCGTTCATCCGCTTCGACGAAACGTTCGCCATCAGGGAGAACATGAACTTCGCCTGCCACCCGAAGTACATCTTCAACGGCATGTTCTCCTGGATCTGCGACAACTACCTGATCGGCCCCGGCGGCCCCGGGCGCCGGCTGCACAAGTTCCCCGAGGTCATCCTCGAACGCTAGCCCTCCGGGCCCCAGCCGACCAGCGTGCGGATCGGAGACGAAGCCGCAGTCCGGGCTCACGGATATGTTGTCGATGTCGATGATGCTGGCGGCCTCGTCCACCCGGGCCACGATTTCATCGATGTCCTCGAGTTCGGGAGTGTGCGCGCCGACCATGCCCAGCACCACCACCTTGCCGTCCGGGAGGTAGCGGAGCGGAGCGGAGCGAGGCTTCCGGTACGCCAGTCGTCGTACTCCAGGAGGAACCTGTCCACCGGGAGTGAGCCGAGCAGGCGCGCCGCGATGAGCGACTCGCCGTCGCGGCCAAGCCAGTCGCTCGAGGATGATCCGCGGCATACGTGCAAGCCGATCGACGCGCCATCGGGGCGAGCGACGCCGGCCACAGCCACGGTGTCGGCGGCGAGCATCCGCTCGAAGGCCTCATCAGGAGTGCCGGAATTCAGGAACCCGGTGTAGCCGGGGTTGTCGAGCTGGACGTAAATCACGCCGCCCGCGAAGAGTGCCTCGATTTCGGCCCGGACGGATCCCGCCAGTTCGAGACCGAGCTCAGCCGGTGACTCGTAGCCGCCGGGGCGCCAGCAGCGCTCCGCGACGTAGCCGGGCGCGGGGAGCGTGACCTTGAGGTGGCCGCGGGCCGTCACCGAGCGCAGGAACTCGGCTTCGCCTTCCGTCATGCGACGCTGCTGCTCGACGCGGGCGGAGACCACGTACTCCCCCGCCCGCGGGGTGAAACCCGAGAACGCGTCGGCATAGACCGACCAGAAGTCGCGACGACGAAAGCCTCCGTCAGTAAAGAGGTCAAGGCCCGCCTCCCGCTGCATCCGGATGGCAGCCGCGATGGCCTCATCGTCTTCCAGCCCGGGCGGACGGAGCAGCGTGCCTACGTGGTCGGCGTGGAACTTGTACGAATACGCCATCTCGTCACCAGGCCGGAATCGCGGCCAGCAGCCGGTCGAGCGCCGCGTTGAACACCTCGGGGGCTTCCCAGTACAGCGAGTGCGGCCCGCCGGGTACCAGTTCGAGGCGAGCTTCTGGAAGTACCTCCGCGATGCGCTTGTAAGTCGCGGAGCTGAGTACGGCGTCGTCGTCGCCACCCAGGAAGCAGACGGCGACCCCGGCCGCGATCGCGGCCCTGATCTGCTCGATCGTCGTCGTTCCGTTCCACTGGTTGCGCAGATCCTGCTGCCGCGCGGTGTTCAAGGTTCCCATCTGCCGGAACAGGAAGACCTTCTCCGGCTCCTGCTCCTGGACCCGCTTGGTCATCAGCCGGTCGATGACCGGGAGCCGCTCGGCCGCCTTACGGTCGGCCAGCACCATCGGCGTGATCTCGTCGTCCTTTATGCCGCCGGCCGAATTGGTGAGGATGACGCCCGCCACCCGCTCCGAGGGTGACCACCGAGTACCGGTCACTCAGGTGCGGTACCTGCTGCCACCAGATCGCGTGATGACCCCCGGAGCCGTGCGAGAACACGACGGCGGGCCCGGTCCCGTGAATCTCGTAGTAGACCTGGCCGCCATTGGCCGTGGCGATGCTCATATTCACCTACCAGTCTGGGAACTGGCTCGATGCTAATGAACTACAGCCCCGGCCCGCGGAAAGCTAAGGTTGCGCGGCTGGCCGCTTCCGCGCCCTGGGGTGCCGCGCATCTTCTCCCGGGTTAATGCGCCCTAGCCGCCCGACATATAACGACATTTCAGGTGGCCGATGTACACGAACCCGGGAGAAGTGCATAGTCGCGCCACCCGGTGGGTCGCGGGCCCGCCGCCGCGCCACCCAGCAGGTCCCGGGCGTGGGCGCAACGCGCCAAACCCGCAAGGAAAGGCTTCGGTTGACGTCAGCTCGCCGGATCTATGCTCCGAGCGAGAGGTACTCAACGAGGGGAAACTTCATGAATCGTCTACCACCACGGGCTCAACCGCCGAGCGGCACCAGGTCGAAGCGGGTCCGCGCGGCGAGATTCGGCCTTCCTGTCCCTCGCGCGCCGTATACCGAGCGATGACCACGAACTCCATCGATAACCTCTCCGCACCAGGGCTTTACAAGATTTCAAAAGTATGCCCGCACCAGCTGGTCTCCGTAATATTCGCGACGTACATCTAAGGTTGCGCCTCCAGCGGCTGATTTCGGCCGGTGCGGTTCTTAGGATGACCAGCGCCGATACCCATACCTGGAGCGAATCGTGACAACACTGGAAGTCAGGGATCCGGCCGACCAGCGCGAGGTTGTCGGGGAGGTCCCCGCCATGACCGTGGCCGATGTCGACGCGGCCTACCGGCGCGCTAGAGCGGCCTTCGAGACCTGGCGCCGGACCAACCCGCTGGAACGCGCGGCCGTGCTCACCAAGGCGGCCGAGCTGATCCGGACCAGCGCCGAGGACGGCGCGGTCACGCTGGTCAGGGAGAACGGCAAGACCCTGGCCGAAGCCCGGGTGGAGGTGGGCAAGACGGCCGACTTCCTCGACTACTACGCGTCGTTCGCGCGCCAGCCGTGGGGCGAGATCCTCGCCGACGCCCGGCCGGGCACGCAGACGAGCGTAAGGATCGAGCCGGTCGGGGTGGTGCTGGCCATAACGCCGTGGAACGACCCGCTGATCACCCCGGCCCGCAAGCTCGGCCCGGCCCTGATCGCCGGGAACTCGGTCCTGCTCAAGGCGGCGAGTCAGACACCGCTGATCGCGAACTGGGTGTCCCGGCTGCTCACCGAGGCCGGGCTGCCGGACGGCGTGCTGCAGGTGATCACCGGCCGTAACAGCGAGATCTCGGACACGCTGCTGGCTTACCCGGACGCGGTGACCTTCACCGGGTCGAACGAGGTGGGTAACTACCTACGGCGCACGCTGGCCGACCGGAACGTCCGGTTGCAGGGCGAACTCGGCGGCAAGAACGTCTCCGTCGTGCTCGCGGACGCCGACCTCGACCTCGCCGCCGCGACGGTGGCCAACGCCGCGTTCGCTCAGGCGGGCCAGCGCTGCACCGCCACCAGCAGGCTGATCGTCGAGGAATCCGTCGCTCCGGCGCTGCTTGACAAGCTGCGGGCCAAGGTCGCCGGGATCGTGCTCGGCTCCGGGCTCGACCCCGCCACCACGATGGGCCCGCTGAGCTACGCCGGCCACCGGGACGGCGTGCTAGAGCACATCGACCGCGCGAAGACCGAGGGCGCCGAGGTGATCGCCGGTGGCGGCAAGCCCGCTGACGCGAAGTACACCCACGGCTGCTACGTGGAACCGACCCTGATCAGCGTGAGCCCGAAGCAGGCGCTATGGCGTGACGAGGTGTTCGGCCCGGTGCTGGCGACCACCACCGCTGAGAACTTCGAGCACGCGATCAGGCTCGCCAACGACACCATCTACGGACTGGCCGCCGCGGTCTTCACCACCAGCCTGACCTATGCCAGCCGGTTCGTGGAACTGGCTGAGGCCGGCCAGGTCGCGGTCAACCTGCCGACGGCGGGCTGGGACGTGCACCACCCGTTCGGCGGGTTCCGCGAGTCCGGGTCGCCGTTCAAGGAGCAGGGCGCACCCGGGCTGCGGTTCTACACCAGGATCAAGACCTCGGCGGTGAGGTTCGACTGGGAGGTCGGTCGGGGCAGGTTGGTTGGGGAGGCACCGTGACGAACCCGGTCGGCATCGTCGGCGGCGGCCTGGTCGGGCTCGCCGTCGGCCGCCAGCTTGCTCAGGCGGGGGTGCCCGTCGTGATCTTCGAGAAGGAGAAGAACCTCGCCGCCCACCAGTCGGGACACAACTCCGGGGTGGTGCACGCCGGGGTCTACTACCTGCCCGGCTCCGCCAAGGCGATCCTGACCCGTCGCGGCGTCGGCCTGATCAGGAAGTTCTGCGAGGAACACCGGCTGCCCTACGACGAACGGGGCAAGCTGGTGGTCGCGCGGGACGACCTTGAGGTCGGCCGGCTCAGGGAGATCGAAAAGCGCGCGACCGAGAATGGCGTGCCGGGCCTGCGCTGGCTCGAGGGTGGCGAGATCCGCGAGCTTGAGCCGGACGTGGCGGGCAAGGCGGCGCTGCTGTCCCCCACCACCGCGATCACCGACTACATCGGCATCGCCAACGCTTACGCCGCTGACATCAAGGCGGCCGGTGGCCTGGTGCTCACCAGCACGCCGGTGGCTGGCATCATCCGCCGCGGCGAGGAGCGGGTCGAGGTGGACACCCCGTCCGGCGCGCATCAGCTGTCCCGGCTGGTGATCTGCGCTGGCCTGCAGTCCGACCTGGTAGCGGTGCGGGCGGGCGACGAGCAGTCCCCGGAGATACTTCCGTTCCGCGGCGAGTACCTGCGGCTCAAACCGCACGCGCGGAACCGGGTGAAGCACCTGATCTACCCGGTACCCGACCCCGCCTACCCGTTCCTCGGCGTGCACCTGACCCCGAGGATCAACGGCGAGTCCGACCTCGGCCCGAACGCGGTGCTCGCGTTCGCCCGGGAGGGTTACCGGTGGCGGAACGTCTCCGGCGCTGAACTCGGCCGCCTGCTGCGGTCGAAGAGCTTCCGGCGCCTGGCTAAGCAGAACTGGCGGGCCGGTGTCCGCGAGATGCACGGCTCGCTGTCCAGGAAGGCGTACCTGGCCGAAGCCCGCACCTACCTGCCGTGGCTGGAGTCAGGCGACGTCATCTCGGCCCCGGCCGGGGTCCGCGCGCAAGCGGTGGACCCCGACGGATCACTGGTCGACGACTTCAGGATCCACAAGCTCGGCCCGGTGACCGCGGTGCGAAACGCCCCGTCGCCCGCGGCGACGGCCTCACTGGCGATCGCCGAGCGCATCGTCGACGAACTCTCACTAGGAAGGTGACCACTCCGTGTTCATTGTTGATACGCAGGTTCACATCTGGAAGGAAGAAACCCCGGACCGGCCGTGGGTTCCCGGCGCGCGTGAGCGCATCCGGCTCAATGGTCACCGTGAGGAGCCATTCAGCTACCAAGAGTGCCTGATGCTGATGGACGAGGCGGGCGTGGACCGCGCGCTGATCGTCCCGCCGTCCTGGGAAGGCGACCGCATCGATTACGCCCTCGAGGCGTGCGAGGCGCACCCGGACAGGTTCGGCGTCATGGCCAGGGTCCCGCAGAACAAGCCGGAAGAGGGCGCCGCGCTGATGCGCCAGTTCGCGGAGAACCCATACATCAAGGGCACCCGGCTCACCTTCCACCGGCCGATCGACCGGAACTGGATGATCGACGGCACCTGCGACTGGTACTGGCCGCTGGCCGAGGAACTCGGGCTGCCAACCATGGTGCACGCACCGATCTGGAAGGCCGAGCTCGGCCAGATCGCGGACCGCCACCCGAACCTCAAGATCATCATCGACCACATGGGCATCATGGCCCGCTGCGTGGACGACGCGATCGGGTACTGGGTCTCCGAGACCGCCGACCTGCACACCCACCCGAACATCTACGTCAAGGTCTCGGCGATCCCCGGCTACTCCACCCAGCCGTTCCCGAACCTGAACATCGCGAAGTACGTCCGCGAGATGGTGGACAAGATGGGTCCCCAGCGCTGCTTCTGAGGTACTGACATCACCCGCCTCCTGAGTCACGGGCTCACCTATCGTGACACCATCGAGCAGTTCACCAAGCACTTCGGGTTCACCGAGGAGGAGCTGGAGTGGATCATGGGCCGCGGGATCAGCGAGTGCCTGGCATGGCCCGTGGTTCAGGAAAGCGGAGCCCCAGCCTCGGTGCAGGCGTGAGCAAGCCGCTGGACGGCGGCGAGGCCCTCATCCGGGCGGCGTCCGACCTGGGGGCGGACTACATCTTCTCGTCCTCCGGGTCAGAGCTGGCGCCAGTCTGGGAGGCCTACGCCCGGCGGGCGGAGGCAGGGGACGAATCAGCGCCGCCCTTCGTCGACGCCACCCACGAGACCACCGCGGTCGGCATGGCGACCGGTTACGCCGCCGTCACCGGCCGGCCGCAGGTCGTGCTGCTGCACGCGGCCGCCGGGCTGCTGCAGGGCGCCAACGCGATCCACGGCGCGCTGCTCACCGGCGCCCCGATCGTCGTCTGCTCGGGTGAGTCCACCGGCTACGGCGACGCCGCCGGACCTGACCCAGGCTCGCAGTGGTACCGGAACCTGTCGATCGTCGGCGGTCCGCAGAGCGTGGCCGCGCCGTTCACCAAGTGGTCGAACGAGGCGGCCGATGTCAACGTGCTGTACTCGATGGTCAAGCGGGCCGGGGAGATCGCCGCCCAGCCGCCATCCGGCCCGGTGTACGTGAACACCCCGGTCGAGGTGCTGCTCGCCCAGTGGGAGCCGAAGGCGACCGGCCCGGCCCCCAAGCCGGGCAAGACCGTGGCGGCGGCCGAGGACATCGAGACGGCGGCCCGGCTGCTGGCGGACGCGAAGAACCCGGTGCTGGCCACCGAGACCGCCGGACGTGACCCGGAGGCCTTCGCCGCTCTCGTCGAGCTGGCCGAACTGCTGGCCATCCCGGTGGTGGAACCGCAGTCGGCGCTGTGCGCGAACTTCCCGCGCACCAGCCCGCTGCACGCCGGCGGGGAACTGGCCAAGCTCGCGAAGGACTCTGACCTGGTCGTGCTGCTCGGCTGCCGCGCCCCGTGGTACCCGCCGAGCGACAAGCCAGGCGACGCCACGGTGCTGGTCGTCGACGAGACGCCCCACCGGCCGCACATCGCCTACCAGGTCCTCACCGCCGACCACTACGTGACCGGCGACATGGCCCACACCCTGCGCGCCATCACGGCGAAGGTCCGCGAGCTCGGGGCCGACGAAGCCAGCGTGGCCGCCCGCCGCGAGCGCCTCACGACCGCGCACGCCAAGTCGGAGCAGTCGAGAGTCACCGCCGAGCGCGAGGCGCTGGCCAGCACCGAGGGGCCCGCCGACCCGGTGGCGGCCGCCGCCGCGCTGCGCGAGGCGATCGGCCAGGACTCGGTGGTGATCGACGAGACGATCACGCACAGCAGGCTGATCGCCAAGCACCTGATGGCGGAGTCGGCCGGACGCTACCGCTATGTGCAGGGCGGCCTCGGCCAGGGCCTCGGCGTCGCGCTCGGCACGAAACTGGCGCTCAAGGAGAAGCTGGTCGCGTTCACCGTGGGTGACGGCTCCTGGCTGTACAACCCGGTGCTGCCGGGCCTGATGGCATCCGCCCAGTACGGCCTGCCGGTGCTGATCGTGGTCTTCAACAACGGCAAGTACCTGTCGATGCGGCACAACCACCGGCGCGTCTACCCGGACAGCGTCGCGGCCCGCACCGGCTACCAGCTCGGCGTGGACCTGTCCCACCAGCCGGACGTGGCGGCGGTGGCCGCCGCCGCCGGCGCGGCCGCCATCACGGCGGCCACCGCCCGGGAGATCGCACCCGCGCTCGAGAAGGCCGTAGCCACCGTCCGTGGTGGCCACAGTTCCGTAGTCAACGTGATTCTTTCCAGGTAATAACGACGGAGGCTCATCCCATGCCCACCGAATCCGTCACGTGCGCGACTGCAACCTGATGCTGCGCAAGATCGCCGACCTGGAGTTTGCGCTCTGCGCGGCCCCCGGGTACCTGCGCCGGGCCGGCGAGCCGGCCGAGGTCGCCGACCTCAGCGACCACGACTGCCTGGCCAACACCAACGACCCCATCTGGCACCTGCAGTACGCCGGCCACGACGTGCACCTCAAGGTCAACGAGCCGGTCTACTCGTCGAACAGCTATGTCACGCTTCGTAAGGCAGCGCTGGCCGGACGTGGTATCGCCCTGCTGCCGACCCGGCTGGTGTCCGACGAGCTGGCCGACGGGTCGCTGGTGCACGTGATCGACGGCTGCGAATCGCCTGACCGGCCGCTGTACGCGCTGCATTCGCCGGGCGGCCAGACGCCCGCGAGGGGCCAGCTGTTCCTGGACTTCGTGACCGACTGGTTCCGCCGCCAGGCCTCGGCACGCCAGCAGACCCGGTCGACCACGGTGGTTCAAGTTCAGTCTGCTTGATGCCCGAACCTGCAACAAAAGGCTTCGTCCGCTGAATGACCGGCGGAACTAAGCTGCGCTCATGACGGTAATGCGCGTGGAACGGGTCGTGTATGGCGTCACCGACCTGGACGAATGCACCCGGTTTTTCGAGGATTTCGGGCTGGAACGGGTTGGGGACTCAACCAGTTTCACCAGCCAGACCAGCCAGATCGTCGAGCTGCGGGCCGCCGATGACCCGGATCTCCCGCCGGCCGTAGAGGACGGGCCGACGCTGCGGGAGATCGTCTGGGGCGTGGACACCGCGCAGGCGCTTGCGGAACTGGCTGGACGCCTGGCGACCGACCGTGAGGTGCGTACCGACGGTGGCGAGGCGCACACCGTCGATGAGACCGGGTTCGGCATCGGCCTGGCCGTCAGCAAGCCGACAGTCTGGGAGGGCGGCAAGTTCCCGGAAATCAACCGGCTCGGCGAGGAGAAGCGCTGGAACCAGCCGCTGGAGCACCCCGGACGGGTACGGCCGATCCGGCTGATCCACGTGGCGCTGAACATCCCGAAGGAAGGCAAGGAAGAGGCCGTCGCCCTCTACACCGACCGGCTGGGCTTCAAGCCCTCGGAGCGGGTCAAGGAAGTCGGCCAGTTCCTGCGGGCTCCCGGTGACAGCGACCACCACACGCTGCTGCTGGGCCACCGGGCGGACCGGGCGAGCATCAACCACACCGCCTGGGAGGTCGCCACGGTCGACCAGGTCATCGTCGGCGCCAACGACATGATCGACCACGGCTGGCACGAGTCACGGCACCTGGGCCGTCACACGGTCGGCTCCAACTTCTTCCGGTTCATCCTCGCGCCCTGCGGCGGCCGGGTCGAGTTCGCCTCCGACATGGACCGAGTAGACGACGACTACGGCCCCCGCGATCACGAGGTCACCCCACCGCACACAATCTTCGCCCTCAAGCGGGACAGGAAGAATAATGACTTATCCCAGCATCTCGCTGTATATCGACGGCGAGTGGAGCGAGGGGAAGGGCGGCCGGGCCGATGACGTCATCAACCCGGCTACCGGTGAGGCAATCGGCCGGGTGCCGTTCGCCGAGCCCGAGGACACCGACCGGGCCATCGACGCCGCTGCGGCGGCGTTCCCCGCCTGGCGGGACGCCGGGCCGGACAAGCGGGGCGCGATCCTGCGCCGGGCCGCTGGCCTGATCCACGAGCGCGCCGACGAGATCGGCCGGGTCATGAGCCTCGAAGAGGGCAAGATTCTCAACGAGGGGGTCAACGAGGCGCACCGGGCAGCTGGCCAGCTGGAGGTCTACGTCGAAGAGGCGAAGCGCGCCTACGGCCGGATCATCCCCACCGACCCCAGCCAGGTCCTGTCGGTCCGCAAGGAGCCGGTCGGTCCGGTGGGCGCGTTCGTACCGTGGAACTTCCCAGCGGGCGGCCCGATGCGCAAGATGGCGGCGGCGCTCGCCGCGGGCTGCTCCATCGTGATCAAGCCATCCGAGGAAACTCCGGGCACCGCCTACCTGCTGGCGCGCGCGTTCGCCGACGCCGGACTGCCCGCAGGGGTGCTGAACATGCTGTTCGGGGTGCCGGACGAGATCTCCCGCCGGGTGATCGCCGCCCCGGCGATCCGGTACATCGCGTTCACCGGCTCGGTGCCGGTCGGCAAGCACATCGCCGGGCTCACCGCCGAGGTCATGAAGCACGCCACCATGGAACTTGGCGGGCACGCCCCGGTCATCGTGTGCGCGGACACCGATGTGACAGCCGCGGCCAAGGCCGGCGCCGCCGCCAAGGTCTTCGGTGCCGGGCAGGTCTGCACCTCCCCCAGCCGGTTCCTGGTGGACCGGCGGATCCTGCCGCAGTTCACCGCCACCCTGGTCGAAGAGCTGCGCGCGGTAAAGGTTGGCGACCCACTGGAAGACGGGGTCCGGATGGGCCCGCTCGCCAACGGCCGCCGCCGGGACGCGGTGCACACGCTGGTCACCGACGCGGTCTCTCGAGGGGCCACGGCACTGACCGGCGGCCAGCTTCCCGACGGACCGGGGTTCTTCTACCCGCCGACGGTGCTCACGGATGTCCCGCCGGACGCGGCGGTACTGCACGACGAGCCGTTCGGCCCGATCGCCCCGGTCGTCGGCTTCGACGACCTTGACGAGGCACTGGCGGTCGCCAACTCGCTGCCCTACGGGCTGGCCGCCTACGGGTTCACCGATTCCGCGGCCACCGCCGAAAAGCTCATCGGCGGCTTCGAGGCGGGAATCCTGTCCATCAACCACTGCGGCGGTTCCGTTCCCAACGCTCCGTCGGGCGGCGTGAAGGAGAGCGGCTACGGCAAGGAGGGCGGGCCCGAGGGCCTAGCCGGCTACCAGATCAGCAAGCGCGTCTCGCACCGGTTGCGCCCATGAGGTGGTGCCGTTTCGACGATGCGGGCCAGCCGCGCTACGGGATTGTCGAGTCTGACCGCGTCATCCCCGTCGACGGGGATCCATTCAGCTCCTACCGGCCGCGGCCCGCCGTACCGGTGGCTGGCCTGCGCTGGCTGCCGCCGGTGGTGCCGAGCACCTTCTTCTGCGCCGGCCTGAACTACAAGGCCCACGCGGAACGTTCCGCCTCCAGCGGTCACCAGGCACCCAGCCGCCCGGAGGTCGGATACCGGGCGAATAACGCGCTCACCGGACACCTCGAGCCCATCGTCCGGCCCGCTGATTATGACGAGCCATTGGTCGCGGAGGGCGAACTGGTCGCGGTCATCGGCCGGGAAGTCCCCCGGCACTGCAGCCGTTCGGAAGCCGAGGCCAGCATCTTCGGCTGGACGATCGGGAACGACGTCAGCGCGCGGACCTGGCAGAAGTCGGACCGTACCTTCTGGCGCTGCAAGAACAGCGACACCTTTAAGCCGATGGGGCCGTGGATCGAGACCTCGCTGGACCCGATGGCGGCGACCACCACCCTGTCGGTGGACGGCGCCGTCCAGGCATCGTTCCCGACCGGGGACATGCTGTTCGATCCCTATGCCTTCATAACCACCATGTCCCGCTATATCACTATGCGGCCCGGCGACGTTCTGTGGATGGGCACCGACGAGACAGCCTCCATGATCCCGGGCCAGGTCGTCGAGATCACCATCGACGGCCTCGGCACGCTCACCAATCCCGTTACCGAGGAGAAAATCCGATGAGCAGCGAACGACCGGCCTACATACATCATGTCAATTTCCCGACGACCGATCCGGAACGGACTATCGAGTGGTACACGAAGGTCTTCGGGCTGAAGCACATCAAGGCCAAGTCCAACACGAAGGTCGTGCTGATGACGCGCGGCAACTTCGACCTGCACTTCACGCCGGTCGAGGAGATGGACCGGATGGCGCCCTATCACTTCGCCATCGAGGTGGAGGACTGGCACGGCTTCCTTGACCACCTCAAGGAGATCGGGGTCCGGCACACCCGCCCGATCACCCGGCCAGAGAACAACTCGATGTTCTGCTACATCCACGACCCCGACCACACGATGATCGAGCTGGTCTATCACCACCGGCGGCAGTTCCCGCCGCCCATGGAGTACGACCCCGCGACCAAGCCGATCGAGAAGTCGGCGTCACCACAGGCCGAATCCGCTGAGGAAGCGCGCGAGGCCCTGACCCAAGTTCCGGCCGGAGGAAACTAATGCCATTCGCCACCGCGCCCGACGGCGTGCAGGTCTACTACGAGGTCAATGGTTCCGGCCCCGCCGTGGCGTTCGTGCATGGTTCCGGCGGTCACCACGCGGCGTGGTGGCAGCAGGTGGTGGCACTGCGTGACGAGTACTCCGTCATCACGCTGGACCTGCGCGGTTTCGGTCGCACCCACTGGACCGACGAGCACGACGCGCGCTCGTTTCCCGGTGACATCATCGCCGTACTGGACGCGGTGGCCGCCGATGGCGGGCCGGACCGCGCGGTGCTGCTCGGGCAGTCGATCGGGGCAGCGGCGGCACTGCGCGCGGCGCTGAACCGTCCGGACCGGGCCGCCGGCGTGATCCTGGCGCACTCTCTCGGCGGGCTCCAGCACGACGAGCTGACCTCGCTGGTTCGCGCCGATCGGGCCGAGGCGGAAAAGCTGCCGGTGCTTGACCGGTTGCTCACCGCGGGGTTCCGGTCGGCCCGGCCTGACCTGGCGTTCCTGTTCCGCCAGATGGGGACGTTCAATACCGCCAAGATGCAGGACCTGCGGAACCTGAACTCCGACGGGCCGCTGGCTTCAGCGGTAGCGGCGGCTCCGTTCCCGGTGCTGCTGCTGGCGGGCGAGAAGGACGCCGTGCTGTCGCCGCGTACCGTCCGCCGGGCAGGCGAGGTGCTGTCGAGTGCCCGCGTCGAGATAGTCCCCGGCGCCCCGCACTCCATGTACTGGGAGACCCCGGCCCTCTTCAACGAGGCCGTCCGCAAGTTCCTCTCCGAGGTCTACGCATAGAACGCCAGCGCCGCCTGATCAGCCAGTGGCGGCGGGCTGGGCACCTAGGGTCGTATCGCCATTCGTGGCATGCGAGATTTGCGCGAGGCCGTCGACGCCGTTCGCGCATACCGGGTCACCGGTGGCAGCCCTAATGCCGCGGGCGAATACCACGTTGACCTCGGGGCACGACGTGCTGGCGGCTGAAGTAGCGGCGGCCAGCTTGGCCGGCACGACCGATTCGGAGTGCATTCCTCCCTGCACAGCAAACGCGCCGCCGAGCAGCGCGGTCGCCAGGAACGTGAATGACACCGTGAGGGCCGGCCGGAACTTCGATACCCGCGTCCAGGAACCACCTCTCATTTACGTTTCCCTCCATGACCTGGTGTTCTTCACATTCCGTCATGTTACTAAGCGGTTGCTTAGCTCCATGAATTACAGTACAGCCGGTCAGCCGACAATGGGTTAAAATCTCCTCTTACCGGAATGTAACTAGCTGTCCCGCCGCTGCGAGAGGAGCCAACCGGTGCCCAGCGGACCGGCACGGGCGATATCTGGCGAGGCGGTAGACGGCCAGCCGCACGGCAACGCGGACAGCGCCGAGTGGCCGTTCACCAAACGGATGCAGGAGTACCGGTTCCCGGAGGGCTACCGGCGGATGTTCCTGGCCGCGGTGGCGGCTTTTTCCGAACGGGGCTTCCACGGGACCACCACGCGGGATATCGCCGCCCGCGCGGAAATGAGCCCGGCCGCCCTATACGCGTTCTTCAGCTCCAAGGAGGACGTGCTCTACAAGATCGCCGAATCGGCCCTCGACCTCACTGCGGAGATGGTGTCAGCGGAGGTCAGCCAGGGCGCCGATTACGCTCGCCGACTCGAGTCCGTGGTCAGCAGTCTTTCCGCGTGGCACGCGTACCACAGCCCGGTCGCCCGCGTCGTCCTGTACCAGCTTGACGCGCTTAACCCCGACCATCTGGCAGAGATCGTGGGCAAGAAGCGGGCGATCGGCCGGCTCGTCCGCGACGTTATCGCGGACGGCGTCAGCGCCGGTGAGTTCACCGTCGCCGACGTGGCCGGGACCGCCACCGCTATAACTTCCATGTGCCTGGACGTCTCCCGGTGGTACCGGCCAGGCCACTCGCGCACCCCCGAAGCCATCGGAGAGCTGAACGCCGAGCTGGCGCTGCGCATCGTCGGCGCACGCTCTGCGCCTATTCGGTGACCATCTGATCGTTGGTCGAGAGGTGCTCGACGGTACGGCCGCTGTCGGCGAAGGTGCGGGTCACGTAATCGGAGCTGTAGACCCACAGGATTTTCATCGGCTGGTCGCCAGTGTTGGTGAACCGGTGGAAAATCCCGGCCGTCACGTAGGTGGTGTCGTCAGGCTCAAGGGGGGTCACGACGCCGTCGATCTCAACCTCGGCCTTGCCCGCCAGCAGCGTCACGTGCTCGTCGCAGTTGTGCGAGTGCAGCGGCGCCCCGGTCCCGACCGGGTAGATGCTGATGCCGGTTGTGATCTTGTTCTCTTCTTCAGCCGCCTTCCGCGTGATCAGCGGGATGGTCTCGACGCCGCCACCGCGGCCAAGCCACTCCACCTTCGCTGCCTTGATAACCGTCATGACCTGAGACTATGCGTGAGCAGACGGAACGGCGCGAAGGCTAAGCGTTCGCCACAGTACCGATGAGGCACCCCAGAATTAGCCGGAGGAACAAATACCCGGACAGACAGGAATTCGCCCGATGCGCTTGCCCGCACTTACCGATCTTTCTCCCCGCCAGCAGGAGATCAGCGACCGGATCTCAGCCCGCCGCGGCGGGACGCGCGGGCCGTTCCTGGTCTGGCTACGCAGCCCCGAGCTCTGTGAGCGGGTCGAGTCGCTCGGCGCCTACTGCCGCTTTGAGTCCAACCTGCCGGACCGGATCCGCGAGCTCAGCCTGCTGATCGCGGCCAGGAACCTCGACGCTCAGTATTCGTGGAACGCGCACATAGGTAAGGCCATCGACTTCGGCGTGTCCAAGGACGCGCTGCAGGCCCTGGCTGAGAACAAGACGCCGGAATTCAGCAACGCCGACGAGCAGATCGCGTACCAGTTCAGCACCGAGATCCTCAAAGATCACTTCGTGACCGACGAGACCTTCGCCGCCGCGCTGGACGAGTTCGGCGAGGCCGGCCTGGTCGACCTGATCGGCTGCCTGGGCAACTTCACGATGCTCGCCATGCTGCTGAACACCTTCCAGGTCGACCTGCAGAAGGTCGACCCGCCGTACCCGGACATCCGCGGCTACGCCAAGGTCACCCAGTCCTGAGGCTGTCCCCGCTTACCGGTCGCGATGACGCTGACGCAGCCGGTAAGGGCCTGTTTGGCGGGTGATCTTGGGTGGAAAGTCCCCAACGTGCCGAAGTCGCCGCTAGCTGATCCTGCCTTCAGGTCGCTGTGGGTTGCCGAGGGAGTTTCGGGGATCGGCACCTGGATGCAGACCGTCGGTGCCCAGTGGATGCTGGTCCACCAGGCGCACGCGGCCACCCTGGTGTCGATCGTGCAGGCGGCCAGCCTGCTGCCCGTCATGTTCGTATCGCTGCCCGCCGGGGTACTCGCCGACCTGCTCGACCGGCGGCAACTGCTGCTCGCGGCGCAGGGCGGCATGGCGGTCATCGCCGCGTTGCTCGCCGTGCTCACCGCCGTTCACCTGACCACGCCCACCCTGCTGATCACGCTGACATTCCTGCTCGGCTGCGGGCAGGCGCTGACCAACCCGGCGTGGCAGGCTATTCAGCCCACGCTGGTCTCCCGCGAGCAGATCCCCGCCGCGGCCGCGCTGAACAGCATGAACGTGAACATTTCCCGGGCCATCGGCCCCGCCCTGGCTGGGGTAATCGTGGCCGTTTCCGGCTCGTGGGTGGTGTTCACAATCAACGCCGTGAGTTTCACCGGCGTCCTGATCGCGCTGGCCCGCTGGCATGAGCACCCGGATTCCCGCACGAGTGCACAGACGCTGTTGCCAGCCATGCGGTCCGGCACCAGGTACCTGCGCTACGCGCCCGGCGTGCGCCGGATCCTGCTGCGGGCCGGGCTGTTCGTCGTGCCGGCCAGCGCACTGTGGGCGTTGCTCGCCATCGTGGCGAGCCAGCGGCTGCGGATCGGGTCCGGCGGGTACGGGCTGTTGCTGGCCGCGCTCGGCGTGGGCGCGGTGGCCGGCGCGCTGACCCTGTCCCGGATCAGGCAGCGGATGTCCTCGAACGCGATCCTGGTCGTGTTCAGCCTGGTCTTCGCGGCCGGGATAGCAGTGGCCGGGACGGTGACGAACACGCCGGCCGTCGTGGTCGCGATGGTCATCTCCGGCGTCGCGTGGCTGGCGGTGCTGTCGACGCTGAACACGGTAATGCAGCTGGCGCTGCCCGCCTGGGTCCGGGCACGCGCGCTTTCCATGTACCTCATCGTCTTCATGGGCGGGCAGGGCGTCGGCTCGCTGCTGTGGGGAGCCATCGCCGGACCGCTCGGCACTCCCGCCGCGCTGGTGATCGCCGCGGTAGTGCTCGCCGCCGGGGTCGTCACGTTCGCCTGGATCCCGCTGCACAGCCTGACCGAGACGATGGACCGGACCATCGCGCACTTCCCCGAGCCGACGCTCGCCTTCACCCCGGCACCGGACGACGGCCCGGTAATCGTGGCCGTCATCTACCGCGTGCCGGCCGATCAGGCCGGCAGCTTCGTCACCGCGATGGGCAAGCTCAGCGAGTCCCGCCAGCGCACCGGTGCCACCCGCTGGGGCCTGTTCCGTGACGCCGGGGATGCCGAACGCTACGTGGAACTGTTCGAGGTCCCGTCCTGGTCCGAGCATGAGCTGCAGCACCAGGAACGCGTCACCGGCTTCGACGCCGACATACTCACCGAAACCCGGCGTTACGCGGCCGACGACCCAGAGGTACGTCACCTGATCGCGGTTCAGACCTGAGCCCCAGGCCCGTCGGCGGGGGCTGAGGCAACGCTTCGATGTCGCCGCGGCCGACCGGTTTGGTGCGATATCACCCGGTTGAGCCGACGAACAGCGTCGCCCTCAGATCCGAGGGATTGCCGAGCAGTGCGGCTCCGCCCAGCAAAGAGTCTGGGCAACGCCGCACCACCCACAATCACAGGGTACGACAGTCGGGCGAGATGGCACGGATGTCCGGTTCGCGAACCATCGGCGGGCCTCTTAGCGCCAAGGGAACCACGCCCAGGCCCCCAACGCGCCGCACGAGGGCCGCACGAGTCGCTATCAATGGCCCAGCGCTGGCGTTATAGCGCCAGCGCTGGGACATCGCTGGGGTCATGGGATGTGCCCACAGGTGGTGAAGTCCGGCATGACGGATATTTCGGGTGTGGGGTGCGGGAGGTGCGGGAGCGCGGGGGGTGCGGGGGGTACGGGGGGTGCGGGGCACGGGATCAGGCGTGGCGCCAGGCTGAGGCTAGGCGGGTGGTGGTGTTCGGACCGGCTGATGCGATCACCAGGCCGGCGGCGCGGGTGCGCAACGACTCGACCAGGGCTGCCGCTAGGTCCACGCCGACTCGCGGGGCGGCGGTGCCGGCCCGTTCGAGGGCGGTCAGCACCGGGCCGGGAATCGTTACGTCGGGGACCTCGTGGGCGAGCCACTCCGCGTCGTCGAAGCTGGACAGCGGCGCGATGGTGGCGAGCACCGGCACCCGGCCGCCGATCGCCTCGAGCAGCCGGTCCAGGCCGGTGAGTTCGTAGACCGGACGGGTAACCAGGAAGGTCGCCCCAGCGGAGATCTTGTCGAGCGCACGCAAAGCCTCCCGGTCGAAGTCCCGGCTGCCCGGGTTGATCCGGGCGCCGATCTCGAAGCCGGTCTTGGTGCCGAGTTCAAGTCCGTAGTTGTCGGTACCGCTGTTGAGCGAGGCCAGCAACGCGATGAGTCCGATCGAGTCGACATCCCAGACCCCGTCCACGTTCGGGTAGTCACCGAGCAGCGGCGGGTTGCCGGTCTCGCAGATGATCCGCCGCAGGCCGAGCGCGTGCGCGCCGAGCAGGTCGGCCTGCAGCGCCATGATCGTCCGGTCCCAGGTGGTGACGGTGGCGATCGTCTCCACCCCCGCCACCGAGCTCAGGTGAGCGGCCACGTCAAGCACCCTGGTTCGCACCCGGTTCGTACGGTAGACGCGGGGCGGGGCGATGGACACGACATCCGCGCCGGAGGCCGCCAGGTCGCGCGCCAGCGCCGCCGTCTCCTCCAGGTCCCGGCCGGGCGGAGCGGTTAGCTCGGCGATCACCAGCTGGCCGGTAACCGGCGAGGCCGGTTCCGCCACCACCGCGGTCACCACGGCCGCGGCCGGCGCGGGCCGCCGGTGATCGCGGGCCACCTCGACGGCCGCCGCGATGTGCGCGGGCGTGGTACCGCAGCATCCACCGACGATGATGGCGCCCGCGTCCAGGCTCTGCCGGATGTAGCGGGCGAAGTACTCGGCATCGATGTCGTATTCAAAACGAGCGGGCGCGATCCGCCGCGGCAGCCCGGCGTTCGGCTGAACGCTGACCGGCAGGTCGGTATGCGACCGCAGTTCCCGGAGCACCGCCAGCGACCGCTGCGGGCCGAGGGTGCAGTTCAGCCCCAGCGTGACGACGCCATCAGCCGCCGCCGCGAGTTCGCGGGCTGGGTGCCCGCTGAGCATCCGCAGGTCGGGCCCGAAGGTCGCCTGCGCCATCACCGGCAGGCCCGCGACCTCGGCGGCGACCGAGATCGCCTCGGTGAGCTCGTCCAGGTACCCGAACGTCTCGAGCAGGATCGCGTCCGCGCCGGAGAGCGCCTCGATCTGCTCGCGCAGCGCGTCTGCCCGCGCCGCCGCGGGCACCCTGCCCCGCCGCTGCACGGTCACGGCCGGCGACACCGACCCGACGACGAGGACGCCCGCGGGAGCGGCCTCGCGGGCGATGCGCAGGCCTGCCTGGTTGATCTCCGTCACCCGGTCGCCGTGGCCGTGCTCGGCGAGCCGTAGCCTGCTGGCGCCGAAGGTATTGGTCTGGATGATGTCCACGCCGGTGCCGGTGTAGCTGTCGTGGATGGTCCTGACCAGCGCGGGATCGGAGAGGTTGAGCGCGGGCAGCGCCTGGTCGAGTGAGTTGCCCGCGGCGTGCAGCATGGTCCCCATCGCCCCGTCGCAGACCAGCGCCGTGCCACGCCCGAGCGCCTCGGCCAGCGTCATGACGTACCCCCGAGAGCGGCTAGGATCTCCACCGCCACCTCGGCCATCAGCCGGTCCCGGTGCACGGCGAAGGACAGCCCGGTGAGCTCTTCGACGCGCTTGATGCGGTAGCCTACCGTGTTCGGATGGACGCCGAGCGACTGAGCCGCCTTGGCCGGACTGCCGTTCTCCCGGAAGTAGGCCGCCAGCGTCGCCAGGAACTCGTTTCCGGCGTCGCCCAGCACCTCCTCCGCGAACGCGCGCAGGTCGCTCACGTCAGGCACCCGCAGCAGCAGCCGGTGGATACCGAGGTCCGCGAACACGCTCACTTCCCCGGCCTTCCCCAGCCGTCTGCCGGCCTCCAGCGCCCGCCGCGCCTCGGCGTAGGAGCGCGCGATGTCCGCGGCCCGGACGCACGGGTTGCCGACTCCGGCCGCGGTCACCTGCTCCGCGCTCAGGCACGCGCGCGCCAGCTCACCGGGGGCGGTGCCGGTCACCGGGACGATGGCCACGATCTCGTCGGTACGGGCGGTCACTACCGCTCCCGGCGCACCGGCGGCGAGCAGCGGCTCCACCGGGAGCGGCCCGGTCCCTGACCTGGCCGACGGGGCGTCGAAGACCAGCACGACATGCTCGCGGGAGAAGTCAAGCCCGACATGACGAGCCCACCGGTCAAGCTCTGGATCATCGCGGGCGCTGCTGAGCAGCAGCGCCTCGACGAGTTCGTGCCGGGCCCGCCCGGCGGCGGCCGTCACCACCAGGTCCCGGCCCATGACGAGCCCGCACACCATCGCCGCGTGCTCGACGGCCAGGAGCCGCATGTCTTCGGTAAACAGAGCTTCGGTAAAGGCGGAATCGCCGGTCCCGTTGAGAGTGAGCAGGTATCCGGCCACGTCCTCGCCGACCAGGACCGGCGCGATCACTACCGCACCGCCGCGCGGGCTGGGCACCGCGAGCGGCCGCCGGCTCCGGGCCGCCGCTGTAAGCACTGTGCGAAACGTCGCATGGCCGGTCACCGGGTCAGCCTCATCCTTGAGGCCAGCGGAGGCGAGCGTCTCAAGCGTCCGGTCCACCATGGCCACCCCGCACCCGATTCCCTCGGCGAGCACGTCAACGATCGGGCTGAGTTCGGTGGTCTGAGACGACAACGCGGACATGTGACTACAGAGCGTGACTAGCCTGCGCAGCAACACCGTCTCGCTCGGGCCGGCGAACTCGGCGATGGCCATGCTTACACGATAAGCAATCTTAGGTTTCAGCACAACGAAGGATCCAGTCCCCACCTGGATTTCAGGGTTTTGGCCGCTCTATCCGTTGTGTTGCGCAACAATAAGCGCGACTGGCAGCATGGCGGTATGAGCAGTGCGCTGGGGAATGCGCTCGCGGACGGCCTGTTCGCGGTCACCACCGAGATCAGCCCGCCCAAGGACGCGAGCCCTGAGGTCGTGATCCGGCTAGCCAGTGAAGTGCGCGGCTGGGCGCACGCGGTAAACATCACCGATAACCCGGGCGGCAAGGTCCGGATGTCCAGCCTGGCGGGCAGCGTGCTCGCCATGCGGGCCGGTGCCGAGCCGGTGATGCAACTCACCTGCCGGGACCGTAACCGGCTCGCGTTGCAGTCTGATCTGCTCGCCGCCAGCGCCCTCGGCGTGCCCAACGTGCTGCTGATGACCGGGGACCAGCCGTCCGAGGGCGCCACTCCGGTCTTCGACCTCGACGGCATGAAGCTGATCGCCGCGGCGAGGGCAATGCGCGACCAGGCCGTGCTGATGTCCGGCCAGGAGATGCCGCAGCCACCGTCATGGCTCATCGGCACGGTGGAGAACCCGTTCGGCGGTGCACCGGAGGTGCGTGCTCAGCGACTGGCGGACAAGGTGGCCGCCGGTGCGGAGTTCGCGCAGACCCAGTACGTCTTCGACATCGATGCCTTCGCGATCTGGATGGACCGGGTACGCGACCTGGGCCTGACCGGGCAATGCGGGGTACTCGCCGGGGTGGGGCCACTGCGTTCGCCGCGAATGCTCGAGTTCCTGCGCACCGAGGTTCCCGGCGTGGACGTCCCCGACGACGTGGTGCGCAGGCTGCGCGGCGTCCCGCCGGACCGGTTCGCGCGCGAGGGCGAGGACCTGTGCGTCGAGACGATCCGGCGGCTGAGGGAAATCCCTGGGGTCGCCGGGATACATCTGATGGCGCCCGCGACGGTCGCGGGCGGCATCGCTGAACGCGCTGTGAGGAGAGTTTCATGACGATCCGGGCTGACCAGGTTGGAAGCCTGCTGCGTCCGACGCGGCTGCTTGAGGCGCGGCGACGGCGCCAGGCCGGCGAAATCCGACGCCGGGCAGTTCGCCAAGCTCCGGCTGGTCGCGGACGTCGCTCGCTCCGTGTGGGCTTGACGTGAATCTCCAGGTGGCTTAGCCTGCCCGCGAGCAGGCAACGGAGCCGGAGGACAAGCCAGATGATCACCAGCACGATGATGGACGATTACCCGCTGACGGTCGGCTCCATCCTGCGACATGGGTCGCGGATCTACGGCTCGAGCGAATGCGTCACCTGGACCGGCGGCGAGCCCCGGCGCGCCAGCTACGCCCAGGTCGCGGAGAACGCGCGGCGGCTGGCGGGCGGGCTCGCCGGGCTCGGCATCGGCGCGGGAGATCCGGTCGCGACGTTCTGCTGGAATAACCAGGAGCACCTGGAAGCGTACTTCGGCGTGCCCAGCATGGGCGCCGTGCTGCACACGCTGAACATCAGGCTGCCCGCCAACCAGCTCGCGCACATCATCAACCACGCCGGCGACCGGATCATCATCGTCGACGACACGCTGGTTCCGCTGCTCGGGAAGGTCGCCGATCAGATCCCGTCCGTCGAGGCGTTCATCGTGAACGGCGACGGGGACGCTAGTGCCCTGGGAACCGGCCGCCCGGTGCTGCGGTATGCCGAGGTTATCGGCGGGGCCGCGCCTGGCGTCGTTATGGCAGATATGGATGAACGAAGTCCGGCGCTGATGTGTTACACGAGCGGCACCACCGGAGACCCGAAGGGTGTCGTCTACTCGCACCGGTCCACCTACCTGCACGCGCTCGGGGTGTCGGCGGCGGCCGTCTGCGGGCCGACCGAGGCCGAGCGGCTGCTGGCGATCGTGCCGATGTTCCACGTCAACGCGTGGGGTATGCCGTTCGCCGCGTTCCTCACCGGGGCGACGCTGCACATGCCCGGGCCGTTCCTGCAGCCCGAGCACCTCACCAAGTTCATCGAGACCGAGCGGACCACCCGGACCGCCGCGGTGCCGACGATCTGGAACGCGATCCTGACCTACGGCGAGACGCACGACATCGACCTGTCCTCGCTGGAACTGGGCACGTCGGGCGGTGCGGCGGCGCCGCGGGCGCTGCTTGAGCGGTTCCAGGAGCGATACGGGCTGCGGATCGTGCAGGGCTGGGGCATGACGGAGACCAGCCCGGTCGGCGGGATGGCGCTGCCGCCCGCCGGTGTGGCTCCGTCTTCCGCGGAGGACCTGGACTGGCGGATGCGGTCCGGGCGGGTCATCGCGGGCATGGAAATGCGGGTGGTGGACGCGTCCGGGACGGTACTCCCCTGGGACGGATCCTCGGAGGGCGAGATCGAGGTCCGCGGGCCGTGGGTCACCGGGTCATACTTCGGCGAGAGCGTGCCGGAGAAGTTCCATGACGGATGGCTGCGCACCGGGGACGTCGGGTACATCGACTCGCGCGGGTTCTTCACGATCACCGACCGGATCAAGGACGTGATCAAGTCCGGTGGCGAGTGGATCTCTTCCGTCGCGCTCGAGAACCAGCTGATGTCGCACCCGGCCGTCGTCGAAGCGGCCGTGATCGGGATACCCGACTCCAAGTGGACCGAGCGGCCGCTGGCCTGCGTGGTGGTCAGGACGCCGGTTCAGCCCGCCGAGCTGGCGACGTTCCTCAGCAAGGAATTCGCCCGCTGGCAGGTCCCCGAGAACTGGACCTTCGTCGAAGCGCTGCCCAAGACCAGCGTCGGCAAATTCGACAAGAAGGCACTACGCTCCGCCTACGCCGTCGGCGACCTGACGGTAGAGCGCCTGTCCTGACGGCTCGCCCTGCACCCCCCAGCGATGGGCCATCGATAGCGCCCCAGCGCCTGCGATGGGCCATAGATGGCCTGCAGGGTTGTCACGTTTGCGGGAATTCGCGGGCAGCGCGGGCCGCTGGGGGCAGGCATTCCGTGGGGAGACCGAACTTCTCGAACAGCCTCGGGTGCTGGAAGACCGAGATCCGCGCGATAGCCGGGCCGCGCATGGTCAGCACGATGATGGAATGCGCGCGGAACGTCCAGCCGGCGGCACGCTTGTAGACCGCGAACGCTGGCTGGCCGTTGGCAGCGACCGGGACCAGGCGAAAGATGCCCGGCGCCAGGTGCGCGCGCAGCAGCTCCGTGACGGCGTCCCGCCCGGAATACCAGGCCTCGCGAGGCGGCAACTCGAGCGCGACATCCTCGCGCAAGAGCCGGGCGAGGGCGTCGACGTCCCCCGCCGTAAATGCGGCGCCGAAGTCCTGAGCGGCCGTCATGTACGTATAGACGTTCCGCGACCAGCGAAATCACCGGCTCTTCAGGCGGAATCGCGGCTGATGAGCTGACCGGGGCGGGAGCGAGGTCCGAAGTGCTGAGGCCGAGGATGACCCTGGCGGCCGTGGTCCTCGGCATCGATGTGCACCTGAGCTTCCCCAAGATCCGCGCCACGGTCCAGCCCGCCCCCGTTCGACGAGCACGCCCGCACCTCGTACCGGCGGAACTAGCGAGTGGCGCAGCGAGAACCGCCGCCTGACGTTCCTGGTCAGTGCCGCAATGCCCTCACTCTTTGATGGGTAGTGCCGCACCCACCAGGAAAGGCCCGCCGTCAGAGGCCGGGGAAACTCGCGGTGATCCTGGTTGCCTGGTCGCGTCCGGCCGTAAAGGCGGGGAGCCAGAGGGACTGCGACAGCAGATCGTGGCCGAAGGACGCCAGCGCCGCCTCGTCGGGTTCGATGACGACCGTATCGGTGGCACCGGTGGCGGCCAGCTCGGCATACAGCGGCTCGCGCGGCCGGAGATTGGGCAACGGGTCGAGCACGACGACCAGCGACGCGCTCTGGGCAAGGTTGGCGTTCGTACCCGATTTCACTCCGCCATCCATGTAGCGGGCGCCGTTCACGGTCACCGGCGGGGCCACGCATGGCACCGCGCAGCTCGCCGCGATCGCACGATCCAGCGGGACACCAGAGTTACGGTCCCACACGGTGAACTCGCCGGTCTCCGTGTTCACCGCCGTGATCAGCAGCCGGCCCGGCGGCCATTCGCGGCTGGGCAGCCCGACGGAGATCGCCTCCACCCACGGCTCCTCTTCGCCCACCGACGCTTCCAGCGCGAGCTTGCCCACCCGGCGGCGCGCCTCGGCCGGGTCGAGCGAAGTGTCGGCCAGCAGGGTGAAGGCCCGCGTCACCGCCGACCCGTCCAGGGTGAGCGGGGGTCCGGTGCGATCAGCTCGCGTCGTTATGGACAATTCAAGCCCCGCACCCTGGCGGAGAACTGTGCCCACAACGGAACCCGCTGAGGTCCCCACGATCAGGTCCGCGGCGCCGAGGTCGGTCCCGGCCCGGCGCAAGCCGTCGATGACCCCGGACTCCCAGCCGATTCCAGCGACTCCCCCGCCACCAAGCACCAAAGCCGTAGTCATGATCGCAAGCCTACGACCGCGCCATATTCCCGATGCAGCCGCAGCGGTTCCTATCAGTAGACGGAAGTTCGGGAAACCTTGCACGATCCCGAATCATCGCGAGACGGATAGCAGAAAAACCCGCCATAGCTTCAATCTTGTCAGCGCCGGGGATCCCGGCCCAGCTCACGATGTTGGAGGTAACCATGAGCCTTCGCGCTCCTCTCCCTCGCCCGCGTACCGTCGCCAGCGTTACGAGCGCGCCGAAGCCCGCTCCCGCTGCCAAGAGGCCGGCCCCCAAGCCGGTGCCACGGGCGAAGGCACCGGGGCAGTCGCGTCCGTGCTAACGGAATAGCGCACTCGGGGAGCCGGCGAACCGTACCGCCGGCTCCCCGCCGTTTTGTCCACAGGAGTTCACCGGAGGAGGAGTGATGCGGCGGTTCTGGGGTTACACGCGCGGCGATCGGCGAAAACTGGTGCTCGGCGGGCTGGGCACGCTGATCGTGGCCGGATGTGAGCTGGCGACGGTCGCGCTATTCGACATGATGACCAACCGGGTGCTCGCCCGGGGACACCTCGCCGGGTTCTGGGGTCCGGCGGCGTGGTGGCTCGGGGTGGTGTCCGTCGCGGCGGTGGCCATGTTCTTCGGCGAGTACCTGTCGACGCTGGCCGCTGAGCGATTCGCGCTGCGGCTGCGAGACGACGTGTTCGCGCACGCGCAGCGGCTGCCGCCGGATTACTTTGACCGGCAGCAGCAGGGCGACCTGATGGTCCGGCTCACCGGTGACGTCGCCACCATCGAAGGGGTCGCGGCGTCGGGCGTCGCGGGTCTGGTCACCTCGGCGATCAGCGCGGCGCTGTTCGCCGCCGCCGCTTTCCTGCTGAGCTGGCGGCTCGCGATCGTCTCGTGCGCCGTGACACCGGTGTTCTGGCTGGCGTCGCGAGGCTTCTCCGCGAAATTTCAGCGGGCGGCCGAACTCGAGCGCGAGCTCACCGGGAGACTGACGAACACCATCGAGGAGAGCCTGTCCAATCAGGCGCTGATCCAGGCGTTCAACCAGCAGACCGGGGAATTCCGGCGGCTGCACGCCGAGGGTGCGTCCTGGCTGGGCGCCAGGATGCGGCAGGTGCGGCTGGGGGCGGTGTACGCGCCGTTTATCTATGTGGTGGAGACGGTGTGCGTGCTGACCGTATTCGGGTTCGGCGCGTGGCAGGTATCCACTGGCGCGCTAACACTTGGCGGACTGCTCGCGTTCGCGGTGCTGCTCGCCTACCTGTACTCGCCCGTACAGGGGATCTCCGGGTACCGGCTGGCCAAGTCCGAGGCGGCGGAATCGGTCGCGCGGGTGACCGAGATCCTGGACGCCGAGCCGCCGGTAAGCGACGGGACCGCGATCCGGGCGGGGCTACGCAGCCGGGGCACGGTCGCGTTCGACGACGTGTGGTTCGGCTACGAGGGGCCACCGGTGCTGCGGGGGCTGTCGTTTGTCGCGACCCCCGGTCACCCGATGGCCGTGGTGGGGCCGAGCGGCTCGGGAAAGTCGACGATCGCGAAGCTGCTGCTGCGATTCTACGATCCCGACGCCGGGCGGGTGCTGCTCGACGGGGTGGATATCAAGGACATGTCGCTGCGCGCCCTGCGGCACAACATCACGCTGCTCTCCCAGGAGAACCTGTTGTTCACCGGCACCATCGGGGAGAACATCGGTTACGGTCGCCGCGGCGCGACTTCTTCCGATATCGTCACGGCGGCCCGCCGAGCGGGAGCGCATGAGTTCATCACGGGGCTCCCCGAGGGGTACGACACGCAGGTCAGAGGGAGGCTGTCCGGCGGGCAACGGCAGCGCATAGCGATCGCCCGGGCCATTCTGCGGGACTCGCCGCTGCTCGTGCTCGACGAGCCGACCGCGGGGCTCAGCCAGGCCGACGCGCGACGCGTCATGGGCCTGCTCGCACCGGTGATAGAGAACCGGACCACGATCGTGATCACTCACGACCTGGCCATCGCCGCCGAAGCAGACGAGGTCGTCAGGCTGGGCTCGCGGCCGGTCGCGGCCGCGGTTGGCGCGTGACCAACATCTCAGCCGGCGGTACCGGCAGCGCGCTCTAAAATAAGCGCAAATGTGCGCTGCCTGCGGGATCCCGACTCACGTCCTCGAGCCCGAGGCAGCGGCGCCGGCGCGAAAGTTCGCCGCGCTGCGCAACCGGGACTGCCGCCGGTACCTGTTCGGCTCCGCGATGGCGATGATGGCCGACAACATCGAGCACGTAATCACGTACTGGGTGCTGTGGGAAAAGTTCCACTCCCCCGCGCTGACCGGGTTCGAGGTCATCAGCCACTGGGTGCCGTTCCTGATGTTCTCGGTGTACTTCGGCTCGCTCGCTGACCGGTACGACTGCCGCCGGATCATCCAGGCCGGTCAGGTGCTGTTCATGATCGTGTCCGCGAGCTGGGGCGTGCTGTTCCTGACCAACTCGCTCCATGTCTGGGAGGCCTGCCTCCTGCTGGTGCTGCACGGTTGCGCCGGTTGCATCTGGGGCCCTGGCGAGCAGCTCATGCTGCACGACTTCGTCGGCCAGGAGGAGCTGCCAAGTGCCGTCCGGCTCAACGCGACGTTCAAGAGCCTGGGGATGCTGTTCGGCCCGGTGGTGGGTGCGGTGCTGCTGCTCGGGCTGGGCCCGGTGCATGGCATTTTCACGAACATCTTGTTCTACATCCCGCTGACCCTGTTCCTGTTCCGCACGAAGTTCACCGGGCACACCCGCGATGGCGGCGCCCCGCGCCGGCGGGTCGGCCTGGTTGACTCGCTGCGGGTGCTGCGCCAGATCAAGACCAACCATGTGCTGGTGAGCATGATCCTGCTCGCGGGACTTAGCTCGTTCTTCATCGGCGCGTCGCTGCAGACCTCGATGCCGATCTTCGCGCAGGACCTCGGCGCCGGCTCGGCGGGCATCGCGTACAGCGTGCTGCTGTTCGCCAACGGCGCGGGCGGGGTGATCGGCGGTCTCCTGCTCGAAGCCACCGACCGGATCCGTCCGACCGTGACGGCCACCGTCGTCAGTACCGCAATTTTTGGCATAACGACGGTTTTCTTCGCCTTCACCGGCAGCTACATCTTCGCGATCGGGCTGCTCGTAGTCGGTGGCATCGCGAACCTGGCGTCGATGTCGATCGGCCAGACGGTGGTGCAGTTGCTGGCACCGCCCGCCGACCGGGGCCGGGTGATCGGCGTGTACGGGGTCGCGGCGAACGGACTGCGGGCCGGGAGCGGGATCACCGTGGGGTTTCTCGCCGAGGTCATCGGCATCCACTGGTCGCTGGGGCTCAGCTCGGTCGCCCTGTGCGTGGGCACCCTGATCGCCGCCGTTTACGCTTTGCGCGGCCGGCCTATTGTCAGCGGTGTCGCGGAGGTCTAGCGTCACGGGTAGGTGAGCCGGGAAGACTGGTCGGCGCGTATTCGTCATTCGTGCGAAGGAGCGCATCATGACCATCCCGCAGCGTTCTACATCTTCCGCCTTCCACCCAGAAGACGCGGTTGTTCCATCGGCGCCGTACTGGAAGTGGCGGCAGGCCTCGCTGTTTCTGTGCGTCGGCGCGCAGCTCATCACGATCTCCGCGCTTAACGGCTCCGTCCCCGTCCCGGTGACGTGGGCATCGCTGCTGCTCGCGATCGCGCCGATACCGCTGGCGGTCCTGACCGCTTTCGGACCGGTTTCCGTCGCCAAGATCACCGCGCCGCTCGCCGTGGTCATCCTCGTCGCGGGTATCGCCGGCTCGATCACGCACGCCGGCTGGGTGTTCGTTCCCGCACTGGTGGTGCTGGTGGTGACAACGCTTCGCCTGTGGCGCTAGCGTTTGCGGCGCGGCCTGCCCCCGATGCCCATGGATGTCCCATCGAGGGGCCTATGGCGCCATCGATGAGACATCCATGGGGTTGCACAGACCCGGCATACCGGATATTTCGGTTATGTCGGGCGAGAGTGCGGCGGTGTGCCACGAGAGCGCGGCGCCGTTACCAGTTGCCGTGGTGGTCGGGGACAAGGGCGATCAGCGGGAGGATGACGATGAGCAGGACAGCGAAGGCTAGGAAGACACGCGCCTCCACGAGGCCCGGATGGATGCTGCGGGCCGCGAGGGCGGTGGTGATCGAGACCGCTGTGATGGCCCCCGACTGGCGGAACATGCCGCGCAGTCCCGCGATGGCCGCCACCTGATCCGGGGCGAGTTGCAGGCTGGCGTTGTTCGACGCGGGGACCGAGACGCCCATACCGCAACCGGTGAGCGCGGCCGCGATGGCCAGCCAACCATAAGGAGACAGCCCGGCCGGTCTCATCCACATCATCACTAGGCCACCAGCCAGGATCACGAACCCGGCGATCATCGGCAACCGGTAGCCGGTCCGCCGCAGCGCCATCGCGGCCACGCCGGCGATCGCGATCATGCCAACCGCTCGCGCGGTGAGCAACGTGCCCGCGCCGAGCGCCGCTAGGTGGTACCTGTCCTCGGCGTACAACGGCACCAGGGCGGCGAAACCCAGCGCGGCGGCTCCGTAGACGAAGTTGATCAGGTTCATGACCCCGAACCCGCGTCCCCGCAGCAGATGGTAAGAAACGAACGGCGCGCGGTGACGGCGCGAATGCCGGACGAAGGCCGCCAGCGCGACGACGGACACCACCTCGCAGCCGAGAAAGACCGGACTGTCCAGCGGGACCCGCCCGCTGCCCAGGTAGGAGATGCCGAACATCGCGGTCACGATCAGCACCGCGAGCAAGCCAATCCCCCGCAGGTCGATGGACTCCCGGGTCCGCGTCGCGTTGCGCGGGATGAACCGCGCGGTCAGCACGACGAGGATGACCCCGATCGGCACGTTCACCAGGAAGATTCCGCGCCACGACCAGTAGGTGACGAAGATGCCGCCGATGATGGGCCCGATGATCCCGCCCACCGGGAGGATGGAGGTGAACATCCCGACCGCGCGATCGCGTTCGGCGCCGAAGTGGTCGGACACGATACCGGTGGCGGACGGCATGAACGCGCCCCCGCCGAGTGCCTGGATGAACCGCGGGATAAGCAGCGCGACGATGTTTCCCGAGAAGCCGCAGCACAGCGAGGAGATGGTGAACACCGCGGTCGCGACCATGAAGACGGTCTTGCGGCCGTACATGTCACTGAGCTTGCCAGCCATCGGCATGGCGATAACCTGACCGAGCGCGTAGATCGTGATCGTCCAGGCACTCCAGTTGACCGACGCGCGCAGGTCCCGTTCGATATCCGGCAGCGCGGTAGCGACAATGGTCTGGTCAATCGATGCCATGAACAAACCGATGGAAACAATGAAGAAGACCAGCTTCCGCCGGTCCAGGCCGTCAGCGGCGACGGACGCGGGAGCCGGCTTGTTTCCGATGGTCGTCACATATAGATAGACTACTTGCTTGCCAGCAAGCAATCAAGACTGGTCCCGGGAGCAGCAGATGGATGTCGAACTGGTAGCACGACTGCGGGCGGTGATCGGCCGGCTCGCCCGCCAGCTCAACGACGCGTCCACGGGTCAAGGCCTGACCCCGACTCAGTACTCAGTACTCGCCCTGATCCGGTTTCGCGGCCCGCTGGGCCTAGCCGAGCTGGCGGAACTCGAGGGCCTGAACCCCACCATGGTGTCGCGGGTCGTCCGGGTCCTTGACGACTCGGGCCTGATCCGCCGCCTGCCCGATCCCAGCGACCTGCGCGCGGCCCGGGTCCAGGTCACCCCGGACGGCGAGCAGGTCCATGAGCGGATACGCGACGAAAGGACCCGGGTGCTCAACGACTGCCTGAAGACGCTCCCCGAGGAAACCGCCGCGACCCTGCTCGCCGCGGTCCCCGCCATGGAGGAACTAGCCGAAGCTGTCCGGCGTTAGATCGAGTCCAGTTCGGCCAGGGCGTCATCGGGCAGTGCCAGGTCCGCGGCGGCCACGTTCGCGCGCAGGTGGTCGAGCGATGACGTGCCGGGAATGAGCAGGATGTTCGGCGAACGGTGCAGCAGCCAGGCCAGCGCGACGGCCATCGGGGTCGTCCCGAGGCGAGCGGCGACCGCGTTCAGCTCGCTGGACTGCAGCGGGCTGAACCCGCCGAGCGGGAAGTACGGCACGTACGCGATGCCCTGCTTGGCGAGGGAATCGATTAGGTGGTCATCGTCCCGGTTGGCGAGGTTGTAGAGGTTCTGCACGCAGACGACCGGCGCGATCGACTGGGCCTCGGCGATCTGCTCAGCGTTAGCGGTGCTGATGCCAAGATGCCGGATCAGGCCCTCCTGCCGCATCTCCGCCAGCGCGCCGAACGACTCGGCGACCGAGCCGGGCTCCGGTGCGCTGAAACCACCGATCCGCAGGTTGACCACGTCGAGCACGTCGAGCCCCAGGTTGCGGAGGTTGTCGTGGATCTGCTCGCGCAGCTCTCGTGGCGAACGCGCGTGCGGCCAGCCACCCTCAGCGTCCCGCTTCGCCCCCACCTTGGTCACGATGCGCAGATCGTCCTGGTATGGGTGCAGAGCCTCGTTGATGAGCTGGTTAGTGATGTGCGGTCCGTAGTAGTCGGACGTGTCGATGTGGTTGATCCCCAACTCGACCGCCGCGCGCAGTACGGCGATGGCGGCGTCGCGATCGGCCGGCGGACCGAATACGCCCGGCCCGGCCAGCTGCATCGCGCCGTAACCCATGCGGTTGACGGTGAGGTCCGGGGCCATAGTGAATGTCTTTGCCATGCCTTCAGTCTTCCCCGCCGCGAGAGAAAGAGGAAGAGGATCAGTGATCCTAGGAGTGAGGGGACCACCCAGGCCCTGACCAGCGCGGTTACCGTGGAGATGTGAGCGAGAACAACATGCTCGGTGATTACCTGCGGGCCCGCCGCGAGCAGGTGCGGCCCGAGGACGTCGGGCTGCCGCCGGGCGGGGTCCGCCGGGTGGCCGGGCTGCGGCGGGAAGAGGTCGCGATGCTCGCCGGAATTAGCGCTGACTACTACCTGAGGCTGGAGCAGGGCCGGGACCGCAACCCGTCGGCGCAGGTCCTCGAGGCGCTGGCCCGGGTCCTGCTGCTAGACGACGCGGCCACCGACTACCTGCTCAGCCTCACCGCGCCGCGGCCGAAAAAGCGGCGCCGCCCTAGGAAGGAAACGGTCCCGGCCAGCATGGGGCAACTGCTCGACGTCCTCGGCGTACCGGCCTTCGTCGAGGGCAGGTACTTCGACATCCTGGCCTCCAACGCGCTCGCCAGTGCGCTGTCACCCAACCAGCGGGTCGGGGAGAACCGGCTCAGGTCCGTGTTCCTCGACCCGGCCGAGCGGGCGCTCTACCTGGACTGGGAGAAAGCGACCGGGTACCTGGTCGCGGCCTTCCGGCAGGTGGTGGGCAGCGATACCGACGACCCGCGTTTCGTCGAGCTGGTCGGCGAATTGTCGCTGGGTAGCGAGCAATTCCGGCGACTGTGGGCCCGGCAGGACATTTACCCCAGGGTGGACCGGGTGATCCGGCTGAACCATCCACAGGTCGGGGAGCTAACGCTCTCGATGGAAAAGCTGCAGGTCTTCGGCGCACCGAGCCAGATGCTGGTTGTTTACCACGCGAAAGCGGGCACCGAGAGCGCCGAGAAGCTCGCGCTGCTCGCCTCGCTGACCGCGCGGCCGCCAGTTCTAGACGTTCAGGTACAGCTGGACTCGTAGCTCAGCCGTCACGGAGACCGGGTCGGGCAGCGCCCGCAGCCGGTCGGCTAGCTGCCCGGCGGACACGTGGTGCGCGCTCGGCCCCATCATCACCACCGCGCCCGCTTCGGCATGATCAAGGCACATTTTGACCATAACGTCGCCAGCGTCGGCCCGCACGTAACCGCCGAACGACTCGGCGAGGCGTTCCGGCTTGCGCTCGTCCACCCCGATCATGCCAACTGGCTCACGCAGTTCGCTCAGGTGACCGGGGGCCGGTGTCACGATGAGCAGCGCACCGCCGGGTGCGAGTATCCGGCGGATCTCGTCCGGGTTGCGCGGCCCGAAGACGCTGAGCACCAGGCCCGCCGAGCCGGTCGCGAGCGGCAGGTCCTTCCAGACGTCGGCCGCGATGGCCGCCGCCCTCGGGTGGGCCCGGGCGGCTCGCCGCAGGGCCGGAACCGACAGGTCCACGCACAGGCCGTAACGCCCGGGCAGCCCGTCCAGCACCGCGGCGAGGTAGTACCCGGTCCCGCCCGCGAGATCGACGACTAGGCCCTTGGCCGCCGGCCCCTCGGATGGCAGGCCGGAGGCCACCGAGCGCAGCCGGTCCGCGAGCGGCTGGTAGTGCCCGCGGCCAAGAAATCTCTCCCGGGCGGCCACCATCTCCGCGCTATCCGCGGTCCCGGGACCCCGGCGGCCACCGGTGAGGTTGACGTAACCCTGGCGCGCCACGTCGAAGCTGTGTCCCAGGTCACAGCGCAACTGGCCGCCGTCCAGCGTGACCTCGGCCGTGCACACTGGACAGCGCAGGTAGCGGCCCACCGCCGCGAGAGCAGTCACGCCATCCATGACCGCCAGCCTACGGGCGCCCGACTTAGACTGAGCACATGCCCGACTCGCCGGCCGACCTTGACCTGCGGCTGGTGCGGTACTTCACCGTCGTCGCCGACCAGCGGCACTTCGGCCGCGCCGCCGAGGTGCTCCACGTCGCGCAGCCATCGCTGAGCCGGCAGATCCGGCGCCTGGAACAGCAGCTCGGCGCCCGGCTGTTCGACCGCAGCCGGGTCACCGTCGGTTACACCACGAGCATCATCATCACCCCGGCCATCCGGGACCTGCGCCGAAAGCACCCCGATGCCGAAATCGCCACGTTGCACCTGGACTGGAGCGAGTCGCGCGAGGCGCTGCTCGACCACCGGGTGGACGCCGTCGTGACCCGGCTGCCGATCAAGGCCGAGGGGCTGCACGTGACGATCCTCTACGACGAGCCCCGCGTGGTCGTGGTACCGCTCGACCACCGGCTGGCCGGCAAGGAATCCGTCACCCTGGACGACATTGCCGACGAACCGCTTCCCCGGGTCACGGACGATGACTGGAACGCGTTGTGGCGCATCGACCCGAGGCCCGACGGTAGTCCCGCGCCCGACGGGCCCTTGGTCTCGACCATCGAGGACAAGTACGAGCTCATCGCCACCGGGCAGGCCGTGGGCATCGTTCCGGCCGGTTCGCGGCTAGACGGCCTGCGTTCCGACCTCACCTACGTCCCGCTGGAAGGGGTGGACCCGGTTCCCGTCGTACTGGCCACCCGCGCGGATGATCGCAGCCGGCTGGTGGCGGAGTTCCGCAAGTCAGCGCAGGCACTGCTGAGCGGTCCGGTTTCCTAATCGCATCAGGTTGCCATTAGGAAATCCTTTTCCTAAGTTATTCGCGGACAATCTCGCACGCGAAGAAAGTTCTCATATCGGACAGCTTTTCCAGCCAATCCATCTGCCGGCAAATGACCCGGCCGAGCCGGGCCCGTGACGGGATTCCGTTGCTGGTGAGTGCTGCATTACCCAGACTCTTTGCTGGTCAGTGCGGTACTCACCAGACATGGGGCCATCTTCGGCGCTCCGCAAACTGGCCATTAATTATTAGGCCAGTAATTGGCAATGTTGCCGTTCGCAATTTTGCCAGTTGCATTTCTGATATCGCCCACTCTATGGTGATCTGAGCTTGGCGGGAGCTGAGTAAATTGTCCCGTCGTTCGGGAAGAAAGGGAATTCCTTGATGGCAGCCATCCCCGTGCGGCGTCGGCTGGTTGGCCGGGCGCTGCGCGAGTACCGGCACGGTCTGGGCTACTCGCTTGACGACGCGGCGCACCTGCTGGAGTGCCACCGGTCCAAGGTGAGCCGGATCGAGACCGGGCAGCGTGGCATCACGCCCCGCGAACTGCGCCAGTTGCTTGGCGAGTACAGCGTGGACAGCAAGGTGCAGGAGACTTTGCTGGCGCTCGCGCGCCCGCTCGGCGGGAACGGATGGTGGCGGTCCTTCATGGATGTGCTGCCCGCCGCCCTCGTCGACTACGCGATCATGGAATCGGCCGCGTCCAAGATCATGATCTACGAGACGCAGCAGGTGCCAGTGCTGTTGCAGACCCGGGCGTACGCGGAGGCGATCGCCGAGGCCAGCGCGTCCACCGACGACGAAACGCGGCGCAGGCTCGTCGACGCGACCCTGGCTCGGCAGCAAGCCATGCTCGGGGCGCCGAAGCCGGACATCTCGTTCATCCTCGGTGAAGGCGCGCTCCGGCAAGAGGTCGGCACCGCGGCCGTCATGCGAGAACAGGCCACCGCGCTGGCATCGGGCACCGCGTTCCAGGTGGTGCCGTTCGCGGCCGGAGTCTGGCTGGCACTCCAGGCGGGACCGATGACGATCCTGGAGTACGCGGGCGCGCCAGAACTAGATGTCGCGTACCTGGGCAACGGGGTCTGGGCCGACGATGCCGCAACCGCCCGCGCCGCGTTCATCCGGCTGAGCGACTCCGCGCTGACGCCGAAGGCGTCCGCCAGGTTCGTCGTCAAGCGTCAGTGCGGACAATGACCGCTGTGGGCGGGGGCTAGCTCAGACGGCGTGGTCGTCGAGCCGGAAGCCGACCTTCAGCGTCACCTGGAAGTGGCAGTGCTCGTCTTCCTCGATCCGGCCCCGGATCTCGGTGACCTGGAACCAGTCGAGGTTGTGCAGGGTCTTGGCGGCGCGGCTCACGGCTCCCTTAACGGCGTCGTCGATGCTCTCCGCCGAGGAGCCGACAATCTCGCTGACCGAGTAGATGCTCTCTGACATGGATGACCTCCGAGGTCGGAATCTGCTACCGGGCCGCTTACCCCGGACGAAGCGCCCGTACCCGTCCCGGGCGCCGAGAACGGGTGACGACAGCTGCGGGCCAGCGGCCATGAGCCGCTGGCCCGCCCTAGCGGGAAGGCATGCTTAACGAAGACGGCAAGCCGCCCGCTGTGCTGCGATTGGTGCGAATTAGCAGCCGTCGTAGGCTGACCAGTTGGACTGGCCGCCGGCGGCGATGGCGTTATCGAACACCTCGTTCTGCTCAGCGACGCTGGCGTCGCCGTAGTCAGCGGAGTTCCCGCCATATTCAGCCCAGGTCGAGGCGCTGAACTGGTAGAGACCGTAGTAGCCGCCGGAGCTCACTACCTGGCTGTCGCCGCCGGACTCCCGTTCGATGACGCACTGCTGGAACGAGCCGCTGCCCGAGTAGCTGCTCGCGCTCTGGTCGGCAGTCTCCGTCGCGGCCGGAGCGGACTGCGCGGTGCTGTCGGTGGCAGCCGCCGCGGCGCTCGGCGCCGACGTGAGTTCCGAGGGCGCGGCCGGAATCCGCGCGGGCTTGACGGGGACAGTCAGGACCTGTCCCGCGTTGATGCTGTCCGCCCAGTGGATCTGACTGCGATTGGCCCAGTAGAGCACCGGCCACGCGTCTGGATCCTGGTAGAACTTCTGGGCGATCGCGCTCAGCGAATCACCCGCCTGGACGGTGTACTTGGCCGGCAGGCTGACGGCCGGCTTCTGCGCGGCGGTCGAGCGGACGGCCGACAGCAGGTTGACCTCTCCCGGTTGAGCGGCGGACCTGGCGTGGTGCGTGGCCGTGCTGGCCAACGCCGGGCCCGCGGTCACCTGCGCTGACAAGGCAAACGCCGCCGCGGCCAAACTGAACAGTGTTGGCGCGGCGACGCTTCGCAGCCGGTTCGGAATTCGGGATCGTACTGGTTTCTTGCGTGGGCAGCCCAAAGGGCTCCTTCCGGAAAAAGTCGCGCTCACTGCGAAGGCTGGACGAGCGCACATAAGTCGCTGTGTCCCCCCGGCCGCCTTCGGAGCGCCTGACAACACGGCATCGTAAGCGCCCCTGGTACAAATATGCAAGAATTGGACAAAAGAGTTTTAGTTACCTACCATGCGGCCATAAATTTTAGCTGTAGGCCTCTCACCTGCGATTTTATGATTAGCGGGTGCATTTCTTTCCGGCCGAATGCAAGCTGTCACGAACGCTTACATGCCCGCCTGCACGCTCCGGACGCCCGCGCGCAAAACAAGAGCACCAGATGCTTAAGTACACGCTTTGTCACGCTGCGTTCGCACTCGAGAGCGCCAATTTTCCATAGCGAACTTGATGAGATCCGTGTCCGCTGGGACGGGATGCGACTCGCGATATACCGCGTCGCGGCAACCACCTCCCAAAACAAGTCACCGGAGTACCGCTCGGACTGGCGATCATTTCAGTTATCTCTTCGTGATACGGTTTATTACCTGGGATTAACCACCCCATACCGGGTTACCCGTGACGAGAGGCACGCGATCACGGATCGAGCCGAGGAAGTGGTTTGGGGCACTATCGACCGGTTTCGCCGACCGGCATCGCCGCCCCTGCGCTCGAGTAATTGTGGTCAGTGCTGCATTAACCAGCCTCTTTGCTGGTTGGTGCGACACTCACCAGGAACGCTCTGCTGCCGTGCGCCCGGCTCAGAGTTCGGGTAACGCAACCACAATCACCGGGCGCGGCGGCAGAGCGAGATGACATGAATGTCCGGTTTGCGAACCAATCGGGATCCTGGCGACAGCGGCAAGCGTCTTCTACAGCGCCGTCGATGGCCCATCGCTGGGGTCGTGGGTACCGCTAGGCAGGAGATCCACCCGGCTAGGGGCGGATGCGGGCGAGGACCAGGGTGATGTCGTCGCCGCCGTTCATGGCGAGTCTGGTGATGACCGTCTCGCAGACGGCGTCGAGGGTGGCCAGTGGGTCGGATAGGGCATCGGTGAGCGCGGTGCACAGGTCGGCGAGGCCTTCGTCGATCGGCCGGATCCGGCTTTCTACCAGCCCGTCGGTGTAAAGCGCGAGGGTGGCGCCGACCGGCAGGCTGGTCAGTGTCTCCTCGAAAGCCTCCTCGCCGAGCCCGAGCGGCAGCCCGGGCGGAAGATCGAGCAGCTTGGCCGCGCCAGCTGGCAGGACGAGAACCGGCGGCGGGTGGCCCGCCCGGCTGGACAGGCACGATCCCGTCGGGTCGATCATCGAGCAGACACAGGTCGCGAACGGCGCGGCACCGAACGTCGCGATGATGCGGTCCAGCCCGCGCAGCACCTGCCGGGGTGGCAGCTGCTGATCGGCAAGCACGCGGGCCGCGGTCCGCAGTTGCACCATCGCGGCGGCCGCCTCCGGGCCGTGCCCCATGGCGTCGCCGATCACGAGGGCCGCGCGTCCGCCTGGCAACGCGATGACGTCGTGCCAGTCACCGCCGACGATGTTCGAACCAACCGGGACATAACGGCTGGCTATCTCGAGCCCGGGCGGCGCGTCGGGTTCCGGCGGCAGCAGCCCGTGCTGCAGCGCCTGCGCCATCCGCCGTTCCTTGTGGTAGAGACGGGCGTTGTCGATCCCCGCCGCCGCCCGGGCCGCGAACTCACCCGCATGGGGCAGATCACTCTCGCCAAACGCCGGGCTCGACATCGTGCGCGCGAACATCATGCATCCGACCTCGGTGCCGCGGGTGGCGAGTGGCATCGCGAGGAAGGAACCGTAGTTCGCGAGGAACTCGCTACCGCCGGGATGGCGGCCGACGCGCTGCGTGGTCTGCTCGTCGAGCTGACCGAACGTGATCGGCTGGCCGGTTGTCATCGCACGGAAACCTGGCGTGCCCTGGTCGAACACGAACACCTCGCCCGGCGGCATCAACCGCGCCCCGACGGCCGCCGCCTCACCAGCGAAGCGGCTTCCCAGCCGCCGTACCGCGGTCCTCCGGCTGGTCCAGGGTGACTCGGTATCGTCGGCCGCCAGCAGGTACTCGGCGATGTAGACGTTAGCGGCGTCCGCGAACGCGGGGACGGTGATGCCGAGGATCTCCGCGGTCGTCCGGTCGAGATCAAGGGAGTCGCCGATCCCGCCCGCCGCCTCGGAGAGCCAGGCGGGCCGAGCCGGCGGCCACGCCCGCTCGACGATCACCAAGGCGCCCGGCTTCTCACCCGAGCCGTCCATCGGCTCCCAGCGGATCGCGAACCGACCGTCGCCGAGCCGTCCGCCCGCCACGGTCGCGGCCCAGACCCGGCCAGCCGCGACCTCGGCCAGCGCCTGCCGGACGAGCTCGTGCTGTCCCGGGCTGGTCAGCAGCACATCCGAGACGTCGCGACCGGCTGCCTCGGTTGCGGACTGCCCGAACAGCCGCGCGGCGCTGCTGGGCCAGCTGGTCACCAGACCACGGTGATCCACAGTGAACGCGGCCAGTTCGGCCAGGCCGGGTTCATCCCGGCGCGGCAGCCCTGGCTGTGCGCCATCCGTCATCTACGGCTCCACCGGGTAACACCCTAGAGGTATCAAACAATCACGTAATGCATCCCATTATGGACATAAGCGAACGGTGCGGCCACCGAAAGAAGATCACCCGTCAGTGGGCTCGGCAGCGCCATGACAGCGGACCGGCAGCCGCCTATGGAACCCTGCGACTGAATCTTCATTGTCTGATGGCGCGAACGGAGGCGCTCGCATGGTTCCCGATCCAGATTTGACTCGGCATTCGATCACACGACGCGGTTTCATCGGCACCGCTGGGGTCGCGGGAACGGCCGCGGTCGCCCTGCCCGGACGGACGACGGCGGGCCCGCTGTCATCACGGCAGCGCGACATGGTGCTGGCCGTCGCTCGCGTCGCGGCGGTCTTCCCGGCCACGGCCGGCGCGACGGCCGCCGTCGCCAAGGGAACGCGGGCCAGCTCGCCGGTCGTGCGCCGCGCCTTTACGGAGGTCCCGGCCCGGTTCCCGGTGTTCACGCAGTTCGCGACCCCGACCGCGTCCCGGGTGCTCGGCGCCACTGGCCGGCTCTCCGCGCAGCGGCTGGCGCTGACCCAGGACGGCGCCGACGCGCTGCTCGCCGCGGGTCTGCTCGGCCAGAGCCAGGCCAGGCTGCTTGACGGCATAGCGAGCTACGCAGGCTCTCCGGCCGGCCGGGCCCAGATAGCGGGGGTGGTCACGCTGGCCATCGCCGCCTGGTCAGGACAACAGGGTTCCGATTGCGAGAACCTCGCCGAGACCTGGACCGGAGTCCTCACCCGGATGCGTGACCGCGGCACTCTCGCGCACATCGCGGAGCTGAGGGGGATCCGGTGAGCATCGAACCAGACGTCCAGGCCGCCCTGATCAAGGGCAAGGACCAGCTTTTCGCCGAGCACGGCCGGGACCGCAACTTCACCGGGTGCGGTGTCGGCTTCCGCCGCCGCGCGGGAAAGGTCACCGAGGAGCCGGTAATCATCGCGTTCGTCGAGCACAAGCTCCCGGCGGGCGCCGTGTCGAGGCGGCTGCTGCTGCCGGAGACCGTTGAGGTCGACGGGGTGAGTTACGGCGTCGACATCGTCGAGGCGGGACCGGTATACGCCAGCTCGGGTTCCGGCAAAATCGCCCCGGACGTCATTGAGGACACCGGCCCGATCGACGGGGTGTACCGTCCGCTCGTCCAGGGGTGCAGCATCCAGAACATCAACGCCGACGAGAGCAATTTCGGAACACTCGGCTGCTTTGTCATCGACACCACCGACAACACGGTCTGCTTGCTGTCGGCCAACCACGTCATCGCCATGGACAGCGAGGCGACCCCAGGACAGGAGATCATCCAGCCAGCCGTAGCGGATTCGGGAACCTCCGATTATGGCGTCGCCACGTTCAAGCGCGCCGCCACGATCAGCGACGTGGACGCGGCCATCGCGCAGCTCGACACGCAGTCGAGCTCCGCCTGGCAGGCGACGTTCGCTGACGATCTGATGGAGCCGATCAGCACCAGCCACCCGGCGGTCGGCATGTGCGTGGCGTCCGACAGCTCCTTCAACTCCTTCCTGTCGCGGATGGACTCCACACTCAGCGAACTCGGGGTCACGATCGCGGGAGTACCCAGTGGGTCCACGGGGACGGCCGCCCCCGTGGTCGGCACGAACATCGAGAAGGTCGGCCGGACAAGCGGGTACACCTCAAGCACGGTGGACGCCATAGCGGTGACCGTGACCGTGGATTTCGGCGATGACATCATCTCTGCGATGCAGAACATGATCTGGTCGCAGTGGTTCCATCTGGCCGCCGATTCCGGCGCGATCGCCTGCCAGGGCGGCCCCGGTGACATCTACGTGCTGCCAGCACTCGGGGAATGCGACATCTTGGGCTCGGTCGAGAGCTACTACGACATCCCCGCCACCAACGGCAACGCGATCACCAACGCCGCTCAGGATGACTTCCTGTCGCAATCGCTGTCCGGGCTGCTGGCGATCAATCTCATCTACATGAACGGCCAGGTAGTGATCGACAGGCTAGCGTCGGATACCGGCACCGCTTACAACCAGGCGACCGCGCAGGCCTACGCGTCGGAGTTCTACGACAAGTACTACGACGTGGTCGTCAACGCGCTACAGGATCCGGGGACATTCCTCACCACCGCCCCGGCCAGTGGCGGCGCCGGCGGAATCATCACTGACAACGAGGCCGACTCCGCTTACACGCTCATGATCATCCTCGGCGACGCCGTCGGAATGACGTTCCAGGAGCTCATCGCCTACTTCAACCAGGAATCGATCTACAACACCCTGTACCAGCTGGCGGTCTACACCGGGACGCTGGAAACGCCGTGAAGCCGCGAACGCCCCGCCGGTCAAGACGCCGGCGGGGCGCCGGCAGCGGGTCAGGGAACCTGGAAGGCACCTGTCCCATCCGGGGTGCCAAGTCCGGTCGGACCGTCATAGCCAGGCCCGGCTATGCACAGGTAGTTGGGCGAGCAACCGCTCGGGGTGTTGGTGCCAGCGGTGATGTCATACAGATCACCAGAGTTCGTATAGGGGTAGCTCGCCGGGTAGGTGCCCGCGGCGGGAGTACCCGCGAGCGCGTATACCGACGCGATGATGGGTGACGATACGCTCGTGCCGCCGATGATGTTCCACCCATCTTCGAGACCATCCGCCGATGGGTCGTAAGTGTCGTAGATAGCGACCCCAGTGTTCGGATCGGCCACCGCGGACACGTCGTTGTCGGTGCGCATGGAACATCCGGTGTCGGTTTGCCAGTAAGGCTTGGACTCATATTCCGAGCATCCAGACCCGGTGCCCGACCAGGCGATCTCGGACCAGTTCCTGCTGTTCTCCGCCTGAAGCAGCGACGTTCCGCCGACCGAGGTCACGTACTGGGATGCGGCCGGATATTCCACGCCGTACCCGGAATCTCCCGCGGACGCGGTGATCACAACGCCCGGATGGTCGTAGTCGACGTCCCATTCAGACTCGGTCGGGTCCTCATACGGCTCACCAAGAAAAGTGGTGCCGTAGCTGTTGGAGACGAACTCGGCCCCGTTCGACACCGCGGTATCGACCGACTGTCCCAGGTCGTGGGAGCTGTTGGAGGCTGCTTCAACCAGCATGATGTGGCAGTTCGGGCAGATCGCCGACACCATGTCGACATCTAGCGATTCCTCGCCCGCCCAGCCGCCGCTAGGTGACGGATAGTCGCCTTCGGCACCGTATTCATTGAGCTTCTCGAAACAGCCGTTCGCCGTCGTGCACGCCGGCAGATCGTACTCGGATCGGTACGCGGCCAGGTCGGACTCGGCGTTCGGGTCGTCGTAGGCGTCGATCAGCGCCACCGTCTCACCCTTGCCGTCGTCGGCGGACGCCGTCGACAGGTTGTAGGCGCCCTGCAGGTTGGTGGGAGACCAGCCACCGCCGGATTCGTCGCCCGCGGGCGTGATGCCGTCACGGCCGTAAGGGCCGCGGTATGGCCGGTATCCCTTGGGAACGTTGGTCCTGACCAGCGCCAGGCAGGACATGTAGCCGGGCTTTGCCGCCGGGCACAGCTGGCGGACATCGGACGGGAGCTTGAAGTGCTGTGGGCGCGCCGCCGCGACCGGGGGCGCCGACGGGCGGGCGACGGCTTGGGCCGGTACGGATACGGACAGCAGCCCGAGGGCAACTATGCCCACCGCCATCAGAGTTCGTTTCACATCCTCGCCTCTCTTGCAGATGCTTTGCGCGCATCATCGATGTCCGCGCTGTCAAAGCGCTGTCAGTGCCCGGCCGACAGCGGCGTGACAGCCAGATGGCAGCGCGCGGTGGTGATATGCGGTCGATGACTACGACCGTGTTCGCGGAGCAGGTGGCGCGCCAGGTGGAACAGCTGGCGGACGGGCTGCCCGGATCGTTGCGCGAGCCCGCCGTCGCGCTCGCCCGCCGTCACGGCAAGGGACTGCGGCCGATGCTGGTAGCGGCCTGCGCGGCGTTCGGCACGCCGGACGCTACCCGGCTCGTCCGGCTCGGTGCGGTCGTCGAGCTGATGCACCTGGCCTCGCTGCTGCACGACGACGTGATCGACCGGGCCGCCATCCGCCGCGACCTGCCCGCCGCCCACGTCACCGTGGGCGCCGAGCGCGCGGCCCTCGCCGGGCTCGGCTGCTTCGCGCTCGCGGGCACCGAGGCGGCCGCGCTCGGCCGCGGCGTGGACAAGCTGGCCGCGCGCACCGCCGCCGAACTCGCCTCCGGCCAGCTGCTCGACACCGAGCGCGCCTTTGACACCGAGCTTCCGGTGCCCGCCTACCTGGAACTCGCTGGGCGCAAGACCGGCGCGCTGTTCCGGCTGTGCTGTCTGCTCGGCGCGGCGGAGGCGGCCGTC
>JBEKHI010000011.1:0-45038 GCA_050012355.1 Streptosporangiaceae bacterium | reverse complement strand
CTGGAACGGCACCGCCTGGGTCACCCAGGCGACGGTGACGGGCAACTCCGCCATCGAGCGTGAGGTGCCGTTCCCGGCAACGGTGAGCACCACCCAGGTGCTGATCACCGTGACGCTTGACCAGTCCAGTCCCGAGGGCGACTTCACCCGGATCAACGAGGTCTACCCGGGCTTGGTCCCGCCCGCGCCGTCGGTGGTGGTCGACTTCGGCAAGGACATCGTCGGCTACCCGCGCCTCAAGCTCGACGGGGCATCCGCCAACGATCCCGGTCTTGAGCTGGCGTTCTCCGAGACGCAGGAGTACCTGACCAACGAGTCCGACTTCACCAGGTCCGACAACGGCGACACGATCACGCCGGGTACCGACCAGGTGGCCGTCCCCGCCACGCCGGAGACCTGGACGGACTCCTACGGCTGCCAAGACGGCACCCAGGTCTGCGACGACGGCCTGCACGGCTTCAGGTACCTGCGGATCACCCTGGCCGCGCTGGCCAGCGACGCGCCCTACACGCAGGACTACGGCACCGTCCGGATCAGCGGCGTCTCACTCGACTTCACCGCGTACCTCGGCACCCCGTCGACCTACAAGGGATGGTTCCTCTCCTCCGACACCGCGCTGAACAAGTACTGGTACGGCGCGTCGTACACCAACGAGCTGGTCACCGCCACGTTCACGCCGGACACGACCGACCCGCGGGACGCCAACAGCCCCTCGCTGGACGGCAAGCTCGTGCTGCTCGACGGGGCGAAGCGCGACCGTGATCCCTACGACGGTGACATCGCCGTATCCGGCCTGACCGACTATCTCACCAACGACGCGAGCATCGCCGCCCGCAACGTGCTCGCCGACCTGGCCAACCATCAGAGCTCTGACGGCTGGATACCACCCGCCTCGATCGACGACTACACGCTGCCGCTCTTCGACTATCCGATGTGGTGGGTCGTCGACAGCTGGGATTACCTGCTCTATACGGGCGACATGGGTTACGCCACCACCTATTACCCCAACCTGGTCAAGCTGCTGAACTCCTGGTACCCCTCGGTCACGGACTCGCGCGGCCTGCTGGACAAGGGCATGAACGGGACCAGCGGGTGGGGCGACTACGCGTTCCTGCCGCGCAGCGGCGAGGTCACCTACTACAACGCGCTGTACGTGTGGGCGCTGAAGGACGCCGCCGCGATGGCCACCTCGCTCGGCGACACCGCCCAGGCCGCCGCCTGGACGCAGCGCGCGCAAACGGTGTCCGACGCCATCAACGAGTACCTGTGGGACCCCTCGGTCGGCGCCTACCTGGACTCCAACACGGGCCCGGTCAGCCACCCGCAGGACGGGAACGGGATCGCGATCATCGCTGGGGTTGCCGACCAGTCCCGCGCCACGTCGGTGCTCGACTACCTGTCCCAGACCACCGAAACGCCCTATGGCAACGCGTTCATGGACAACGACTCGCTGGTGTCCGACGGCGACCAGCGGGTCTACGCGTTCACCTCGTTCCCCGAGATCGAGGCCCGGTTCACCACCCCCGGGCAGTCAGCCTCGGCCCTGAATGAGATCGACCGGCTCTACGGCTGGATGTACACCCACGACCCGGGCATCACCGACTGGGAAGGGATCAGCACGGGTGGCACGCCGTATGAGGGCGCCTACACATCCATGGCGCACGGCTGGTCGACCGGCGTCGTGCCGGAACTGACCAACGACCTGCTCGGCGCGACGCCGACCGGTCCGGGGTTCAGCACCTGGTCGGTGCAGCCCCATCCCGTCTCGGTCACCTGGGCGGAGGGCCAGCTTCCGACCCCGCATGGCCCACTGGACGTGAGCTGGCGGCAGGGCGACGGCCAGTTCAGCTTGCGGGTGACCGCGCCGCGCGGCACCTCCGGCGACATCGCGGTCCCGGTCACCGACGCGCACGCGCAGGTGATCGTGGACGGCCGGACCGTCTGGAGCGACGGCACCGGCCGGGCGTTCGGGGCAACACTGGCCGACGGTTACGTGACCCTGCAAGCTGTCGGCGGCGGCAGCCCGGTCAGCATCTCCGTCCGGGATTAGGACCTCAGCGCCCCTGGAACCGCGGCGGCCTCCGCTCGACGAACGCGCCCAGCGCCTCGCCAAGATCGTCGCTGGGCAGGAACGCCGCGTTCCAGGCGGCCACGTAGCGCAGTCCGGTCCTGATCCGTTCGGACCGGTCCGCGTTCAGGATCTCCTTCACGCCGTGCACCACTAGCGGCGGGTTCGCGGCGATCTCGGCTGCCAGCTGCCTGGCCGCGTCCAGCGCCGCGGCCTGGTCGGCGTACACGTCGTTGACCAGCCCGATCCGCTCCGCCCGGGCAGCGTCGATGTCCTTGCCGGTCAAGGCCAGCTCACGCACGTGGCCATCGCCGATGATCCCGCCCAGCCGCTGCAGGCTGCCCAGGTCGGCCACGATGGCCACTTTCACCTCGCGGACGCTGAACTTCGCATCGGCGCTGGCCACCCGGATGTCAGCGGCGGCGATCAGGTCCACTCCGCCGCCGATGCACCATCCGGAGATGGCCGCGACGACCGGCTTGCGGCACTCCGCGACGCTGTCCACAGCGGCTTGAAGCGTGCGGATCAAGTCAAGGAACCGGGTCCGGGGCTCGGCCAGCGCCTTGGGCGCGAGTACCTCGCCGAAGGAAGACATCATCGCCGGCAGGTCCAGGCCGTAGGAGAAGCTGCCGCCGCTGCCGGTAAGCACCACGGCTCGCACGTCCGAATCGGCGTCCAGCGCGCCGAACACCAGCGGCAGTTCGCGCCAGAAGTCCGGCCCCATCGCGTTGCCCTTGCCCGGGCCGAGCAGCGTAACCTCCGCGACACCGTCCCGCAGCTCGACCCCGAGCGACTTCAATTCCTCATCTAGCCCAGCGATCTGGCTCACCGTCGCCGCCTCCTTATTTCCGGATTGCCGCCAGCACCAGGGTATGACGCAAGCCCGGACCGTTCCTCGTGGGTGTTTGTGTGCCATGGGACGCGTCGTAGGCAAAAGACGTCATGCCGGACAGCCATGCGAACCCCGATCGCGGCACCGGCTCCCAGCGATGGCCCATCGATAGCGCTATGGACAGGTGTGTTTGCGGCATTTTGCGGGTCCTGATCGTGGTTTGCCGCGCGCCGCGAGGCCCGAGATCGGGTAGCGAACCGGGCATCCGCGCCATATCACCCGGCTGTCGCGCTGGGCGTTCATGGTGAGTGCTGCATTACCCGCACTCTTGTCTGGGTAGTGCCGCACTCACCATGATCACCTCGAACAGAGGGGCGTCAGCGGGACAGCGCAACCGGGTGATACCGCACCAAATCGCTCGGCGACGACGACATGCCGAAAACTCACGTTGCTCTGAAACCCGTAATAGGACGTCCCCCAGGGACGTCCTATTACTACGTTTCCATCACGCCAGCGATGGCCCATCGCTGGGGTCGTCAGGCACCCCGGGCAGATAACATCAGCCCCAGACAAACCCCTGCACAACAGGAACCCTAGTGTCGTGCAAACGAGGTTTTCTTACCCGGGGGCGGAGATGGCCGGTGGCTCCGGTTTTTGTATGCAGTGATCCGCCTGGGTAATCGTCGATCCGATTACCGGGCCGGATCATTGCATACGGAACCGTCGCCTTAACGAGGATCGTTACCGCGGCCGCGAGCCGAACGAGCGGAAGAACGCCGGGCCTGGCGACCCCAGGCCGGTGACCATGTTGTAGCCAGGGCCGCACGCCAGCGTCTTGTGGACGCCGCACTGCCCCATGGACAACAGGGTCGGGGGCTCATCGAAGGCCGGCCCGTAGACCACCGCCTCGGTGAATCCGCGTCCTTGCGGGTCGCTCGTTATGTCGTGGAACGCGGCCGAGTTCGCGCTGCGGTAGAGCAGCGGGTTGGCGAAGCCCAGCCGGGTCCCGCCACGGCCCTGGATCAGGTCGGCCTCGAATCCAGCGAACAGCGGGGATGCCAGGCTGGTGCCGCCGTTGACCTCATCCTCGAACCTGGTCCGAGTGGTAGTCCCGACGGGCACCGTCAGGCCGATCTGGTAGCCGAGGTCCCAGTCGGCGAACGCGGACACGTCCGGCACGGCGCGCATCCGCTTGCCGTCCCAGGTGTTCCCGCTGACCACGCCGTCCTGATAACTGGGCTCGGTGAACTCCTCGGATACGCCGCCAGTGCTGCCGCCGCCAAATTCTCCGGGCGGTGCCGGGCTCCAGGACTTGCCGTTGCTGGCCAGGGTGGTCGTGTCGGAGTCCCACGCGGTCTCCCACAGGTAATTGCCGGTGGCCCCGATGGCCAGGCTGGTGCCGCCGACGCTCGTGACCCACGGGTCAGAGCCGGGGTACTCCAGGCCCACCAGGTTGCTGTAGTCACCGGAGGCGAAATTGACCGTGATGCCCTCGGCCGCGGCCCGCTCCAGCACGCTCTCCCAGGACGTGACCATGCTGGCGGGAAACGGCATGAGGCTCTCCCACCACGAGCTCGTCACCACGTCCGCCAGGCGATGGGTCACCACCGTGTCCAGCGCGTCGAGCAGCGGGTCACCCGTGATCTGGCCGCCGCCGGACACGAAGTCAACCTTGGCGGCCGGGGCCATCCCGTGGACGGCCTCGATATCGAGAGCGTCCTCGATTGTGCCGCCGCCACCCGCATCCGCCCCGGTGTACGTCTTGAACTGGCCGGAGGCGAACGGCGGGACGCGCTGCTGCCCGGCCCAGCGGTTGGCGTCGCTGAGCGCCGTCGGGTCGCTGGTCTCGCTGATGACCGCCACGCTGGCCCCGGCCCCGGTGAGTCTGGCCTGAGTCGCCCCGTAGGCGTCCCGCAACTGGACCGGCGTGTAGCCGCACGGCGCCCAGGTCATCGTCCGGCCGTAGGCGTCCGGCAGGCCGGTGGCCTTCTTCTGCCCGTAGTAGGCCGAGCACTGCCCGGAGTCCGTTGCCGCCGGGTTCAGCGACTGGTGCGGGGTGAGCGGAACCACCGCCGGACTCACCCGGATCGTGGTGATGGCACCCGCGAGCGCGGCCGGCAGCGAGATGGCCCGGCTGGGCACCACCTGCTCGACGCCGTCCGCGGAGTGGCTGACCGCCAGGCCCGCCCGCAGCGTCGCCTCGGCCTTGGCCGCGGTGCCCATGGCGGTGATGACGAAGTCGTCATCACCCGTGACGACCAGGCCGGAGCCGCTCAGCCAGCCACGCACCGCGGCCCGCTGTGCGTCGGTCGCGCCGAAGCGGGCCTGCACCTGGGCCGGGCTGAGGTAGTGCTGGTAGCTCGGGCTGTCCGGGTCGGAAATGGCCGTGGCCGCCGCGGCCAGGCCCGCCTGGTCCTGGCCGACGAACACGCTGAGCCGCACCCGGCTGCCCGCCGCCAGCGCTCGGAGCGGGCCCGGCCCGGACACCGGCACCGTACTCGCGATCACCGCCCGGCCGTCAGGGGCCGGGGTGGCCGCGGTGGCGGCTGAAGCGCTGGCGACCAGCACAGACGCCGCGGTCACCGCCAGGGCCGCGCTGAGACGGATGCGCATCCTCATCCCTCTTCCTCCAGAACGTCGAGGTCAGGCATAACGAACCCTTCGGCTGCTCATCTCGGTAGCCGCGAAAAGGCTGACGAGGGCTGGATGCGTACGTAGCCGCGCCATCGCCCGGGAGGCGCCGCTCTTGACCGTGCCGGCGGAGACACCCAGGAGGGCGGCGACCTCGTTCTCGCTGCGGTCGTCGCAGTAGCGGAATACCAGGATCGCCCGCTGCCGCGCCGTGAGCGTGTTAAGCGCGGAGGATAGCGCCAGACGCAGCTCGACCGCCGCGACCCGATCACCAGACCGAGGGTCGCCGCTATCGAACCGCTGATGAAGCTCCACCTCACTCGGCCGCCGCTGCTGAGTTCGTGCCCAGTCAATGACGATGTTGCGCATAACGCGGCGGCAGAATCCCAGGGGACTGTCCACCTTCGGCCACCGCGTTGAGAGCCGGTACATGGTCTCCTGATAGACATCCTCGGCGATATGCGGGTCAGACGTGAGAAATACCGCCGTCCTCAGCAGCGTGTCACCGGACTCGCTGACGAATGCTTCGAAGGCAGCCAGCTGTTTCTCGTCCAACTGATCTCCTGACTGTCGCTCTCATCTATTGGCCTCTTAGGACGACCCGGCCGGGCCCGCATCGGCAGACGCGACCGCAGCCGGCCTCCACCCTGTAATAGCCAATTCACCCCCGAAAGCGTTCAGCTCTCGAAACCAGCAGAACCGCCCGCGCGCCGCAGCAGAACGGGCGTTATGCCCGGAAAGCGGCCTGACCTCAACGACATCGATGCAGCATCGGTGCGGCTCTTCGGCAGGGCCCGGCAACGAAACAAGAAGATGGTGGAAACGGGCCGTCGCGGGCCGACGGCTAGTTACCGTTATCTTGACGGCAGGCCAGTCCGAGCCTGGGTGGCACCGCAGGCTCGGGTACGCTGCCGACTGGCCGGCCGGTCGTCTCGGGATTCCCGAGGGTTAAACGGCAAGCGGCATGGTGCTACGACTCCGCCATCGGCATGCGCGGTCGCCGCGCACCCGTGCAGCATCGGTGTCGTTGAAGTCGCGCAGCCGCTGGCCGCCAAGGAGGGAAAACCGTCAGGTCCGCGTCATCGGCCCCAGGGCTACCCGGAACGAGTACCGGTCCGCCAGGTACGCGTGGACGCCGTACTCGATGGCGCGTCCAGCCGGATCCAGCGCCACCCGGCTCATCGTGAGAACCGTGCTGTTGCGTGGCACCTGCAGCAGTGCCGCCTCGGCCGTGGTGGCCTTCCGCGCGCCGATGACCTCTTCGGCCGAGTGGAACTGAACGCCCTGCTGGCGCAGCGTCTCGTATAGTCCGCGGCGCGACAGCGCGGACTCCACGTCGGTTCCCGGCAGCAAGCCGGCCGGCAGATAGTTACGCATGACAGCCAGCGGGCGGCCGTCGGCCTCGCGCACTCGCTCGATCCGCATGACGGTCTGCCCCGACGCGACACCCAGAGCGGCCGCGACGTCCTCGTCCGCCTGCACGTCCTCCACCGACAGGACCGTGGTGGCGGGTTCCCGGCCCGACGAGCTGAGGTCTTCATAGAGGCTGCTGAGGGCCAGCCTGCGCTGAACACGGCGGTTGACGACGACCGTGCCGACACCACGCTGCCGGACGACCAGCCCTTCTTGCGCGAGCCGCTGAATGGCCTGGCGCACGGTGGGACGGCTGACGCTTAGCCGCTCGCTGAGCTGGAACTCATTGTCGAGACGATCACCAGGCTGAAGCTCTCCGGACTCAATCGCTCGCTTGAGATTCTCGGCTATCTGGAAATAGAGCGGCACCGGGCTCGTCTTGTCCACCGGCCCGCCGACAGCGACCCCGGCTTCCGCTGGCGTCGGAGCCGCGCCGGATTCGGACGCGAAACCGGCCGAACGCGCTACAAGTCGGGCCACGCGGCCAGCGTATAACTTTGTCAGCTTGTAACACAATACTAAATGTTAAGACATTCTGCCTATGGCACTTCCTGGTCAGGGCCGGTGGCGGCCGGCCGCTCGGCGGGCGCCAGATATGGCCGCTGGTGGACCTTCGCCGCCTCGTAGACCTGGCGGGCACCGGAAGTCGCCGGGAGCTCAGATACCTCGGCGACGGGTACGTCCCACCAGGCGTCGCTACCGGGCCCGGAGATCAGCGGATCGGTAAGGACCTGGATCAGGCTGGGGCCGTCCTCCTGCCGGGCCCGGCCTAGCGCGTCCCGCAACTCGGCTATGTTCGCTGGCTCGTGTACCCGGACGCCGAGGCTGCGGGCGTTCGCGGCCAGGTCAACTGGCAGTACGTCGCCGTCGAGGCGTCCGGTGGCCGGGTTCCGGTAGCGATACCAGGTGCCGTACCTGGGCACGCCGACGGTCTCGGACAGCGATCCGATCGAGGCGAAGCCGTGGTTCTGGACAAGCACGACGGTGATGTTGATGTTCTCCTGAACAGCGGTGACGAGTTCCTGGGCCATCATCAGGTAGGAGCCGTCGCCGACCAGCACGTAGACATCCCGGTCCGGCGCCGCCATCCGGACGCCGATCCCGCCGGCGATCTCGTAGCCCATGCACGAGTAGCCGTACTCCACGTGATAGGCCTTGGTGTCCCGGCTGCGCCAGAGTTTGTGCAGGTCGCCGGGCATCGAGCCAGCGGCGCAGACGACGACGCCACGCTCGCCGGCCGCGTCATTGACGGCCCCGATGACCTCCGACTGAGCCGGGAGCGGCTCGTGCCGGAGAGCGTAGGCGCGGGTGACCTCGGCATCCCAGGCCGCTGCCCGCTCGCGCGCCTCCTGCCGGTAGTCAGCGGGGACTGACCAGCCATCCAGCGCGCTGGCCAGCGCGGTCAGCGCCGCCCGGGCGTCGGCCGTTACGCCGATGCCGGCCAGCTTGGCCGAGTCCGCCGCCGCGATGTTGATGTTGACGAACCGGACGTCGGGGACCGCGAAAATGGTCCGCGAGGCAGTCGTGAAGTCGCTGTACCTGGTGCCGACGCCGATCACCACATCGGCCGCGGCGGCCATCGCGTTGGCCGCCACGGTGCCGGTGCTGCCGATGGCGCCGAGTGCCAGCGGGTGGTCATACCGCAGCGAACCCTTGCCCGCCTGAGTCTCGGCGACCGGGATCCCGGTCCGCTCCGCCAGCGCCGCGAGCGCCGCCGCTGCCTCGCTGTAGATGACGCCGCCCCCGGCCACGATCAGCGGCCTGCGGGCGTCCCGGATGGCGTCGGCCGCCCGGGCGAGAGCGCCCGGCTCGGGAACCGGCCTGCCGACGTGCCAGACGCGCCGGGCGAACAGCTCGGCGGGCCAGTCCGCCGCCTCGGCCTGCACGTCTTGTGGCAGCGCGACCGTGACCGCGCCCGTCTCAGCCGGATCGGCGAGGACTCTCGTCGCGCCCAGCAGCGCGGCCGGCAGCTGCTCGGGACGCCAGATCCGGTCGAAGAAGCGGGACACCGGCCGCAGCGTGTCATTGACCGAGACATCCAGGCCTCCCGGGTACTCCAGCTCCTGCAAGACCGGACTGGCTACCCGGGTGGCGAAGACATCGCCGGGGAGCAGGAGCACCGGCAGCCGGTTCACGGTGGCCAGCGCGGCCCCGGTGACGAGGTTGGTGGCGCCCGGTCCGATCGAGGTCGTACAGGCCATCGTGGACAGCCGGTTCCGCATCCGGGCGTAGCCACTAGCCACATGGACCATGGCCTGCTCGTTGCGACCCTGGTAATAAGGCAAGGCTCCCGGCTCCGCCAGCTCGGCCTGCAAAAGAGCCTGCCCGATGCCAGCCAGGTTGCCGTGCCCGAAGATGCCGAAACAGCCCGCGAACAGCCGCTGCTGGCTTCCGTCCCGCTCGGTCACCTGATTGGCCAGGAAGCGGACGATCGCCTGAGCCACGGTCAGCCGCACAGTGCCGGTCATGACCGCCGCCCTCCGGATGCCATCGGCAGCCGCGGATCGGCCGGCTGCTGTGGCCAGGTTCCGCGGATCCACGCGTGGGCCGGGTCATCGCAGATGAGCCAGGCCCGCTCGGCGGCTGGCCCGGCCATGACGTTCAGGTAGTAGAGGTCATAACCAGGAGGCGCCATCGACGGGCCGTGCCATCCGTGGGGTACCAGCACGACGTCACCCGAGCGCACCTCGGCCACCAGGTCGATCGGCCGGTCCTCGGTCCCGTAGACCCGGTGGTAGCCCAAACCGGGACCGGCGGGTCCGGCGCCAAGCTCGAAGTAGTAGATCTCCTCGAGCACCGACTCGCCCGGGCGGTCGGCGTCGTGCTTGTGCGGCGGATACGACGACCAGTTCCCCGCTGGCGTCAAGACCTCGACGGCGATCAGCTTGTCGGTCTCGAACGCCTCCGGGGTGCAGAAATTGTTGACCTGCCGCGAGCACGAGCCCGCGCCGCGGATCTCCACCGGTACCTCCGCCGCCGGACCGTAGCGAGCGGGCAGCCGCCGCCGGGCCAGGGCCGCTGGCAGCGCGAACCGGCCACCGCTACTCGACGTGATCTGGGCCCGCGCGTCGCGCGGGATGTAGGCGAAGTCGGTCACCGCGGCGAAGACGCTTTCCCGGCCGTCCAGCTCGAACCCGGCGCCGTCGCAGTTCACCGTGCATGATCCCGCGAGCGGCAAGACGATCATTTCCTCCTCGCCGGTGGCGATGACGGCCGACTCGCCTGGGGCTAGCTCCAGCACCCGCAGCGCGCTGTAGGACCAGCCAGCGTCCACCGCGGTCAGCTGGACCGAGAACGGGCCTGACGCCAGCGTTCCGGCCGGGCGATGCAATCCAGTGTCCACGTTTCCTCCCCCCGGGATGTTAGAGCAGGCCGACGACGGTATCGACAGCGCGGGAAACGTCGCCGTCGGCCGGATACAGCAGCGAGCGGCCAGCCACGATGCCTCGCACGGTGGGCAGCCGCAGTGCTTCCCGCCAGCCATTGAACGTGTTCCGCGACGAATCCGGCACGTCGCCGCCCAGCAGCAGCGCGGGCAGCGTCGAGGCCGCCATCACCCGCTCCATGTCCGGCACGACTGGCACCTTCAGCCAGGTATACGCCGAGGTGGCGCCGAGTCCCGAGGCGATCGAGATGGCCCGGATCATCGCCTCGGCCGACAGGTCGTTGCGTACCCGGGACTCAATCCGGCTGGAGATGAACGGCTCGATCATCGCCATCAGCCGACGCCCGGCCAGTTCAGTTACCGCGTGGCCGCAGGACTCCAGCGTCCGCGCGGTCAGCGGATCGTCCGGGTCAATGCGCAGCAGCATCTTGCCGCCGTCAAAACCCATCCGGCTGATCGTCTCGGCGTCGTACCCGGTGAACCGGTCGTCCAGCTCGAAAGCGGTGCCGGACAGTCCTCCCCGGTTCATCGAGCCGATGATCACCTTGCCGTCAAGGACGCCAAGCAGCAGCAGGTCTTCGAGAATGTCGGCGGTACCGAGCACGCCCGTGACACCCGGGCGCCCCAGTGCGGTGCACAGCCGCTCCAGCAGGTCCCCTCGGCCGGCCATGGCCAGCCGCTCGCCACCGACGCCCAGCGATCCGCGAGCCGGATGATCGGCGGCGATGATCACCATGCGGCCATCGGCGCCCACCAGAGTCGCGGCCCGCTTCCGGGCGGCCGCCGCCTCGGCCACGTACTCCGGGCGGTGGACCCGAACGCTGATGATCTCGGCGATCCGGTCAGTGAACATCGGCGTGATCCGCCAGCAGTTGCCGCACCTCGTCGCGGGTAGGCATGGCGTCGGCGCACGATAGCCGGGAAGCCACGATCGCCCCGGCCGCGTTCGCGAACCGCATCACCGCGGCGGTATCCCAGCCGGCGAGCAGTCCGTGGCAGAGTGCGCCGCCGAACGCGTCACCCGCCCCGATCCCGTTCACGACCTCGACGCTGAGCGGCGGGACGTGGACAGCGCCGCCGTCGTCGAGCGCCAGCACACCGGCCGGCCCTTGCTTGACCACCGCGAGGTCCACGCCCAGCTCGCGTAGCGCCCGCCCCGCCGCCTCCGGATCCCGGGTTCCGGTCGCGGTCTCGCATTCATCGAGGTTGCCGACCGCGACGGTGGCGTGCGGCAACGCCGCCCGCGCCCACCGGCGTGCTTCGTCGCGCGACGGCCACAGGGTGGGCCGGTAGTCCAAGTCCAGGACGGTGATGCCGGATCTGGCCCGCTCGGCCAGCGCTGCCAGCGTCGCTGACCGGCTGGGTTCTTGCGAAAGCCCGGTCACGGTGACCCAGAAGACGCCTGCCGCCACAACCGCCGGCATATCGAGTTCGGCCGGGGCCAGCTCCAGATCGGGCGCCTTCGGGTACCGGTAGAAGTAGATCGGGAAGTCATCCGGCGGGAAGATCTCGCAAAACGTCACCGGGGTCGGCAGGCTGGGGACGCTTGTCACGTAACGATCGTCCACGCCGTAGCCGTTCAGGGCCTTGTGCAGGAAGCGCCCGAACGGATCCTCGCCCGTGCGGGTGATCACCGCTGACCGGCGGCCCAGTCGCGACGCGGCGACCGCGACGTTGGCCGCGCTGCCGCCCAGGTACTTGCCGAACGACGTCACGTCCTCCAGCCGCACGCCCACCTGCAGCGGGTAGATATCCACGCCGATCCGGCCCATCGTCAGCACTTCGAACGGATCGGTCACTCGGTCATGTAAACAAATGGTCAGGAGCGCTGTCAATAGTTTGTCCTGACATATTGACAATCAGCGGGCAGGGTACGGCATCAGTCCGTCCAGCCCACGTCATCGATCTGGAATTGCATGGACCACGGTGTCGTGGACCCGACGGCGGCGTAGCTCACCGAGATGCCGGTGATGTCGTCGCGGTACGCCCACGACGAGACATCCACGTCGACCGGCGTCCAGGCGTTGGCCGCCACCGGCACGGTCGTGGTCAGCGTCTGGCTGCCGCTGGTCAGCGTCACCGTAGCCTGGTAGCCAGTGGCCCCGGGGGCACCGCCGTACCCGTTCACGTAGGCGTAGAACGTCTTCGCACCGGTCAGGTTCAGCGGCGTGGACGGCGCCACCTGGACGGTCCGCGGTGACGATGCGGCCACGTCATCCGACGAAGCGTCGAGCGCGTACTCCGAGTCATACGGCGTGCCCGGCCCGTTGGCGAAGCTCGTCACCGCCGACACCGACGACACGTTCGTCCCCGCCGTCCAGCCGTCGGTCGTGCCGTCGCCGAACGAGTACAACGACACCGCCACCGACGCCGAGGCACTGGCCGTCGCCCCGTCGCCGCTGAACGTGAACGTCAGCGGGTACTCGCCGCCGGCCGCATCCGACGGCACCTGCACGTAGAAGTCGGCGCTGGCCGAGGCGACCTTGCCGTCGGCGGGCAGCGACACCGGCACCGACGCGGGCTCGGCCGTCCACCCGGCCGGGGCCGACACCTTCAGCTCGCCGTCCAGCGAGCCGGGCGCGATCCCGGTGACGGTCACCGCGACGTGCTCGACATCGCCGGGCGAGCCGGCCAGCGTCACCGGCGCGGCGGCGACCGAGACGACCGTCGCGGCCGCCGAGACGTACGTGCTGGTCACGACGTGGCTGCCCGCTCCGAGCCCTTCGAGGTAGACGAACGAGCCGTCGGTGTGCGCCCCGTAACCGAGAGACGTTCCCGCGTCCCACGCCAGGTGACCGTCCACCATCACCCGCACCTGCCGCCCGAACGTGGGCACCGCCGCCTCGCCAGTCGTACCGGCCGGAGAATCAATTTTTAGCCAAAACGACGCAGCCTGACTCTTCCAGCTCACCCCGATCGACCCGTGCGAGGTAGGCACGCTGCCCTGTGCCCAGGACAGATCGGCCGGGTGCGGGATCACCGAGTACGTCGCGAACCCGGCGCTCGTCGGCGTGACGCCGAGCACGTCGTTGGTCAGCGTGACCGTCGGCGAGGATGCCCAGCCGTGCGCGAGGCTCTCGAACGAGCCGAGCACCGGGGTACCGTCCTCGCTGACCTTTTCCCAGAACGTGGAACCCGGGTCCTGGGTGAGCATCCAGCCCCAGAACTGGCTGATCAGCTGGAGCCCGGTGTCGAAGCCGAGTTCGGTGGGATCGTCCCCGCTCAGCCGGGCCGCCGCTTCGAATCCGCTGGGCAAGGGCTCGTAATCCGGCGTTATGACGCTATTGGGGGTTGCCGGTGAGACGTCCAGCGATCCGTACGTCGACCAGTCGTTGGCACGAAGGTAAGCGAGTGCGCGGTCGGCCTGCTGCTGGCTGGCGACGCCAGCCAGGATCGCGGTGGCGTTCCCGTCCTGCGGGTAGACATCCGGGGTTTGCAGGCTGAGCCGGTAGGCGCCGGTCGTGTTGTCCCACAGCAGCGTGTTGATCGCGTTCTTCACCGCGGCCGCCTGCGTGCTGTAGGAGGCGGCTGCCGACGAGTCGCCTTCGGCGGTCGCCAGGGTGGCCATTTCCTGCAGGTTCCGGTAGTAGAGCGCGTTGATGTAGGTCTCGGTGCCGCAGTCGGTGTAGCCGTAGTGCCCGCAGGATCCGGACGCGGCGAACGAGATCAGGTCATCGGAGAGTTGCTGCTGCGACAGCCAGGTCATCGCCTTGACCAGCGCGGGATACCACTCGTCGAGGTACGCCTTGTCGCCGGTGTAGAGGTAATGCTCCGCCATGTTATAGACGAACCAGGTGACGTACTCGCCGTAGGTCGTCTCCTCCCCCGTGTTGTGCGCGCCGACGAGGCCTTCGGCCGGCATGTAGCCGTCGGGCAGTTGCTGGGAGGCGAGCGAGGACAGCGAGTTGTTCACGGCGCTGATGTCACCGGTCGACAGGTAGGTGACCGGCGCTTCGACCGACAGGTCGCCCTGCCAGGTGTCCCGGTCCCGCTTGCCGCCGTCGAAGATCACTTCCTGATCCGGGTTGGCACCGGGGATCTGGGAGTCGTAAGAGTCCGGCTCCCCCGTGGTGTACGGCCAGGACTTGGCCGTGTCCGACATCCCGGTATCGATCTGCACGGTGTAGGCGCCGGCGTACCAGATCTTGTTCAGCTCGTTGTCGCTGGACAGGAACCAGCCCTGGTACGCGGCCGGGTCCTTCTCCAGCGGCGCGGCCGTATAGTCCAGCGACACCCCGCCGATGTCCACGTACCCCGGGCTGGACAGGAACAGCGTCAGGTAGCGGAAGCCGCCGCGCAGCGTCGGGTCGGTGACCGTGCCGGGCAGGGTGGCGCTGCTCAGCGGGAGGGTGTGGCTGTCGGAGTCCCAGGTGTACGACTGCCCGGGATAGCCGTTCCAGATGTTGGCGGTGTCGCAGCCCGGGGCGTAGGTGGCCTCACCGTCGTTCTGATCCGGGCCGAGCGCCATCTCCTCCTTCGACTCGCTGAAGCAGGCGTGCAGCACCGGCCGGGTGGCCGACGCCCCGGTCACCTGGACGGAGACGCTGCCCGCTACTTCCTTGCCGAAGTCGATAATCAGCAGCGGTGAACCGGTCGTGCCGCCGGTCGAGGTCAGCCGGACCGTGCCGCCGTGGCCGAGCACCGCGTCGGGGTTGCCGGTGATGCTGCCCGAGCGCGGGTACGCCGCCAGCACGCTGACCGGCTGGACCGTGTGGCTGGACGGGGCGAGCACGTACGGCTGCCAGTCACCCGGCTGCGGGTGGTACGAGCTGTCGGTCCACGGGTTGCCGCTTTTCACGGGGGCGGTGGTGCTGGCCGCTCCGTAGGACGGCAGGACCGCGGCACCGACCGCCAGCACGGCGATCGCGGCCACCCGGAATGATCTCATCGAGTTTCCCCCAGTGCCGCGGTCCCGGTCAGCCCGCTGACCTGGATGTAACCGCCGCTGTCGGTGACATTCGGCGCGGTCGCCTGGCCGTCGGCCCAGACGACCTGGCCGTTGAGGCTGACGGTGGCGTCGCTCGCGTCCGGAACGCCAGCCGTGTAGGTGGTGCCGGATGGCGCCGTCACGGCGAGGCTGAGCCCAGCGCTGTTCTGCTTCCAGGCCGCGGTGATGTCGCCTTGCGGGGTCGGGACCTTGCCTTCGGCCCAGGTCACGCCGGACGCCGGGTGCGGGAGCACGGTGAAGGTACCGAAGCCCCCCGAGTCGGGCGTGACGCCGAGGAGCACGTTGGACAGGAACGGCACGACGCCCGCCGACCAGCCGTGCGACAGGCTGGTGTACGCGCCTAGCTGGGGTGCGCCCGCCAGCGACACGTTCTCCCAGAACGTGCCGGACGTGTCGCCGGTCAGCATGTGCGGCCAGGTGCGCATCATCAGGTTCATCGCGTCCGCGGTGCCCTGCGACGTGTTCTGGTCCGCGTAGGCGAGCAGTTCGTAGTAGCTGATGAACGGGGACACGTACTGGTTCACGATGTTGCCGGACTCGTCGATCGTGTCGGCGCCGTAGGGCGTCCACTGGGTCTTCAGGAAGTTCAGCACATCGGTCGCGCGCTGCCCGGTCGCGATGCCAGCGAGCACCGCCATGACGTTGCCGTCCTGCGGGTGCGCGGTGTTGCCCGGCTCCACGATGTAGGCGCCGGCCGCGGCGTCCCACAGGTTCGCGTTGACCGCGGCGGTCGTCGTCGCCGCGTCCGCGGTGTACTGCGCGGCGAGACTCTGATCGCCTTCGGCGTCGGCGACCTGCTCGGCGGCTTGCAGGGTCCACACGTACAACGCGTTCTCGTAGGTTTCCTCGCCGCTATTGCCATACCCCCACTGGCCGCTCTCCCCGCCGGGAACGTTCAGCAGGCCGTTGGAACCGACCAGGGAGGTGAGCCAGGCGACGTCCTTCTGCATGGCCGGGAACCACTTGTCCAGGGTGGCCTTGTCCCCGCTGTAGAGGTAGTACGTCCAGTAGTTGCGGACCCACCAGGCCGCGTACTCACCCCAGCCGTCGTTGTAGCCGCTGCTGGGCAGGTAGACGCCCGGTATCTGGCCGTCGGAGTTGGCGCCTTCGGCCATGAACTCGAGGGAGTCGAGCGCGGCCTGCTGGTTTCCGGTGGTCAGGTAGGCCACCGGGTCCTCGACGGACTGGTCCCCTACCCAGTCGAGCCGGTCCCGTTTGGCGCCGTCGGTGATGGCGGTGGGTCCTTGGGCGATGGTCGCGTCGTTCTGCACCTCGCCGGGCTCGGCAGGGTACGCGCGGCCGGTCGTCGGGTCAATAGTGTCCATCTGCAACGTATAGGCACCCGCGTACCAGAGCTTGTTCAGGGTGACGTCGCTCGACAGGAACGAGCCTTGATACGCGCGCAGGTTTGTCGCGGTCGGGTCGGGAGTGAAGTGCAGCGTCAGGTTTTCTATCTTGACCGTGCCCGGGCTGTCGAGGAAGACCATCAGGTAGCGGAAGCCGCCCCGGATCACCGGGTCGGTGACCTGCGACGTGCCGCTGGCGATGTTCAGGTAATGGGTCTCGGTGGCGACGCCCGCCGGGTCCTCGGAGAAGTCCGAGGCGCTCGTCATGTACTCCCACGACTCGCTGAACGCCAGCCCGATCGTCGCCTGGCCACTGCTGCGCGCCGTGAACTGCACTTGGCCGCCGACCTCGTGGCCGAAGTCGAGGATCTCGTACGGCTTGCCGAACAGGTTCGAGGTCAGCGCGGCACCGCTGGTTGTCGCGTTCGCCGCCGTGCCGCCGTAGGGCGATTGCGGCGTTCCTCTCGCGGTGGAGGCCCAGACCGCGGCGATCTGCGCGCCGTCACCTGGGGTTCCGGAGTTCTGGAAGGTGAGGGTGAACTCGTTCCCGCCGACCGTCTTTGCGGGGACCGTGAACTGGTAATGCACCAGGCCCGCCAGCCCGTCCCAGACGCCGCTCTGCTTCGGCTGGGGCTCGCGGTGGTAGACCTTGGTCCCGTTGACGAGCACCCAGTAGTCGGAGGTCGCGCTGCCCGCCTCCTCGACCCGGATCGTCACCGGCTGACCGGCCGGGGCATGCAGTACGTAAGAGAAATAGCCGCCCGGCTGGTTCACCCCCGCCTGCCGCACCGTGACATCGTCCGTCTGCGTCGTCGTGCTGGTCCCGACGTTGAGCTGGTGCGCGTTGACCTCGCTCACCTGATTGCCGGCCTGCACGTAGTCGTCGTCAACCGGCGTCGACTCGGTCACCTTGGTCGCGTGCACGGTGCGCGAGGACGGAGCGAGGATGTACTGACTAGCATCAGCCAGCGACGGCAGTCCCAGGGTCCCGCTCGCAGCGGTCAGTGCCGCGCCAGCCGGTGCGGAGCCGACGGCGGCGGCTGCCGCCCCCGCGCCCGCCACCACGACCGCCGTGGCCACGACGATGAACGCCCGCGCATGCCGGACAAGACCGATTCGGTTCATGTGACGCGGCCTCCTTGATCAGGGACAACCGTAAGAAGCCACAATGCCCCAAATCAAGACGTTGGCCCGAGCATGACCGCAACCGGCCACGGAGTCACCAGCCGCCATGGATGACCCATCGATGGTGCTATAGCGCTAGCGGTGGGCCATCGATGGCGTCGCTAAGCCCCCTGAGCGGGCAACGCGGACGGGCCGGTCGTCGAACTCCACGACGTCGCCCACGTGCAACTGGCGGCCGCGCCGGGTCTCCGGTTCGCCGTTCACGAGGATCTCGCCGTCGGCGATCAGTTCCTTGGCGTCGGCGCCGGACTCCACCAGGTCGGCCAGCTTCAAGAACTGCCCCAGCCGGATGGACTCATCCCGGATCGGCACATCGACAGGTCCGCGCTCAGCCATACCCGGATCCTCTCACGCGCGCGTTCCTCAGGGGCACCGGCCACCCGCCCTCGATGAGGGCTGACATGCCGGATATAGCATGATTGTTGGGTCGGGAGGTATGCGTCATGTCGCAGGAGCAGGACGATGAGCGGGAACGGCAGGACAGGTGGCTGGCGGAGGGCATCAGGACCGACATCCCCCATCCGGCCCGGATCTACAACTACCACCTAGGCGGTAAGGACAACTTCGCCGCCGACCGGAAGATGGCCGATTTCACGCGGCAGAAGATGCCGCAGATCGTGGACACCGCTCGGTCGAATCGCCAGTTCCAGGGGCGGGTGGTCCGGTTCCTGCATGACAGCGGCGTCCGGCAGTTCCTCGACATCGGCACCGGGCTCCCCATCAGCCCGAACACGCACGAGATCGCCACCGGTGCCCGCGTCGTCTACGTGGACAACGACCCGGTGGTCTTTCTGCACGCCGAGGCGCTGATGGCCGACAACAAGACGACCAAGGTCATCCGGGCCGACCTGCGCGACGTCGACGAGGTGCTGACCGAGGCGGGCAAGCTCCTCGACTTCAGCGAGCCAATAGGGCTGCTGTTCATCGCGTGCTTGCACAACATCCCGGACGCCGACGACCCGGCCGGGATCGTCGCCAAGTACCTGGCCCCGGTCGCGCCCGGCAGCTACCTGGTCATCTCCCACCTCACCGACGAGTTCGCCCCGGAGCAGGTGCACGAGATCTCGGCGGAGAACGCACGTCGCGGCTCGACCTTCCTCGGGCGGCCCAAGGAGGCCATCACCGCGATGTTCAACGGCCTCGAGCTCATCGATCCCGGCGTGACACGCTGCCCCTACTGGCGCCCCGACGGCGGCCAGCCACCGCACAACGCGGACCGGGTCTGGGGTTACTGCGGCGTCGCGCGCACGTCGTAGCCGCCCAGCAGGGGGCCGTGGTCGCCTATCACCGAGAGCGCGGAGGCGGCGGTCACGTGACCGAGCCGCAGGCAGCGCTCCATCGGCTCGCCCCGTAGCAGTCCGGCCAGGAAACCAGCCGCGAACGCGTCGCCGGCGCCGACCGGTTCGACGACGTCGACAGCCAGCGAAGGTACCTGAGTGCTGGCGTCGCCGTGGAACGCCGTCGCCGACCGCGGCCCGTCCTTCACCACGAGGATGCGCGGGGCCGGGAGGAGCGACCGAACGTCGTTATGGTCATGAAGGTTGTCACCCCACAGTGCGCGCGCCTCGTCGAGTCCGACGAACACGATGCCGGCGGCCTGGGCGAACTCGCGGAGCAACTCGCCGGGTGCCTCGTGCCACAGGGCGGGCCGGTAGTTCACGTCGAAGCTGACGGTCGGCCGGTCGCCGCTCAGCGCGGCCCGCACCAGATCGTGGCAGCTCGCGGACAGCGCCGGGGTGATTCCGGTGAGGTGCCACAGGTCGGCGGTGCGCATGGCCTCGTCGTCAAGTACATCCGGTCCCATGGCCGAGGCCGCCGAGCCGTGCCGGTAGTACGAGACCCGGGTGCTCCCGTTCTGCGCCGGATCCTTGAACAGCAGCCCGGTGGGCCGCGCCGGATCCGTCCGCACGCCCGAGACGTCGACTCCGGCCGCGCGCACGTGGCGCAGCACGCGGCGGCCGAAGGCGTCGTCCCCGAGCCTGGACACCCAGCGGGCGTCGATGCCGTGGTCGGCGAGGTACATCGCCACGTTCGACTCGGCCCCGGCCACCTCGAGGGCGACGCTGCCAGCGTCGTCAAGGGCCGCGCCGTCGGCTGGAATGAACGACACCATGGTCTCGCCGAGGCCGCGAGCCTCCTCCGCGCCGACGCAGAGGCCGGGGGTCACGGCGAAATCCGCACCAGCGTCTTGGGCGTCGCGCGCGTCCCGCGCGGTGACGACGGTTCCCGCTCCCAGAACGGTCCCGGGCCCGAGCGCCGCGCGGGCGGCGGAGATCACGTCGAGTGCCTTCTCCGATGTGAGCGAGACCTCGATCAGGTCCACGCCCTCGCGGGCCAGGGTGAGCACGGTTTCGAGCGCCGATTCGCGGTGCCGGCCGCGCACGATGGCCAGCAACCGCCGCTCACCCAGCAGGGTCAGAACATCCACGGGTACTCCCATCGGTAGCCGGCCGCTCAGGCCGAGGCCTTGCAGGCCCTCCGGCGGTTCGCAAACCGAACATACGTGCCATTTCTTCCCCGCCGCCATGCCCGGCGATTGTGGTGGGTGCTGCATTACCGAGATTCTTTGCTGGGTAGTGCAGCACCCACCGCAATCCCGCGACGACGACGGGAGCAAGTCGGCGGGCATGCCGCGGGTCAGTTATCTGTGCCCAGTTTGAAATCCCACCTGCAATCCTGTCCTCGCTGGATTTTATGTATCCCTCCGAACAAATATGTGGCCCCTGTTACCCGAGATGCCGTCTGGCCAGCAGTTCCAAGTTGATCGCCGAGATCTCCGCCAGCACGGCCTCTGCGTGTTCGCCATGCTGCAAGAACGCGCGGACGGATTCCGCCATCACTCTCGGTACGTAGTGCATACCTGAACCGTTCGGTCTAAGGCTCAAGTAGACGTACGGCCCATGTGGCATCTCGGTAGCGCACCGGCATTTTTCTTTCCCGCATCGGCGCGTCTGTTCTACTACGGATCCGAGCAGTACGTGGTCAAGGTCTCCGATGCACGTAACCAGGCTGCTCCGCCTGGCTAGCAAACCCTCGGTCGGAAGAGGAAGAAGGTCCGGCTTACGTGGGATCACCACACAAGACTAACCTTGACACCCTTTAAGCGCCATGTGAGTCTTTGTGCATATAGATGCCGGTCGGCCGACAGCATCGGAACGGAATTCTACGGGATGGCTACATTAGCCAGATAAAGGAATGATTCACCAATGACATAGGCCGATTCGTTGGACGCTGATGCAATTTCTGTAACGGGCATGGGACCTGCCCAGCATCAGCGGAGAACTTTTCTATCGCCTTCGAAGAAAGGTTAAACGTCTTGGTAAAGGGAGCGGGGATCGATCCAGCGCGACATCATCGCTGCGTCGGCATCGGCGTGGGGCCGGCAAACCTGAGCCTCGCCGCCCTGATGCATCGCCATGCAGAGATCACTAACCTCTTCGTGGATAAGAAGGAGCGCTTCGGATGGCATGACGGTCAGCAGATACCGCACACCACCATCCAGGTCTCGATGCTCAAGGACCTCGTCAGCCTGGCCCAGCCAGCCAGCGAGTATTCATTCCTCTCCTACCTGCACGAGTCCGGTCGCCTATATCACTACATCAACGCGCAGTTCGATGCGGTTCCGCGGCAGGAATTCCGTAACTACATGGAGTGGGCGTCCCGCAAGAACGAGAACATCGTGTTCGGCCAGGAAGTGCTCTCTGTCGAGTATTCGGACGTATTTCATGTCCACCTTCCCAGCGCCACGGTAACGGCCGACAATATCGTGATCGGGGTCGGGGTCCAGCCTCGGGTACCATCGCAGGCTTTCCCGTACCTTGGCGACCGCCAATTCCACGTAAACGATTTCCTCAGCCAGGCACGCAACCTGGGTGGCCTGCGCGTCGGCGTTGTCGGGGGCGGCCAGTCGGGTGCCGAGGCGTTCCTCGACCTCATATCTCGCAACGGCGCGGATACACCACGGCAAGTGGTCTGGATATCCCGGCGCCCCAACTATTTCCCGCTGGACGACTCGCCGTTCACAAACGACTATTACCTACCGAGCTACTCAGATTATTTCGCGAGCCTGGACGCGGTGACCCGCAAAGCATTCAATGCCCGCAACATGCTCACTAGCGACGGCATCTCCGAATCCACACTTAGGTGCATCTACCAGCAGATATACACACAACGTTTCATTAATGGTAATGCCGGCCTGGTCACGCTCTACCCCAACCGCCAAGTGACTCAGGTCGCGCCCGTGACCAGCGGAGCGTGGCATCTCACGCTGGCGAATAATGATCATCCGGACGCGGCCGAGAGCACCGAACTAGACGTGGTGATCTGGGCCACGGGCTTCGTCCCGGCACCGATGGATTTCCTGGAACCGATCAAGGCGCGGCTGGAGCGCGAGGGCGACGAGTTCAAGATCGACAACAGCTTCGCCATCCAGTGGGACGGTCCCGAAGACCGCAACATCTTTGTCCAGAATGCCGCTCGCGGGCAGCGCGGCCTAGCCGATCTGAACCTCAGCCTGAATGCATGGCGCAGCCAGCGGATTCTTGACCGGCTGCGCGGAGTCAGCTCCGAACATCACCTGAACTCATTCATCGAGTGGGCGGCCAGGCCCGCCGATGACGAGATCGTGGAGAGTTTATGGGGACGGCAGAGTCGGCGATCGCCGTCGTGGGGGCCGGGATCATCGGCTGCCTGGCCGCCCGCGAAGTCGCCACCCGCCGCCCCGGCACGCCGGTCACGCTGCTCGACCGGGACGCGGTCGGGGCCGGCGCCAGCCGACGGTCGGCCGGGCTGCACTTGCTGCGCGGCGCCAGTGCGCGGACCCGGCGCATGTCCGGCTATAGCCACAGCTACTACACGGACCTGGCCCGCGAGCATCCGGGGATGCCGATCTACCCGGTCGGTGCCACCGTCGTGGCTGACTCCGGGGTGCTCGGACACTACCTGCCGCAGGCAGCACCGGAACGGGCAGCCGGACTCGCCGCCGCGGCCGTATCGGTTCCGCCTGGCCTGGGCGTATGGCACATCGCTGGCAGCCACTACTGCGACGTGCACCGGCTGACCCAGGCGCTCGCGCTGCAGCTCCGGCCGCGGGTCGATGTGCTGGAGGGCGTGACGGTCACCGGGCTGGTGCCGGGCGAGCACTCGGTCACGGTGCACTGCGGGACGGGCGTCCAGCTGGACGTCGGCGCGGTGATTCTCTGCCCGGGGCCGTGGCTGGCCGCCCCAGCGTGGCGGGACCTCGTCGCCCCGCTCGGAATGCGGGTGAAGCGGATCGTCGCGCTGCACATCGCGCGTCGGCCGACCGCCGCCGATCAGGTGATCCTGTTCGACTCCGACGACGCGTTCCTGCTGCCGCTCGTCCACCGCGGACACTGGCTGTTCAGCTATTCCTGCCGCGAATGGGACGTCGATCCGGACACGCCGGAGGCCGGGCTGACCGCGGCGCAACTCAGCGCGGCCCGAGATTGCCTGCGGCGCTACTCGCCGGAGCTGGCCGGCGCCTGCCGGGGCGGCCAGCTGTTCTGCGACGCGTACAGCCCGGATGGTGAACCGGTCGTGCGGGCGCTGGACCAGGCTGGCCGGATCGTTTTCGCCGGGGCGGCAAGCGGTTCCGGATACCGGCTTGGCCCGGCGATCGCGGCCGAGGCCATCGACCTGCTTGCCCACCAGAGTGAAGGAGTCGCAGATGATCGTCAGTACGTATGACGCGGGCTCGCTGCACCGTTCGTTCGGCATCGACCTCGGCGAGATCGACATGGCCGCGGTCGAGTCGCTGGGAGTGGGCGCGGCCTGGGGGAGGGTTTCCGCGGGCCGGCATTCCGATCCGCATCAGCACGACGAGACCGAGACGTTCGTGATCGTGTCCGGGCACAGCGACCTGATCGTGGACGCTAAGCGGACCCCGGTGTCGCCGGGCATGGTGATCCAGTTCGAGCCGTTCGAGACCCACTACCTCGACAACCCCGGCCCCGAAGACCTGATCTTCGCGACGTTCTACTGGCGGGACGCCCCGCGGGCGGCACGGCTGGCGACCCGTGACGACCGCCGGCGCTTCGCCGACCGGCCGATCTTCGCGTTCTCCACGCCGCCGACGCCGAACGGTGGCCTGCACATCGGCCACCTCTCCGGCCCGTACCTGGGCACCGACGTGTTCGTCCGGTTTCAGCGGATGAACGGCCGGGCGGTATGGCACCTGGCCGCCACTGACGATCACCAGAGCTATGTGGCCGAATGCGCGCGCCGGGAGGGGCGGGCGCCCGCCGAGGTCGCCGCGCACTACGCCGACGAGATCGCGCGGGCGCTGACGCTCATGGACATCGAGCCCGACCAGGTGGTGCACACCAGCCGGGACGAGCGATACCCGGAGGCGCTGCGGGCATTCTTCGCCCGGATCGCCGGTTCCGGACTGGTAGCCCCGGCCTCGGGCCCGGGCCTGTTCGACGGCGAGACCGGTCAGTACCTCTACGAACCCTACGTGTCCGGCGGGTGCCCCACCTGCGGCTCGGTCACCGGCGGGAACATCTGCGAGGAATGCGGCGAGCCCAACTTCTGCGTGGACCTGGTCGACCCGGTCGCCACCACTTCGGCCACCGGCGCCGCGCCGCGCACCGCCGCGATCACCCGGTACACGCTGCCGCTGCACGAGCTGCGGGCCGACGTGCTCGAGCATCACAAGATCGGGCGCGTCCCGGTGCGGGTGCGCGAACTCGCGAACCGGATCTTCGCGCGGGCACGGTTCGACGTCGCGCTCACCCACCCGTCCAGCTGGGGAGTGTTCCCGCCGCCGGAGCAGGCCGAGGCGGTGCCCGGCCAGGTCATGTGGGTGTGGATCGAGCTGGCGTTCGGCTTCCTGTACGGCATCGAGTCGCTGGGTCGCCGGCTGGGGACTGGCTGGCGCGCCGACGCCCCGGAGGATGACTGGAAGATCGTGCACTTCCTCGGCTACGACAACACCTTCTACCACTCGATCCTCAGCCCAGCGCTGTACAAGCTCGCCAGCCCGTCGTGGACGCCGGACGTCGACTACCACATGAACGAGTTCTACCTGCTGGACGGCGACAAGTTCTCCACCAGCCGACGGCACGCCATCTGGGGCACGGACATCCTCGGGCCGGGCACCGTGGACGGCGTCCGCTTCTACCTGGCGCTCACCCGGCCGGAGACGCAGCGCACGAACTTCACGCTGTCCGGTTACGAGCAGGTCGTGCGGGACACGCTGATCGGCACCTGGCAGCGGTGGCTGAACGATCTCGGCGCCCGGGTGGAGAAGCACTACGGCGGGACCGCCCCGGACGCGGGTATCTGGACACCGGAGCACGCGGCGTTCCTCGGGCGGCTGGAGACCAGGCTCGCCGAGATAGCCGGCAGCCTCGGTCAGGACGGGTACTCGCTCAACCAGGCCGCCAGGACGCTGATCGGCATCGTCGAGGACGCGCTGCGGTTCTCCCGGATTGAGGGAACGGTCGACGGACTGCCGGAGTGGCGCGACGAGACCCGCACCGCGATCGCGCTGGAACTCGCCGCGGCCAAGCTGCTCGCCACGTGCGCGGCTCCGGTGATGCCGCGGTTCGCTGGCCGTCTGGGCGAGGCACTTGGCCTCAATGACGGAGTCTCCCGGTGGCCGCACCAGGTGACGCTCATGCCGCCGGGCAGCTCGGTGGACCTGGCCCGGCAAGTCTTCTTCGGTCCGCCGGAGCCCCCGTCGTCTCCGGCGGCCGAGTCGCCGGAGCCGGACTGGCTGGCGGACCTGGTCCGCCAGACGCTGCAGTTGCCGGCCGGCACGCCGGTGGCCGGCGCGACGCTGGTCTCGCTGGGCGCCGAATCCATGCAGGCGATCGCGATCCAGTACCAGATCCTGGCCGGCACCGGCGCCGACGTCGCCGTGGCCGACCTGCTCGGCGACCGCACCGTCGCCCAGCTCGCCGCGCTGCTTCCCGCGGCGGCCGAAGAAAGGGTCATAGCTTGAACCATCTCGAGGTGCTGCGGGAGGTGGAGCGGCGCGGGCTGCGGCTCACCGTGTCGGGCCAGGACCTGCGGCTGCAGGGACCGCAGCAGCGCGTTGACGCCGAGCTCGTCGCCCGGATCAAGGCGGCCAAGGCCGGCTTGCTGGCCCACCTGACCGCGGCTGGCCCGGACGGGACGATCGAGGGCTTCCCGCTGACCTTGCTGCAGCGTGGCTACCTCATCGGTCGCGGCGGCTCGGTGGAGATGGGGAACGTCGCCAGTCACGTCTACCACGAGATCGACGGGTGCTGGGACATCGGCCGTCTGGAGGCGGCGCTGCGCGCGGTGGTGGCGCGGCACGGCATGCTCCGCACCCGGTTCACCGCTGACGGCCGCCAGGTCACCGAGCCCGTCGCGGAGGTCGGCATCGGCCGCCTCGACCTGCGCGGACAGCCCGCGTCCGCCCAGCAAGCCCGGCTCGCGAAGCTGCGCGAGCAGCGGTCGCACCGGGTCTTGCCGACCGACCGCGCGCCCATGCTGGCGGCCGACGTCACGCTGCTCGCCGACGACCGGATGCGGCTGCACGTGGGCCATGACGGGCTGGTGATGGACGGCATCAGCATGTTCGGCTTCTTCGCCGAATGGTGGCGCGGCTACGCTGGCCAGCCGGCCGACGGCGAGATGGTGTCGTTCGCGGACTACATCACGTCCTTGACGTCGATGCGGGACAGCGTGGCCGCGCAGCGGTCCCGCGACTACTGGCTCGGCCGCCTCGACGACCTGCCGGCCCATCCCGAGCTGCCGCTGCGCACCAGCCCGTCGGCGATCACCCGGCCGCGGTTCGTTCAGCACGCCGCGCGGCTGGAGCCGCTCGCGTGGGCCGCGCTGAAAGCCCGGGCGGCGAGCGCCGGGGTGACGCCGACGGTAGCGCTGCTCTCCGCGTACGCGGAGACACTGGCCCGGTGGGGCGCCGGCGACCGGTTCACGCTGGCCTCCACCGTCGCGGTGCGGCCGCCGATTCACCCCCGCATCGCCGACGCCATCGGGAACTTCTCCGAGACGCTGCTGATCGAGATCGGCCTCGACCGGCGCGCGACGTTCACGCAGCGGACGCGCACGATACAGGCCCGGCTGCGGACCGACCTGGACCATCGCCACTTTTCCGGGATCGAGGTGCTGCGGGAACTGGCCCGGCGCGATCCCGGCGCGGACGCGCGGATGCCGTTCACGTTCAACAGTGCGATCGGGCACACCGGCGCCGACGGCTCGGCGCTGGAGTTGTTCGGGCCCGAGGTGTACACCTCCAGCCAGACCCCGCAGGTCTGGCTCAACGGATTCGCGTTCGAACAGCACGGCGGTCTGGTGGTGCAGTTCGACGAGGTGGCGGGGCTGTTCCCTGACGGCCTCATCGCGGCCCTGGTGACCGGGTACACCGGGCTGCTGGACGGGCTGACCGGTGACCAGCCGTGGGCGGCCACGACGTTCGACCTGCTGCCCGCCGACCAACGGGAGCGCCGCCGGGCCGCCAACGACACCAGCGGCGCCGTGCCGGACTATCTGCTGCCCGCCGCGTTCGCCGCCCAGGCGGAGCGCACGCCGGACGCGCCCGCGATCCTCAGCACCGGGCAGTCACTGAGCTACCGCGAGCTATATCAGCGGGCCGCGGCCGCGGCGGACTGGCTGCGTGCCCAGGACGTGAGCCGGGACGAGCTCGTCAGCCTGGTCATGACGCGGGGGCCTGAACAAGTCGTCGGCATCCTGGCCGCGCTCATGGCGGGTGCCGCGTACCTGCCGGTGGACGCCGCACTGCCGGCCGAGCGGGTGCGCCACCTGCTCGGCGACGGCAAGGTCCGCTGCGTGCTGACGAACACCGGCTGGCGACCGGCGGACGGCGCCTTGAGCGTGCTCGACGTGGACCTCACCTCGCCGGTGCCGGCCGGGGACTGGTCGCCGGTGCCGGGAGCCACCCCGGACGACCTGGCCTATGTGCTGTATACGTCGGGCACCACCGGCGAGCCCAAGGGGATCATGGTCAGCCACCGCAGCGTCGCCAACGTGGCGGCGGACTGCAATGCCCGGTTCAGTGTCGGTCCGGCCGACCGCTTCATGGCGATCAGCGCGTTCAACTTCGACCTGTCCGGCTACGACATCTTCGGCGCGCTGACCGCCGGAGCCGCGCTGGTCATGCCGGAGGCCGACCGGGCGGCCGACCCGGCGCACTGGCTGGAGCTGTGCGACCGGCTCGGCGTCACCGTGTGGAACTCGGTGCCAGCCATCCTCCGGCTGCTCGCCGAGCAGGCGGCCCAGGACGATGCCGCCACCCGGCTGGCGGCACTGCGGCTGGTCATGATGAGCGGTGACCGCATCCCGGTGTCGCTGCCATCGCTGCTGCGCCGGGTCAAGCCGGATCTGCGGCTGGTCTCGCTGGGCGGCCCCACCGAGACCACGATCTGGAACATCCTGTACCCGATCGGCGACGATCAGGCGGGCCAGCGGATCCCCTACGGCCGCCCGAACGCGAACAACCGCGCCTACATCCTGGACTCCGGCGGGCTGGACGCCCCGGACTGGGTGACCGGGGAGATCTGCGCCGCCGGTGTCGGCCTGGCCCGCGGCTACTGGGCCGACGAGGCGCGCACCGCGGCGCGGTTCGGCTACGACGAGCGGCTGGGCGAGCGGCTGTACCGGACCGGCGACCTCGGCCGCTACCTGCCGGACGGGAACATCGACATCCTCGGCCGCAGCGACTTCCAGATCAAGGTCAACGGCTACCGGATCGAGTCCGGCGAGGTGGAAACCAGGCTGACCTCGATCGCCGAGGTCAAGCAGGCGGTGGTGGTCCGTCAGCCTGGCGCCGAGGGGGATCGGCTGGTGGCGCACCTCGTCCCGGCGGGCGACGTGCGGCCCGCCGCCGACCAGATCCGGCACGCGCTGCACGAGCACCTGCCCAGCTACATGACGCCGTCCGCGATCGTGTGGCACGACAGCCTGCCGCTGACCCGCAACGGCAAGGTCGACCGGGCCCGGCTGACCGCCATGGCCCCGCCCGCGACCGCGCCCGCGGCGACGGCCGGGGTGACGGCGCTCGCGGGTGAGACCGACAGCCTGCGGCGGCAGGTCGGCGAGCTGTGGGCGTCGGTACTGCGAGTGCCAGCCGCGGACATCGGTACCGCCACGGACTTCTACGACCTGGGCGGTGACTCGCTGGCCGCCGCCCGCATCTTCACCGCTGTCCGCAAGCAGTTCGGCGTCGGCATCACCCTCGACCAGCTGTATCAGGTGCGCACCATCCAGGCGATGGCGGGCTTCATCGCGGCGGCCGGTGCGGCATGAACGGCCAACCGAGCAGCGCCGGCTCCGTGATCAGCCAGATCGTGGCCACGCCCCCGGCGGCCGGTCACCGGATCACGTTCCAGCGGCTCGACGGCGCGACCGCCATGACGCTAACCGAGCTGTACGAAACCGCGGACCGGCTGGCCCGCGGGCTGCGGGCCAGCGGCATCGAGCCGGGGATGAGGATCGGCATCGTGGCGGCCAACAGTCCGGAATGGGTACTGCTCGACCTCGCGGCGCTGCGGCTGAAAGCGGTGACCTGCGGGTTCGAGGCGGGCAAATTCGAGGCCGGACCAGCCCTGCTGGACCGGTACCGGCTCGCCGTGCTGTTCGCCGACCGCCCGGTGACCGGTGACCCGTGCATCCGCCCGATGAGCGACATCGGGCGGCTCGCGGAACTGGGGGCGTCCAGCGACCCGCTGCCGGTGCCCGGTTACCAGCCACCGGACGCGACCACGATCAAATTCACCTCCGGCAGCACCGGCGAGCCGAAGGGCCTGGCGGCGACCGTCGGGAGCATCGACAGCTCGATCAGCGCCGTGCAGGCGATGTTCGGCCACTGCGACGGTGACAACCTGTTCATCTTCTTGCCGCTCTCGTTGCTGCAGCAGCGCTACTGGATCTACTCGGCGCTGCGGTTCGGCCACGACGTCACGGTCAGCACCTACGAGGCGGCGTTCCCGGCGCTGCACCGGTCAGGTGCCACCGTGGTGATGGGGGTGCCCGCGTTCTACGAGACGGCCAGGAATCACATCGAGGCCATGGCCCGCCGGGCGGCTGGCGGCGCCGCCCCGTCCGCCGCGGATCTGCGCGGCGCCGCCTCGGAACTGTTCGGCGACCGGATCCGGTACTTGTGGACCGGCTCGGCGCCCGCCCGGCCTGCCACGCTGCGGTTCTTCGCCGACGCCGGGCTGCCGATCTACGAGGGCTACGGGCTGAACGAGACGTGCATCGTCGCCAAGAACCATCCGCGGGCGCACCGGGACGGCAGCGTCGGGCAGGTGCTGCCGGGCAAGCAGGTGATGTTCGACGCCGACGGGCTGATCAGCGTGCGCAGCGAGCACCCGGTCAACTGGCGGTACGAGTACGCCGCCCCCGGCGAATCGGAGCGAGTGTTCGGGCCGGACGGCACGATCCGCACCGGCGACCTCGGCTACCTGGACGAGGACGGGTTCTTGTTCATCCGGGGTCGCGCCGACGACGTGGTCGTCCTCGACAACGGCAAGAACATCCTGGTCCGGCCGCTCGAGGAGTTCCTGAAGGACAGCCCCGCGATCGAGGAATGCGTCGTGGCTTGCCCGGGACGGTCCCGGCTGGTGACGGTGGTCTCGCCCGCCAGCGACCCGCCGGACACCGCCGCGATAGCAGCCAGGGTCGCCGCGGCCAACGCCGCCTTCGGCGCGGACGAGCGGATCAGCGACATCGTGATCACGCCGGAGCGGTTCAGCGTGGCCAACGGGATGCTCACCTCACAGTTCAAGCCGCGCCGCCGCCGCATCGCCGAGACGTACCTGCGAGAGGCGGCGTTCGGGTCCGCGGGAGAAAAAGCCACCGCCGTTATGGCCAAAAAAGGAAGTTAACCCGCCGCGCGGGACTGGAAAGGTTGACGATGACGAAGAGTCCGCCGCCCCTGTCATTCGCCCAGGAGCAGCTGTGGTTCATCGACGAGTTCCACCACGGGCTGCCCGCGCATAACGTGCCGGGCATTGTCTGGCTGCCCGGCGAGCTGGACGTCGCCGCCTTGGCCCGGGCGCTCGGCGCGCTGATCACGCGGCACGAGCCGCTGCGGACCCGGCTGGTGGCGGGCGGCGACGGCCACCCGGTGCGGCTGATCGACCCGCCCGGCGCGGTCCCCTCGCTGGAACTGATCTCCTACTCAGGCCTGCCTGAGCAGGAGGCGGCGCGGCGGTTGCGGGAACTCGCCGACGACGAAGCGCTCCGGCCGTTCCACCTCGCCGATGACCACCCGCTGCGGACCCGGCTGGTGCGGCTCGCCGCCGACTCGCACGCGCTGGTGCTGGTGGCGCATCAGACGGCGGTCGATGAGCGATCGCTGCGGGTGCTGGTCGATGACCTGGCGGCGCTGTATGGCGGCACCGCGGCTGAGCTGGCTCCGCTGCCGGGGCAGTTCGCCGAGCACGTCGAGCGGGAGCGCGAGTACCTGCGGGGTCCCGCCCTTGACGGGCTAGCGGATTACTGGCGGTCCGCGCTGGCTGGCTTCGAGGTGTCGCGGTTCCCCGCCGACCGGCCACGGCCGCTGCTGGCCGACCACAGCGGCGCGGTCGAGGAGGCGTTCGCCGACGCCGAGCTACTCAGCCGTCTGCGCGAGCTGAGCCGTGACGCGGGCACCACCGTGGAGGTGACACTGCTGGCCGCGCTATTCGTGCTGCTGCACCGCTACACCGGTCAGGCCGACCTGGTTCTCGGCCTGGCCCACGACCCGGAGCCGGCCGAGGCGGTCGGTTTCCTGGAGAACACGCTGCCGGTCCGGGTAGACGCGTCCGGGGACCCAGGGTTCGGTGAATTCCTGGACCGGGTGCGCGAGGCGGCCGACGGAGCGCGGGCCCACGACCTGCCGTTCGCCCGGGTGGTGGACGCCCTCGACATCGAGCGTGATCCCGGGCGGTTCCCGGTTTTCCAGACGGCATTCCGGTACACCGAGCCGGTCCCGCCGACCTCGGCCGGCGGCGTGACGTTCCGGTATGAGCGGGCGCCGCTGCGGGCGTCCCGGTATGACGTGAGTCTGGTGGCGGAGCCTGATCCGGGCGTGCTCCGGCTGGAAGCCAGCTACACGCCGGCGCTGTACGACGCGGCCACCGTGCGGCGGCTGCTCGCTCACTACGAGGTGCTGTTGCGGGGGGTGGCGTCCCGCCCGGCGGCGCGGCTGTCGGAGCTGCCGATGCTGACCGACGCCGAGCTCCACGCCGAGCTGGTGGAGTGGAACGACACCGACACCGACCTGCCGGTGCAGTGCGTCCACGAAGGGATCCAGGAACGAGTCGCGGCGGCGCCAGCCGCGGTGGCAGCTGAGTTCGCGGGCGCGCAGATCAGCTACGCCGAGCTGAACCAGCAGGCCAATCAGATCGGCCGGCTGCTGCGCTCGCTCGGGGTCGGTCCCGAGGTACTGGTCGGCGTCTGCATGGGCACCGGGCCGCGGCGGCTCGCCGCCCTGCTGGGGGTGTGGAAGGCGGGCGGCGGGTACGTCCCGCTGGACCCGGGCTTGCCGGCCGAGCGGCTCTCGTTCATGATCGCCGACACCGGCATGCGCGTGGTGCTGACCGACGACGCGAGCGCGGATCGGATCCCGGCAGGAAACGTGGTGTCGCTGGACGCCAGATGGGATCAGATCCGCCTCCTGGCTGACTCCGATCTGCGCGATACCGGCGTCACGCCCGAGTCCGTCGCCTACGTGATCTACACGTCCGGCTCGACCGGACAGCCCAAGGGGGTCATGGTCGAGCACGGCCAGGTGATCCATTTCCTGCACGGCATGGCCCGGCACTGGCGGATCGGTCCGGGCAGCGCGGTACTGCAGTTCGCCGCCTTCACGTTCGACGTGTCGGTCATGGATATGTTCATGCCGCTGCTCGGCGGCGCGAAGGTGGTGCTCGCCGGGCCGGAGACACTGCATTCACCGCCGCGGCTGGCGGCGTTGATCCGGGACGCCCACATCACCTTCGCGTGCCTGCCGCCGACCGTGCTCAACCTGCTGATCGGGCAGGACTTCCCCGAGCTGCGGACGCTGCTGTCGTCCGGTGAGGAACTGTCCAGCGAGCTGCTCAAGGCGTGGCTGCACCTTGGCGCGGACATCTACAACGGGTACGGGCCGACCGAGTGCTCGATCGGGTCGGTGTTCATGAAACTGGAGCCGAGCACCCCGCTGCCGCCGCCGATCGGCCGGCCCAAGCCGAACTACCGGGCGTACGTGCTCGACGAGCATCTCAACCCCGTGCCGGTCGGGGTGACCGGGGAACTGCATATCGGCGGCCCGGGGGTGTCGCGGGGCTACCTGAACCGGCCGGACCTGACCAGGGAGCGGTTCATTCCCGACCCGTTCCGGCCTGGCGGGCGGCTGTACAAGACCGGTGACCTGGTCCGCCGGCGTCCGGACGGGACGCTGGTGTTCGCCGGCCGGATCGACAACCAGGTCAAGATCCGCGGTCTGCGGGTCGAGCCCGGGGAGATCGAGACGACGCTGGCCAGTCATGCGGATGTCGGGCAGGCGGTGGTGACCGTGGTGACCGACCAGGCCGGGGTCCAGCAGCTCGCGGGGTATCTGCGGCCGGCCGACGGCGCTTCGATCGACGTGGCCGGTATCCGCCAGCATCTCGCGCGGTCGCTGCCGGCCTACATGGTCCCGACCTACCTGATCACGCTCGCCGAGCTGCCGCTCACCGCGCACGGGAAGGTCGACAAGGCCGCGCTGCCGTCGCCGCTGTCGGGCGTCGGTTCCGGCGACCTGGTGCCACCGCGGACGGCGATCGAGGTCGCGCTGACCGACCTGTACGCGACCGTGCTGGGCGTGGAGCGCGTCGGGGTCACGGCCAGCTTCTTCGAGGCCGGGGGCAATTCGCTGCAGGCGATGCGGCTTATCACCGAGCTGCGGGCGGCGCTCGCCGTCGACCTGGATATCACCGCCGTGTTCCTCACGCCGACGCCCCGGCAGCTCGCCGCGGTGCTCCGCGATCAGCACGGCTTCGCCGACAGCGACCTCGGTCCGGACGGCGTCGAGGGGCTCGACCGGTACCTGCAAGACAACCCGGTCTGACCGGAGAGGAGCACGGATGCTCACGGATGCTCAGCGGGAGGCGCTCCTGGGCCGGTTGCGCCAGAGCCGGCCGGACGCCGCCGGGGAGATCCCGCGGCGGCGCGGCGAGCTCACCGAGCTGCCGCTGTCATACGGGCAGCAGCAGCTGTGGTTCGTCGACCGGTTCGCGCCCGGGCTGCCCACCTACAACATTCCGTGCGCGATCCGCGTCCGCGGGCCGCTCGACCCAGGCACGCTGAGGCAGGCGCTGCTGAGGCTGGTGGAGCGGCACGAGGCGTTGCGGACCAGGCTGGTCAGCAGCGACAGCGGCGCGGCCATACAGGTCATCGACCCCCCGGTGCCGGTGGCGCTGGCGACTGAGGACCTCGCCGGGTTCGAGCCGGGCAAGCGGCACGCCCGGCTGCGGGAGTTCATCCACGCCGAGGCGATGCGGCCGTTCGATCTGGCGGCGGGCCCGCTCCTGCGGTGTTCGCTGGTCCGGCTGGCGGCCGACGAGCAGCTGCTTCTCGTAGTGGTCCATCACGTGGTCTTCGACGGCTGGTCGTCCGGAGTGTTCGTGCGGGACCTGGCGGCTTTGTACGCGTCCTCGGTGAGCGGGGAACCCGCTGGGCTCGCCGAGCTTCCGGTGCAGTTCGCCGACTACGCGGTGTGGGAGCGGGATCGCATCCAGGGGCGCGTGCTAGCTGAGCTCGAAGGTTACTGGCGGCGAGCGCTGGACGGTTTCGAGACGGTCCAGTTCCCGGCCGACCGGCCGCGCCCGCTCGTCGACGACTTCGCCGGTGCCCTCGCCGAGCGCACTAGCGACACCGCGCTGCTGGCGGGCTTGCGCGAGCTTGGCCGCCGGGAAGGCGCGACGCTGTTCGCCACCGTCCTGGCCGCGCTGCTGGCACTGCTGCATCGGTACACCGGGCAGACCGATCTGATCGTGGGCACGGTCAGCGCCAACCGGGGCCGGGCCGAGCTGACCCCGCTGATCGGGTTCCTGGTGAACACCCTGCCGATCCGGTGCGACGTGTCCGGGGATCCGGCGTTCACCGACCTGCTGGACCGCGTCAAGGAGACCGCCGTCGGCGCGTTCGCTCACCAGGACCTCCCGTTCGGCAAGCTGGTCGACACCGTCGGGGTGGCCCGCGACGCCAGTCGCGCACCGCTCTTCCAGATCGCGTTGACCTACGCCGAACGCGACGACACCCCGGTACCCGCCGCTGGCGTCGACTTCGGGCTGAGTGACGTGGTGGCGGGTCTCAACGCGGCTAAGTTCGACCTGACGTTCGCCGTCGAGGCACGCCGGGACGGGCTGTGGATCGAGTGCTCATACAAGACCGCCCTGTTCGATCGGGCCACCATCGACCGCGCGTTGGGAAACCTCGAGGTGCTGCTGCGCGGTGCGGTGGCCGATCCGTCGGCGCGGCTGTCGGAGCTGCCGCTGCTGACCGAAGCGGAACGGCACGCCGAGCTCGTGGGCTGGAACGATACCGCCGGGCCGGCACCAGCGCAGTGCGTGCACGAGCTGTTCGAAGCGTGGGTGGCGCGGATCCCGGCCGGGGTCGCGGCGCAGTTCGAGGACGAGCAGGTCAGCTACGCGGAGCTGAACCGGCACGCGAACCAGATCGCCCGGCTGCTGCGCTCGCTCGGGGTCGGTCCCGAGGTGCTCGTCGGCGTCAGCATGCGCACCAGCCCGCGGCGGCTCGCCGCCCTGCTGGGGATCTGGAAGGCGGGCGGCGGATACGTGCCGCTGGACCCGGCCCTGCCCGCCAGCCGGCTCGGGTTCATGATCGCCGACACCGCGATGACGGTGATCCTCACCGACGCGGCGGCTAGTGTCCCGGACGCGGTCACCGTGGTGGATCTGGACGCCGAGTGGGAGCGCATCTCCAGACTCGACGCCGCGAACCAAGCCGACAGCGATGTCACCCCGGAGAACGTCGCGTACGTGCTGTACACCTCGGGATCCACCGGGCAGCCGAAGGGCGTGATCCTCGAACACCGCAACGTGACCAACTTCCTGCCCGGCATGATCAGGCGCTGGCAGATCGGCCCGCGGGACGCGGTCCTTCAGTTCGCCTCGTTCACGTTCGACGTATCGGTCATGGACATGTTCATGCCGCTGACCGCCGGGGCCCGGGCCGTACTCGCTCCAGCGGAAACCCTGCACTCCCCACCCCGGCTCGCCGCCCTGCTCGACGACGCGCACATCACCTTCGCCTGCCTGCCACCCGCGGTCCTCGGCCTGCTGCCCGAGCGCGACTATCCGGACCTGAGAATCCTGATGACCGCCGGGGAGGAACTGCCGTCCGAGCTGGCCCGCCGCTGGATCCGGCCGGGCCTGAGCCTGGTGAACGGGTACGGACCCACCGAGACCACCGTGCTCGCGACGTATGCCGAGCTCCACCCCGGCACCTCGCTACCGCCGCCGATCGGCTTCCCGATCTGGCCGAACTACCAGGCATATGTGCTAGACCAGCGGCTCAACCCGGTGCCAGCCGGGGTTATCGGCGAGCTGTACATCGGCGGCGCCAGCGTGGCCCGCGGCTACCTCAACCGGCCGGAACTGACCAGGGAGCGGTTCATCACCGACCCGTTCCGCGACGGCCGGCTGTATAAGACCGGCGACCTGGTCCGCCGTCGCCACGACGGATCCCTCGTGTTCGCCGGACGCGTCGACCAGCAGGTCAAGATCCGCGGCCTGCGCATCGAACTCGGCGAGATAGAGACCGCCCTCACCCAGCATCCCGCCATCGCCCAAGCCGTCCTCACCGTCGCCACCAGCCCCGCCGGCGACAAGGAACTCGCCGCCTACCTACGGCCAGGCGGCGCCATCGACGCGGACGAGGTACGCGCCCACCTGGCCCGCACCCTGCCGACCGCCATGATCCCGGCCCACCTGGTCGTCGTCGACGAGTTCCCGCTGAACGCCAGCGGCAAGATAGACAAGCAGGCGCTTCCGTCGCCGCGCCGGGAGCCCGCCGCCGACCGGGCGGCGCCCCAGACGCCGGCCGAGACGATGCTGACCGGCCTGTACACCGCGCTGCTGGGCACCGGACCGGCGGGCGCTACCGACAGCTTCTTCGACCTCGGCGGCAACTCCCTGACCGCCATGCGCCTAGTGGACATGATCAGCCGCGAAACCGGCGTGGACCTCGGGGTTTCCGTCATCTTCCTGAACCCCACGCCGCGGCGGCTAGCGGCCGCCATCGAGGCCGGTCCGCGTTCAGACCCCCTCGTGGCGCTGACCGAGAGCCGTACCGATCCCCCGTTGTTCCTGATCCACGCGATCGGCGGCACCATCTCGGCCTACGCTCCCCTAGGCGAGGAACTGACGAACACGTTCACGGTCTACGGCCTCCAGTCGCCTGCCCTGAGCGACGGCGGCGTCCCCCCTTCGCTCGCCGATCTGGTAAGCGACTACACGCAGCGGATCCGCGCCGTCCAGCCAGCCGGACCGTACCGGCTGGCCGGCTGGTCGATGGGTGGGGTGGTCGCGTTTGAGATCGCCCGGCGGCTGGAACAGGCCGGCGCCGAGGTCGGGCTGCTCGTCCTGCTCGACGCGCCGTTCACCGTCCCCGCTGACTTCGTTCCCGGCGACGCCGAGCTGGCCGGACGTTTCGTGGCGGACGCGACGTACAGCCTGGGACTGGACGCTGCTGACGCGCCCGACCCGGCCGCCGTCTCCCCGGCCGGTCAGCTCGCCTGGCTGGCGGACCAGCTGACCGCCGACGCCGCCGAGCGCGCTGCCACCAGAGCCCGGCTGGAACGGCGGTTCGGCCTGTTCGCGGCGCACAGCCGGATGCTCGCCGGGTACCGGCCGGGCACCCAGGGAGTCCGGGCACCCACACTGATCGTCAGCGGCGCGAATTCGCCTAACGCCCCGGCCGCCGGACACTGGCAAAACCTGCTGAGCAGCGGCCCGGTGTCCGTCCTCCAGGTGGACAGCGACCATTACGCGTTCCTGCGTCCGCCGCTGGTCACCGGCATCGGCGCGGCGATCCGCCGGTGGCCTAGTGCAAGCCAGGAGGAACCGGCCGATGGCAGCTGAACAAGCGGTGGCGGCTACCACCACCGACCCGGCCGCCGACCGGATCTTCGCCAACCGAGACTTCGCCAAGCTGTGGGCCGGCGAGACGGTGTCGCAGATCGGAACCCAGGTCACCCTGTTCGCGCTGCCGCTGGTGGCGATCCTCACGCTCAAGGCCACCGTGTTCGAGGTGGGGGTGCTGAACGCGCTGCGGTTCGTGCCGGTGATCGTGGTCGCGGTCCTGGCGGGGGTCGGGCTGGATCGCCGGCGGCGCCGTCCGGTGCTGATCACGTGCTCGGCGGCCAGCGCCGTGCTCATCGGCCTGATCCCGCTGGCGCAGCTGACCGGGATGCTCTCGCTCGGCCTGCTGTACGTGGTGACGCTGCTGGTCGGCACGCTGAGCGTCTGTTTCGACGTGGGAGCGCTGTCCTACGTTCCCTACCTGGTAGGACGGCAGCATCTCATCGAGGCCAACAGCAAGCTGCAGGCCAGCACCGCGTTCGCCGGCATCGCCGGTCCCGGCCTGGCTGGCCTGCTGATCGGCCTGATCACCGCGCCGATCACGCTGACCGTGGACGCGGTGTCCTACCTGTTCTCGGTAGCTGGCCTGATCGCCATCCGCCGGCCGGAACCGGCGCCGGAGACCGGGCAGCGCCCCTCGGTACGCCGCTCGATGGCCGAGGGATTCCGCGCCGTATACGGCACCCGGCTGCTGCGCGTCCTGCTCGGCCAGTCCGCGACGCTGAATGTCGGCTTCGGCGCGACCTCCACGATCTTCACCGTCTACGCGGTGCGCACACTCGGGCTGACTCCCCTCAAGCTCGGCATCGCCCTGGGAGCCCTCCAGGCCGGAGCGCTGCTCGGCGCGCTGGGTGCGGCCAGGGTCAAGCGGGCTCTCGGGCTCGGGCGGACGCTGGCCGCCGCCATCGTGGCGGTGTCGGCTTCGCCGCTCCTGCTGCTGGCGCCGCACAGCGCGACCCCGGCGGCGGTAGCCGTGTTCGCGGCCAGCTGGCTCGGCCACGGGTTCGGGATCGCGGTATGGAACGTGAACACCATCACGCTGCGGCAGGCCGTCACGCCCACCCGGCTGCTCGCCCGGATGAACGCCACCTACCGGATGCTGCTGTTCGGCGCGCTGCCGGTCGGCGCGATCGCGGGCGGCCTGCTCGGCACCGCGGTGGGCCTGCACACCGCGCTCATCGTCGCGGTCATCGTGCTGACCGTCCCCATCGCCTGGATCTTCTTCTCGCCGGTGTTCCGGCTTACCGAGATGCCGTCGATCTCACCGGAGGACGCGCAGGAGGGTGCGCGGTGAACTCGCGGGTTTATCTGCGCGGGGCGAGCTACGTCCTCGGGGAAAGGGAGGTCGGTTATGCCGATATCCCGGACCTGCCGCGGCTCGCGGCGTCGTTCGGACTGGTGCCGGACCCCGGCCTGTGGGGGTGGGGCACGATCCGGGCCACCGATCGGGACCTAGCCGAGCTGGCGGCCGACACCGGCCGCCGGACCTTGCTGGCCGCCGGGGTAAACCCGTCGGGGGTCGACGCGCTGCTCCTTTGCTCCACCCGCGTCCCCGGCCCGGCCGACGGGCATGGCGGCTTCCTGGCCCGCGTACTGACCGGGATAGGCCTCGGCGACCTGCCGTTCTACGGACAGAACCTGAACCGGTGCGTGAACCTGCTCGCCGGGATCGATGTCGCGCGCGCGTTCGTGCTGGCGGGCCGGTACCGCCGGGTCCTGGTCATCACCGTCGACGCGGTCGCCGAAGGAGCGGCGCCGATGTCACAGTTCGCGCTGTTCAGCGACGGCGCGGCGAGCTGCCTGGTCAGCGCTGACCCCGGATCCGCCGACAGCTACGAGGTACTCGGCTGCGCGGTCGCGCAGGAGACCGCCGCACTCGAGTGGATGTCCCAGATCAGCTCCGACCTCTCCCGCCAGGTCAACGAGCGGCTGCTGGTGCCGCCGGGCCTCAAGCTCGGCGATGTCACCGCGCTGCTGCACGTGAACCTGTTCAAGCCGCTGCTGGTCATGAAGGAACGGCAAGCAGGTTTCCGTGAAGATCAGCTCTACCTGGACAATATCCCGCGAACCGGTCATTGCTTCGCCGCCGACCCGCTAATCAACCTGGTGGACCGGGTTGCCCTCGGGCACCTCGACGAGGGGCATTACGCCATGCTGGCGGCCAGCGTCCCCGGGTCCAGATTCGGCGTCCTGCTCCAGAAGGTCTGCTAGGGAGGCACCATGTTCGAGCTGCCCGACACGATCGCCGCGCTGCCGCGGCGCGGGTTTGAATTCAGCGCCCAGGCGTCCGGGGAAGCTGACGCGATCATCGCCCGGGGACCGGCCGCGTTGTTCCAGCGGTTGCTGCGCGATCAGGAGTCCGAGGCGGTCTACCTAGTCGCCCGCCGGGTGCTCGACGCGTTCCTGCCCGACCATACCGCCAGCCCGCTGCCCCTGGATTGCCGCGCGGACGACATCGCGGCGCAGGTCCGCGCGGTCCGGGACGAACTGGCCGCGACGGTCGGGATGCTGCGGAACACTGAGCCGGACACCCGTGACGCGGTGCGGCGGCAGCGCGCACCGCTCGCCCTGCTCGGCGGATGCTGGCTCGATGTGCTCTCGCAGCCCGCCACCCAGCCATCGGTGATCGTCAACCGCCTCTTCGCACAGCACTACGTCATGCTCGGCGAGGGGAACCCGCGCCGGTCGCTGCCCGACCGGCGCCGTCGCCAGCTCGAGGAGGCCGGCATCTACTTGCCGGAGATCGGCGCGACGGATTTCCTGGCCCGGACCGGCGCCCGGCCGCTGACCGCCCTGCACGCCAGCTGCTATCTGTCGCTGTCCCGGCTACCGGCCAATTTCCTGCCGGAACTGATCGGCGTGCACTACGGGGTGCTCGCCCTCGGGGTCGACGACCAGCTGACCGGCCTACCGGCGGCGCTGCCGGAGCCGGAGCTGCGCGACGTGCTGGCCGCTTACCTGACGCTGGCGGCGCCGGCTGAGCGCCAGCGCCTGCACACCGGGCTGCGGCTCGCTCTCGACCTGGAACGCGAGCACGTCGCGATGCTGGCCGAACTCGCCGCCTGGCAGCAGAGCCTGTCGCTGGAGTCGAAGGTCGCCGCGATCGTGGCCCGGCACGCGCCGTATGCCGGAAGCCAGCATTCCCGGGTCCGGGTCCTCGGCCGGCCGCTCACCGCGACGTTCCGCGATCCGGACCTGGACATTGGCAGGTTCCTCGCCGAGTTTCGTGAGGCGGACCAGCTCCGCCGCACCGGCGACGGACTGTGCCGGTTCATCAAGGCGATCAAGTTCGGCGGCCCGATGTTCGGCATCTTCGACGAGCACGAGGCCGCCACCTTCCAGGCCTGGGCAGCGACCGTGCAGGCCGGTGAACGGCCGGACATCGTCATCACGCCGGACACGGTTGGCGATGCGCGGGCACGCGAACGGATGGAAATGCTCACCGCGGCCGCCCCGGCCGACGTGGTGATCGCCGACCCGGGCAGGCCGGACGACCGGGGGCTGTTCTACCGGCTGGTGAATATCGAGAACTACCCGAACATCCGGCCGCTCGCCGCCGACCGTGCGGAGCGGCTGCTGGAGCAGGCCGAGATCCTCTTCGTGCGCGGCGCGGCCGGCCGGTACACCGACGCGAGCTACTTCGACTACACCGCCGACGCCCTCTACGAACGGGCCGACCGGGTGTACTGGGAGAAACTGGTCGAGCCCTACCAGCCGCTGGCGGAAATCCCCAGCCGGGACGAGGTCATCTTCCGGCAGACCACGTACGCGCTCGGCGCGCTGGTCGACGCGGCCTGGATCCACCGGGTCGCGAACCTCGGCCGGTACCAGCGAGCCTGCGACGGCGCGCTGCTGGCGATCTACGCGGACGAGGTGGGCCATGGTGACCTGCGCAAGAACCACATCACCCTGATCCACCGGGCACTGCGCAGCATGGACATCCGTCTCCCCCACATCCGGGACGCCGCGTTCATGGACCAGGCCGACTTGCCCGACGACCTGTACGGCTTCTCGCTACACCAGCTGTGCATGGCACTGTTCCCTGACAAGTACTTCAACGAGATCCTGGGCTACAACCTGGCGATCGAGATGTTCGGCCTCGGCGAGGTGCGCCTGCACGAGCTCCAGAAGCTCCGCCACTACGGTTTCGATGACTGCTACGAGCAGGCGCACCTCACGATCGACAACCTGTCGGCCGGCCACAGCAGGCAGGCCGTTGACATCATCGTGTCCTACCTGGACGAGGTGCGTCGCACACTGGGTGACGCCGCGGTCCAGCGCGAGTGGCGGCGGGTGTGGCGCGGGTACGCCTCGTTCGCCTACTTCGTCGAGCAGGCGGAACCGGTCGACCTGCTGCTGTAAAGGACGGTCAGCTCAGATCAGCTCGACGTGCTGATCCGCTAGGACCACCGACCGGATGATGCCGATGACCGGCCCCGGATCGGGTTCGAAATAGAAGTGACCGCCGTCCAGCCAGTGCCGGTCGGCCTGCCAGGTCAGTTCCTGATCCCAGGGCGCGACCTGCGCCTCCTCGACATGGGGATCGTCGCGGCCCACCACGAGCGTGACCGGCACCGCCAGCCGCGGGGCCGCCTGGTACACGTAGCCGACGGCCATCCGGAAATCCGCGATCAGGCCAGGGAGAAGCAGGTCGCGGACGTCGGGATCGGCGGCGACTTCCGGTGCGAGGCCGCCGAAGAAGGCGAGCGCCTCGGCGAACTCGGCCCCGGTGAGCGTCGCGATCTGCTTCACCCGCTGGGACGGCAGCAGCGACGGCGCCGAGCAGCCGGACGCGATGAAGTGCCGGGGCGCGGCCGAGCCGGTGAGCCGCCGGCCCACCTCGAACGCGACCAGCGCCCCGAGGCTGTGCCCGAACAGATAACACGGCCGCCCGTCCTGGGCGGTGATAGCGGTAATGGCGGCGGCGGCGCCGTCGATCAGCTCACCAATCGCGGGTGCGGGCTCGGCGGCCCGGTGCTCGCGGCCCGGCCGGCATACCGCGACTATCTCAGCGTCATCGCCTAGGCCCGCCTGCCAGTCGAGAAATACTCGCGGGCTGCCGCCGGCGTGCGGAAAACAGAAGATCCGCGGTACCCCGGGCCCGCCAGCACCGCCGCGGGTGACGAACCAGCGCTCGATGGTGTTCACGAGGGTGTCTCCCCCTCGGCCAACCGGAAGGTCTGGGTCGCGCTGACCGAGGGATCACCTGGCCGCAGATGCAGCTCGCCCCGGCTGGGGAGCAGCACCACGGCGGCCACCGTCCGCTCACGCCGGATGTCACCCACCCCCGCGACGCAGATCGCTGGCTGTGACAGCAGCTCGAAGTGCTCCTCGACTCCCGCCCCAGCGCCGGTCTGGGCGAAAGCAGCCAGACCGGTGGCGGCCGCCTTCAAGCGCAGCATCGAGGAATTACGCGCGAAGACGTTGAGCTGGTCGCGGCTGACGAAATCGGGGTGCAGGAAGTGGTTCGTGTGCACGAACTGCGCGGCTTGGACGAGCCGCACCGTGTTGTCGAGCAGTTCGACGCACGCGACGGACGTAGGGTCGCACAGCATGAGCGAGCGCGAGCTGGCCAGCGGCAGGTCCGGCAGGATCGCGAGCGCTTCGGCGACGGACCCGGCATTGTCAAGCAGGTACCGTATCGCCAGGTAGGGCGGCAGGCCCGGTCCCCATTCGCCGCCGAGCACCAGGTTCAGGCCGATCGCGAGCCCGTCGCTATTCACGCCGAGATAGCCGAGCAGCCCGCCGAAGCTGAGCAGCAGTGCCCGGCGCCCCGATCCGTTCAGCCCGACGTCGAGCACCGCGATCTGGTCATCGAGATCTCCGTTGAGGTCCACGGTCTGGGCCAGCACTGGCTCACCGCCGGGACCGGCCGACAAGCTCGCGTAGGTCGTGCAATCCCCGCCGGGCAGCACCGGTACCCGCTGGTAGCCGATGATCTCGCGCCTGACCTGCAGCAGCACCGCCTCATCGCGGGAGATGCCGGCTCCCTCGGCGAGCCCGCCGGTCTCCTCGCTCAGCCGCGGCGCCGCCGCCGTGATCAGCGCGTCGTACTCGGCGAGCACCGGACGCAGCGCCGACAGCGATACCGGCGCGGGAGCCAGCTTGCTGATCCGGGCCAGACCGTCGTCGAGGAACCCGCGCAACGCCGCGGCCCGGACGGTGCCGTGCCGGTAACCGATCTCGAACGGCTCGCCGGTAGCCCGGATGAACGGGACGGTCATAACCCGGCCGCCACCTTCGACCTGGTCAGCAACTGCTCGCGTACATACGGCCATTCCGGCCGCAGCACGCTGTAATAGACCGCGTCGCGGCGGCGTCCATCCGGCATCGGGTTGAAACTGCGGAGCGTGCCTTCCTCCCGGGCGCCGATGTTGCGCAGGCCATGCCGGGCCTGGACGTTCAGCTCGTCGGTCTTGAATTCAACCCGCTCGGCGCCCATTCGCTCGAAGGCGTGGTCGAGCATCAGGAACTTCGACCACCGGTTGATGCCCTTGCCCTGGAAATTACGGCCCAGCCAGCTCCAGCCGATCTCCAGCCGTGCGTCTGGTTCCGACATATTGCAGAAGCTCATGCTGCCGGCCGCGTGACCGGACTGCTTATCGGTAATGTGGTAAACGACCCGGCGTCCCGCCGCCTGATCCGCGAGGCCGAGATCGAAGAACGCGTTGAAGTCGTCATCGGACGCGATCCTGAGTACAAAGTAGCGCCAGATTTGCGGATCCATCGCGATCGTGTGCAGAGAGTCGCGGTCCTGCTCACGTACTGGCCGCAGGAGCACATGCTCATTCTCGAGCTCCGCGGCCGCGAGGCCGGCCCAGGCCACGCTAGTTCCCGCCGTTCATGTTCCGCGTCAGCGCGGTGATGACTTCGCGAAGGGTACGCATCCCCGCCACGTCTGACTCGGTGAACGCCGAAAGGCTCACCTGGGTATCGTCGCAAACCGACATCAGGAAGATCACCTTGTTGAGCGAGGTCAATCCGAGACCCTCGGACATATCGTCATCTAGATCGAGATCGGCAGATTCGGTGCCGGGCTCGAGGACGCGCGCGAGGGCTTCGCGAGCGGCGATTTCGACGTGTGTATCAGTAGGCATGCCCGCTCCTAGCTTCCGCTCCGGCCATGGCCGGCTGAGACCCGATCACATT
>JBEKHI010000010.1:0-46891 GCA_050012355.1 Streptosporangiaceae bacterium | reverse complement strand
CGGGCTGCACGCGTACCTGCGGGGGACCGGCATCGAACTGCTCGCTAACTCCGACAACGTGCTGCGCGCTGGCCTCACCAGCAAGCACATCGACGTGCCGGAGTTGCTCAAGCTCACCGACCCGGCCGCCGAGGTCCCGGTCATCACCGGCCGCGCCATCGGCGACGGGGTCACCGAGTACGACGCGCCGATACCGGAGTTCGCGTTCTACACCGTGGACCTCGCCGGTGACGAGGTGCGGCTCCCGGGTGAGGGACCCCGCGTCGTTATGGTCCTAGAAGGAAGTGCGACGCTGCGCGCGCATGGCGAAACGGTGAAGGCGGCTAACGGCGAGTCCGTGTTCGTGCCGGCGTCCGACGGCGCGGTGGCGGCGAGCGGGCCTGCTAAAATGGTTGTCGCCGCACCAGGAGAGTAGAAGGGCAAACGTTTGAGGCTCTAGAGGTCCCGTACACCGACCTCGACTCGTATGGAGCTTCCGCGTGCCCGCTATTTCTTGTACCAATCTGTCGTTTTCCTGGCCCGATGGCGCCGCTGTCATCACGGACCTGAACGCCGCGTTCACTGAAGGACGAACAGGCTTTATCGGCCATAACGGCGCAGGTAAATCTACCCTGCTCAAGCTGATCGCCCGCGAGCTGACGCCCACTGCCGGGACTGTCACGGTCAGCGGCGACGTCGCCTACCTGCCGCAAGACGTGACGCTCGCCGCCTCCGTCGCCGAACTGCTCGGTATCGAGGCGGTGCTAGCGGCGATCCAGGCGGTCGAATCGGGCGACGTCCGGCAACCGCATTTCGACACCATCGGGAACGACTGGGACATCGAAGACCGTGCCCGCGCCCAGCTCGACCGGCTGGGCCTGGCGCATCTCGATCCCGGCGATCCGGTTGGCAGGTTGTCCGGCGGCGAGACGATCCTGGTCGCGCTGGCCCGGCGTGCTCGTGGTCGTTAGCCACGACCGTGAGCTGCTGGAGCGCGTCGATCAGATCGCCGAGCTGTCCGATGGCGAGCTACGCACTTACGGCGGGAACTTCGCCGCGTACCAGGCCCAGCGGGACGCCGAGCAGCAGGCGGCCGAACGCGCGGTCGCGTCGGCCGCCGCGTCCGTCAAGCGCGAGCACCGCGATCTAGTGGAGAGCCTGACGAAACAGGCACGCCGGGATCGCCAGGGCCGTCGGGTCGCCGCGTCCGGATCGCTGCCGCGTATCGTCGCGCACGCGCGCAAGACCCACGCGCAGGAAACCGCGGGCGCTAGCCATGAGCTGCACCAGCAGCGACTCGAGGATGCCAAGGCGCGGCTCGCCGACGCCGAGCAGCGGCTGCACGACGAACCAGCGATCCACGTCGACTTGCCGGGCACCCGGGTCCCGGCCGGCCGCACCGTGCTGCACATCAGCGGCCTGGTCGACGCGCGCTGGCCACCAGACTGGACCCGCCGGGCCGGGCTGGCCTCGCTCACGTTGCGCGGCCCGGAACATGTCGCCCTGACCGGCCCGAACGGCGCGGGCAAAACCACCCTGCTCAACGCCATCGCCGCGACTAGGCAGCTGGACGGCGTGTCGGTGCGTCCCGCGACCACCGCGTACCTGCCGCAGCGGCTGGACATCCTGGACGAGGACGCGACGATCGTTGTCAATGTTGGCGGGCCGCCGCATGAGGCGCGGCAGCGGCTGGCCCGGTTCGGCTTCCGCGGCGGCCGGGCCGATCAGCGGGCCGGCACGCTGTCCGGTGGTGAGCGACTGCGGGCGGTACTGGCATGTTATGAGGGCGCGCTGATCGTCGTCAGCCACGATCGGCCCTTCCTGCGATCGGTAGGTATTACCCGCTGGTTGCGTCTGGAGCGTGACGCCGGCCTCACCGAGGATTAGCCAATACCATTTGAGCGTGTCGAGTCAGGCGGAGGTACCACGCCGCACGCTGCGCTTGGTCGCGGCAGTTACCGTCCTCGTCATCGGTGCGGCTGGACTGGTGGTGTGCGTGACCGGCGCCGCGTTGCAGGTGCTGCCGCGCAGGTTCACCGCCGCGCAGCAACAGGCGATCATGAGCTGGGAAGTGGCGGCGCGCTGGCGACAGCTGCGGGCTGGTGAGATCTTCCGCGCCAGCGTTGGCTACCAGCCGACGTCGCTGCTCGACGACGGCACCGTGGACACGTTGTCGCTGTCCGCGCACCGGGTCGGCATCGCGCCGCAGTCGTCGTGTGACGGCGCGCTCGATACGCCGGTGGCATCCGTGCTGGTCAAGCACGGCTGCCAGGCGGTGCTGCGGGCCACCTACGCCGACACCACCGACACCTATGTGGTCACCGTCGGAGTCGCGGTGCTGTCGAACGCTGGCTCGGCGCGGGCCGCGGCTTCGGCGCTGACATCGTCCGGCCGGGTCCCGGGGGTGCGGACGGCGATGTTCCCGGGAACGGTGGCCGGTGAGTTCACCGATGCCCGGCGGCAGCTGTCCGCCGACTTCAGCGCCGGACCGTACGTCGTGCTGTATACGGTCGGCTATTCCGACGACCGCCCGGTCCTGCCGGTGAGCGGCGACCAGTATGAGAGTGCCGAGATGACCACCATGGCGTCCGGTGTCGCGCATTCGGTGGCGGATACCCTCGCCGCTGCGCCCGCGGTACCGCACTGCCCGGGAGCGCCCGGATGCTGATCCGGGCTGCGGTGTCCGCGTGCGCCGCGGTACTGCTCTTCGCCGCGCCCGCCGGCGCGACCGCGACCGACAGCATCCGCGACAGCCAGCAGTGGGTGCTGGACATGATGAACGTGCCGCAAGCATGGCAGCAGTCCACCGGGCAGGACGTGACGGTGGCGGTGATCGACAGCGGCGTGAACGGTGACGTCAGCGATCTGGCGGGTTCGGTCACCACCGGGCCGGACCTGACCGGGCTGAACACGCCGGACACTAACCCGGGCTGGGGCGTGCACGGGACCTGGATGGCCTCGATCATCGCCGGCCACGGGCACGACGGGGGCGGCAGCGGCATCATCGGCGTAGCACCGGCCGCTCGCATCCTGTCCATCCGGGTGATCCCCGACCACAGCGACCCGGGCTACCAGACCTACGAGCGTGAGCCGGAGACGCGCATCCAGTCCTCGCTCGCGACGGCGATCAGGGACGCGGTCAATGACGGCGCCAAGGTCATCAGCATGTCGATCGGATACTCGGTGCCGAGCGCCGCGGTGCGATCGGCCCTTCAGTACGCATCCGTGAAGGGCGCGGTGGTCGTCGCGTCTTCCGGGAACTCCGGTGCCGACGACGAGTCACGCGACAACGGATTCGCTCCGGTCTCGTTCCCGGCCGACTACCCCGGCGTGATCGGGGTGGGGGCGGTCGGCTCTGTTGGGGAGGCCGCTGGCTTCTCCAGCAACAACCTGTCGGTGCTGGTCGCCGCGCCCGGCGTGAACGTGCCCGGGCAGGGCCGAGATGGTCAGTACTGGCTGGTCAGCGGTACGAGCCCGGCGTGTGCGCTGGTCGCGGGGGTAGCGGCGCTGATCAAGGCGCGCTACTCGTGGCTCGCCCCCGACCTGGTCGCCGAGGCCCTCAGCTACGGCACGTCCGACCAGCCCGCCGGGGGCTATGACGTCCAGGTCGGCTTCGGCGTGGTCAACGCGGCCGCCGCGCTCACCGAGGCGGGACGGCTGGCTGTTTTGCACACTACGGCGGCTGGCGTGACGACGCGGGCCTCCTTCGGCGGCGGCGCGTCCGCCGTCCCCGCGGCGCCGGTCCATTCCCGCGGCGTTCTGGACCTGGTGCTGTTCGCCGTGCTGGCTCTTGGCTTCCTGGTACTGACGGTGGCCGCCACCAGGCGCGTCTCGGCGATCCGCCATGCTCGGCTGGCTGTCTACGGAGCGGTGGCTTCCGGTGCACACGCTTACGATGACGACGAACAGCCCTGGAACTGTCACTGACATGGACGACTACTCCTCACGCGTCCTAGACGTCGTCGACTCGATCCCACCTGGTCACGTCATGTCCTACGGCGACATCGCCGAGTACCTGGCGTCCGGCGGCCCGAGGCAGGTCGGCCGGGTGATGTCCACCTACGGCGGCGGCGTCCCCTGGTGGCGAGTCATCCACTCCGACGGCACACCCCCGCCCGGCCACGACCGGGCCGCCCTAGAGCACTACCGCGACGAAAACACCCCGCTCCGCTCACCCCGCGACCCAGTACGGGTAGACATGCGCCAAGCCCGCTGGTCCCCACCCCCCGACTGACCGCCCCCGCCCCCCGTCGCCCCGCCCCAACCCGCCCCGGCCCGGCCCGGTCGATGTGACATCGACCGGGCTAGAGCGCGGTCGATGTCACATCGACCGGGCTAGAGCGACCCGGCCGCCTTCTCCGTCGCCAATAACTCACATACAGGACATTCCGCCCGGCTGGAGGCTCCTGCGGCCCCATGGATGGCCCAGCGCTGGGCCTATAGCGCCATCGGTGGCCCATCGCTGGTGTCGCGATGTCGCTGGAAACAGCCGCCGGTGCCGGTGGCGCGGCCGCGTTCTCCGCCGGAATGTCAGTGGTATCTGATGGAATGCTGTTGATGGAGAACGCGACCCCGACCTACACCCTCGTGCGGCGGACGGCCCCCACGGCGAGCCGTCCGCGGCTTGACGACGCGCAGCAACGGGTCGTTGAGCACAAGGGCGGTCCGCTACTGGTGCTGGCCGGGCCGGGTACCGGGAAGACCACCACGATCGTGGAAGCGGTAGCGCACCGGATCGAGCAGCGGGACATCGACCCCGAGCGCATCCTGGTGCTCACCTTCAGCCGCAAGGCAGCGGGCGAGCTTCGTGACCGCATCACGCAGCGGCTGCGCCGCACCACCAAGGAACCGCTCGCGCTCACCTTCCACAGTTACGCCTACGCGCTGGTGCGACGGGAGTTCACCAAGGCCGGTGACGAACCGCCCCGGCTGCTGTCCGCGCCGGAACAGCTGCTGGAGATCAGGCGGCTGCTCAGGGGTGAGGTCCAGGACGGGGCAACCCGATGGCCGGACGCCCTCACGCCGGCACTCGCCACCAAAGGCTTCGCCGAGGAGCTGCGCGATCTCCTCATGCGTGCGGCCGAACGTGGCCTCGACGGCAAACGGCTCCGCCAGCTTGGCCGCTCGCTGCATCGCGATGACTGGGTGGCGGCGGGCGGATTCCTGGATCGGTACGCCGCCAGATTCGACCTGGCCCCGGTGCCCGCCTACGACTACGCGGAGATCGTCCGGATCGCCGCCTCGCTGCTCAGCAGGCCGGACACCAGGCGGCGCGAACGCGACGCCTACGACGTCGTCTTCGTCGACGAGTACCAAGACAGCGACCCGGCGCAGGAAAGCCTGCTGACGGCGCTGGCCGGCGGCGGGCGCGAGCTGATCGTCGTCGGTGACCCGGACCAGTCCATCTACGCGTTCCGCGGCGCCGACGTCACCGCGATCAACGAGTTCCCTCAGCGGTTCCGCAACGCCGACGGCTCACCGGCCGAGACGGTCGCGCTGACCACTTGCCGGCGCAGCGGCCCAGCGCTGCTCGCCGCGTCCAGGCGCGTAGCGCGCAGGCTCCCAGCGAACAACACCGGTCACCGTGATCTAAAGCCGATCGCCGCCGCCGACCCAGGCCAGGTCCGCGTCGTAATCGCCGACACCTCGGCGCAGGAGGCGGCCCTGGTCGCTGACATCCTGCGGCGCGCGCATCTGTCCGACAACGTCCCGTATAGCAGGATGGCGGTGCTGCTGCGTTCTGCCCAACGGCAGGTGCCGCTGATCAGGCGCGCGCTCACCACCGCGGGCGTGCCGGCCGACATCCGGGGTGACGAGGCGCCGCTGCCGGACGAGCCGGGCGTGCGACCGCTGCTGACCGTGCTGCGGACCGCCATCCGGCCCGGCACGCTGGACGAGGAGACCGCTGCCGAACTCCTTACCGGACCGCTCGGCGGCACCGACGCTCTCGGACTGCGCAGGCTTCGCCGCGCGCTCGACGGGACGCCGCTGGCCGATGCGCTGCGCGACGACCGCGTCCTGGCGACGATGCGCGAGTCCGTCGCCGGACCCGCCCGTCGCGTCGCGGCGCTGATCGACGCCGCCCGGCGCGCGCTCGACGGCGGGACCGCCGAAGACGTTCTATGGGCGATCTGGAACAAATCTGGCCTCGCGGACCGGTGGCAGGAGGCGAGCGCGCGCGGCGGACAGCAGGGAGCCGCGGCCGACCGTGACCTGGACGCGGTACTCGCGCTGTTCGATACCGCGGCGCATTTCGGCGACCAGCTGCCGCCTGGTTCGCCGGAGTTGTTCCTCGCGTCGCTGAGCGGCCAGGAAATCGCCGGTGACACGCTGGCCGAACGCGCCCAGCCCGGCGACGCGGTAGCCGTACTCACCGCGCACCGCTCGAAGGGCCTGGAGTGGGATGTCGTGGTCGTCGCGGGCGTGCAGGAGGAGCTGTGGCCCGACCTGCGGCTGCGCGGGTCATTGCTCGGCACCGACGACCTAGCCGAGGCGGCGGCCGGACTGGCGGGCATCCCGGCCGACCAGCGAGCTGCCACGCTATCCGCCAAGCTCATGGCCGAAGAACGCCGCCTGTTCTACGTCGCTGCGACCCGTGCGAAACGCCTGCTGGTCGTCACCGCGGCGGGCGGCGACGAGGCGGACGAGCGGCCGTCCAGGTTTCTCGCCGAACTGGCCGGTGACGAGATCGAAATCGAGCGAGCTGGCTCGGGAACCCGCTGGCTGTCGCTCCCGGTGCTGGTCGCCGACCTGCGTCGCACAGCGAGTGACCCGGCCGGGGCCCCCGCGCTGCGCCAGTCGGCCGCGAGCGAGCTAGCCCGGCTCGCCGCCGCCGGAGTACGCGGCGCGGATCCGGGCGACTGGTACGCGCTGACCACGCTGTCCGACGAATCGCCGATCGTCGCACCGGGGGAGACCGTCCGGCTATCGCCGTCCCAGGTCGAGTCGTTCGCCCGCTGCGGGCTGCGCTGGCTGCTTGAATCCGCGGCCGGCGCGGGGCGCTCCGATGTCCTGCGCCACCTGGGCACCGTAATTCACGCCGCCGCCGTACTAATAGCAGAAGGTTCGACAGAACGGGGGGTGGCCGATCGCATCGACGAGATCTGGCATCACCTGGATTTCGGTAGCGCCTGGTACGGCTCCCGGCAGCGTCAGCTGGCAGAGAAGATGGTGCGGAAGTTCCTCGACTGGCACGCCTCGAACCCTCGCGAACTGGTGGCGGTCGAGCAGGCGCTGAAGGTGCGGATCGGGCAGGTCGAGATCACCGGCCGGGTGGACCGGCTGGAACAGGACGCCGCCGGTCGCGGTGTCATCGTCGACCTCAAGACGGGATCGTCCGCGCCGCGCGAGGACGAGCTTGACCGGCATCCGCAGCTCGGGGTCTATCAGCTAGCGATCCTGCTCGGCGCGTTCGAGCGCTTCGGCATGGCCGATCCGGGCGGCGCGGAACTCGTCCAGGTGGGAAAGGCGTCCTACACCGCCCGTGCCCGCGTACAACGGCAGCAGGCGCTCGGTGATGACGAGGACCCGGCCTGGGCGAAGGACCTGGTGGAAGCGGTCGCGGCCGGGATGGCCGGCCCGGTCTTCGAAGCCCGGGTGAACTCCGGCTGCCGCACTTGCCCAGTCTCGTCCTGCTGCCCAGTCCACCCCGATGGCACCCAGGTCACCTAGCCGCCCACCAGCGCCATGGATGTCCCATCGCTGGCGCTATAGGCCCAGCGATGGGACATCCATGGCGGAGGGCTGCCGGGGTTGGGTCTTGTCGCGTTCTCCACATAGAGGTAAAAACGGTTCAAAGCACCATATGACAACGTTGTCAGGATGAAGGGATCTAAATGCGCCGCAACCACCCCCGATCGCGTCGTCAGTTTCTCGGCCTGGCCGCTGGTGCGGCGGCGACGGGGATCGCCGCTGGCATGATCCCGACGGCCGCTCGCGCCGCGACGTCGCCCGGGAAGACGGGGATCAGCTGGCCGTCTGGCCAGGCCCTGCCGACGTTCGCCACGCCGCTGCGGCTGGACGTCGCCGACATGACCAACGTGTCCGCGGACGAGCAAGTGCTGCTCACCACGCTGCAGGGGATCGTCAACCGGAGCAGGCCGCGGATCTACCTGCTCCAGCCGCAGAACGAGGGGCTCTACACCTGGCTGGACGACATAGCCATCCCGTACCAGGTGGCCGCTGACCCGATGAGCTTGCTCCGCGCATACGGCGACGAGATCACCGGCGCCGTGCTTTACGACCCGGACGTAGCCGGAACCGTCAACGTCGCCACCACGCTGGCCGGCCTGCACGACGCGGTGGCGACGTCGCCGGCGGTGGCGTCGAGCGCGGGGCTGCCCGTCATCGCGGACCTGCAGGGAAAGTTCAGCACTGACCTGGACGCCTACACCTGGGCCTTCAACAACCTCTGGCCGAAGACGACGCACCGGATGTTCATTGGCCTTGACCCGGGGATCTCCGGGTACCTGCGCGACTACGCGGTCGCGAATCGCGGCCTGGTGATGTTCCTGGACCCGGGCACCCCCGACGAGCTCGCGTTGCTGGAGCAGGTGCTCAGCGACATGCCGGCCGGTGCGCCCTACCTAGGCTGGTGGCCGTCGGACGTCACCGGTGAGAGCGACGGGACGCAGGTGACGTCGCAGTATGGGCAGGTCGTGCTGGCCAGCGACTACAGCGCCAACCTGACCGTCTTTGGCGGCGTGCGGGCGCCGATCAGCAGCTCGCAGCGGCACGCGGACGTACCGCCGCTTGAGAACAAGATCTACGTGACCTTCAGCGTGACCGACGGCGACAACCTGCAGTACGACCAGCACCGGATGCGGCAGCTCTGGGCGGATCCGGCGCGCGGCCAGGTGCCGATCAACTGGACCGTACAGCCGCTCGGAGCCGACGCCGCACCGTCGTTCCTGTCCTACTACCAGCGGACCGCGACCAGCAACGACTATTTCATGGCGGGCCCGTCGGGCGCGGGCTATGTGTACCCGGGCGACTGGCCGACCAGCAAGCTGGGCGCGTTCACCGAGCTGACCCGGCGCTACTTGGATAAGACCGGGATGGACTCGGCGGTGATCCTCAACCGGATATCAGGTCAGGATGTCCCGATGGACGCAGCGACCGCGGAGCGATACGTGGCCGACGTGCGGCCTATCGGCCTGCTGGAATCCTGGAACTCTTACACGTGGCAGACGGCCATCGGCGACACCCCGCTGTTCATCAGCTGGATGGCGTCTACGGTCGCCGAAGGGCAGCAGGCGATCGCCTCAGCCTCGGCGGGGTGGGACGGCACCGTTCCGCTGTTGCTGTCGATCGGGATCGACGCCTGGGATCTGGCGCCCACCGACATCATGACGATCGCCAGCTCGCTCGGCGACGACTATGTGGTGGTCCGCGGCGACCAGTTCTTCGCGCTCGCCAGGCAGCTGAAGCTCACGCCCTCCGGCGCCAACCTGCTCGGCACCTCGCCAACTGGCCAGCTGGACTGGCAGGGACCGGTCGAGAACGGCGTCGGCTCCATCCCGGGCACCCTCACGACGGACGTCACCACCCCGCAGGGTGCGAGCGCCGTGCAGTGGACCGAGACCAGCGCGGCGCCTGACTCGTGGATCTGGGTCAACCCGTCGTCCGAACTCGCCGGCGGGAACTACTACCAGGTCTCGGTCACCCTCCAGGGCACTGGCTACGTCTACCTCGACTTCTGGAACGGCGATAACGACCTGACCAGCAGCCCGGTCCAGCTCACCTCGGCGCCGCAGACCCTCACCCTGCAGGCGTGGGTACCGGAGGAACAGGACACGCACCTTCAGGTCCGCACCTTCGCGACCGGGCCGGTCGACCTGTACGCGAGCGCGGCGAGCATCCGGCTGCTGACACCCTGATCTTTCGGTGCTATTAACTGGCGAACCCTGGCGCCTGCCGACCCGTGACAAGTACTGAACCCATTTGCTGCCAGTGAGTTAAGGACTTGTCATGAGAACCACGAAACCATTGCTGTCGGTGCTCGCGATCGCCGCGATCGGAGCGGGGATCACCGCGTGCAACCCTGCTAGCGTCACGAGTTCCAGCGGTACGCCCCCGTCAACGGCTTCCGTCACCGATGCGGGTACCACCGGCGTGACGACCGGCCCCGGCAGGTACATCCTGCGGGCGATGCCGGCCGGTACGGTCACGATCAGCCGGGGCGACCACGGTGTCCTGCTGGCGCATGTGGTCGTGGCCGGGTTGACCCCCGGTTCCGCGCACAGCGTGTCCTTCGTGACGGGCTCCGGGCGTACCGTCCCGTTCACGATGCTGACCGCTGACAGCACCGGCCAGGCGGCCGCGACACTGACCTCGCAGGGCCGCGTCGACGCGGTGCGCGGCGGTCGGCTTGTCATCAGCCTGGGCGACACCGTGGCGTACAGCGCGATGACCTCGATGACGAACGGCCGCCAGCTGGCCGCCGAGCCGATCGCCGAAGCGAGCTTCCCGTCTGGCGCCGGCGAGACCGTGACGCTGCGCCCGGTGAGCCCCTACGGCAGGCCCGCCGGAGTCACCACGATCACCTTCGACCCAAGCGCGCAGACACTGACCATCACCGTCACGGCGACCGGACTCACCCCTGGGCCGCATGCGGCGCACGTTCATCTCGGCAGCTGCCAGTCCCAAGGCGCAGTGAAGTACATGATCCCCGACTTCATCGCCGACTCCAACGGGGCCATCGTGGACCAGACACGCGTGGTCACCGGAGTCACCAGCTACCCGGGGCCGGGCAACTGGTACCTGAACCTGCACATGGGCGGCATGAACCAGATCCTCGCGAACGGCGAGCCCACGCTCTATTTCCGCCCGATGCTCTGCACCGACATCACCAGCGTCGCGGTGACCGGCAGCGCGTCGCCGTCGGCCTCCGCCTCAGCAACGGCCTCGTCAACTCCCGCGATGCCGCCTTCATCCGTCTCGCCGGCGCCCAGTTCATCAATGCCGAGTTCGTCGATGGCGACCTCGCCGTCTACGACGTCCCCGTCCGCCTCAGCTTCCCCAAGCACCACCCCGACCGTGACAGCCACGCCCTCTCCGTCCGGGTCGACTGACCCGACGCCCACCGTCTACCCCACCCACTGGTAACCGCCCCACGATCGATCCTGGCGGGTGCAGCACCGCCCGCACTCTTTGATGGGTAGTGCAGCACCCACCAGGATCACCCCGCCGCCGCGCGGAACCCCGATTGCCATGCTGGGCGGGTCCAGCTAGGAGACGAGGGCCCAGACGAGTTTTCCCGCATCCGGCGTGTGATCCGCCCCGACCGGGGCGTACCAGCCCCACTGCGTGCTCACTTCCTCGACCAGCAGCAGCCCCCGGCCGTTCTCGGCATCCTGGCAGGCTTCGACCCGTTGGGGTGGGTCGGAGCTGGCGTCCCAGACCGTAATCGCTACCCGCGACTGGTCGGATGCCAGCCACAGCCCAACGGCGGCGTGGGCCATTGACCTGGACGCACGGACCGCGTTGGTGACCAGTTCGGAGACCACGAGCTGGGTTTCATCAGCCAGTTCGGCAAGCCCCCACTCCCTGGCTAGGTGCAGCGCATGCAGCCTGGCTGATGGCGCCGCCCCGTCTAGGGCGCCGAGCTCCAGGAAGCTGGACAGCGGCCACCCGCCACTCCGGCTCATCTCAAACGACGGTACTCGCGACCCGCTGTGGGACGCATTTTGCAGCCGTATCTGGGGGATGGAGGGCGCGAGAGTGCCGGTACATGCCCAAGCAAGATTGCCGCGATTGGATGGAAGCGCCGATGCCGACACACGCTGGTCTGTGTCACCCGCGCTGCGTGCCCGTACGCTCTCGTGCACGATCGCCCTCCATGCCCCTGTCAGCCAACCGCCAGCGAAGACCGTGCAAGCCAGCCCTGGACCGTGCAACTGGCGGCCAGCTGCAAACAATAATGGTGCAATTTCTACCAGTCCGCAATATATTTTGGTAGATTGTAACCAGTGGCGAGGGGAGGCAGTCGCATGACCGCATCGCCGAGTCTGCGGCGGCGACGGCTCGCCGCCGAATTGCGGGGATTGCGCGAGCAGTCCGGCCTGTCGGTCACGGAAGCGGCCCGGGGGGTGGACTGGCAGGCATCCCGGATCTCCCGCATTGAGAACCGCCAGTCCGGGATCACCGCGCCGGAGCTGCGGAAGCTTCTGGACCTTTACGGCGCCGACGATGAGCGGTACCGGGCGCGTCTGGCCGATCTAGCGCGGCGGGTTAACGAGCGCGGCTGGTGGCAGAAGTACGCGGGCCTGATCGGCGGTGACTACGCGGACCTGATCAGCCTGGAAGCGGAGGCGCGGGCGATCCGCGCCTACGAGCAGGAACTGGTGCCGGGCCTGCTCCAGACCCTGGATTACGCGCATGCGGTAATTCGGGCTAGCCGCCCGACCGACACCTCAGAGGAAGTCAAGCGCCGCGTCGAAATCCGGATGGAACGGCAGGAAGTCCTCACCCGTCCGGACCCGCCGCCGCCCCGGTTCAACGTTGTGCTCAGCGAGGCAGTGCTGCGGCGCCCGATCGGCGGGTACGACGTCATGCACGCCCAGCTGGAGTACCTGATGCGGCCCCGGGACCGGGCGAACGTCACGATCCAGGTACTGCCGTTCGACGCTGGGGTACATCCGGCGATGGTCGGGCCGTTCTCGTTGATGAGCTTCTCTGACCCTGGCGACCTCGGGGTCGTGGGTGTGGAGAACGCGATTGGCACTCTCTTCCTGGAAGACCCGTACGAGTTGCGGGCCTATGAGGAGCTATGGAACGCTCTCCAGGCCAGTGCACTGTCACCCGATGACTCACAGACGTTCCTGCGCAGCACATCGTTCGGTTACCGGATCAGGGAGGGGACCAAGTGACTGGTCAGCGAAGGAAAGCCACCGCGGCGCCGCAGGGCGGGTGGCGCACGAGTAGTTACAGTGGCGGCGCCGGAAACTGCGTCGAGGTCGCTATCGCGGGGACGGGGGACGGCGTCGGCATCCGGGATTCCAAGGTCCCGGACGGGCCGGTGCTGATCGTCGGCCAGCAAGCCTGGCGCGAGTTCGCGGCTAGGGTGAAAAGCGGCGAGCCTCGGTTAGCCTCGCGGGAACCCCCCAGTCTGCGAACGGGCAAGGAAGGACAGCGGATATGCCGCAGGACGGTTTCGCCGAAATCGACACCAGGCACGCGAGCGGCGCCCGGATGTATGACTACATGCTCGGCGGGACCGATAACTACGCGGTCGATCGCGCGATGATCGAGCATCTGGAAAACGCGATGCCGGGCACCAAGGCGATAGCGCGCAACAACCGCCGGTTCCTTGAGCGCGTGATCCGTTACCTGAGCCAGGAGTGCGGCATCCGCCAGTTCATCGACAACGGGTCCGGATTGCCGACCAGGGACAACGTGCACCAGATAGTTCAGGACATCGCGCCCAGCTCGCGGGTTGTCTACGTCGACAACGACCCGGTCGTGGTGCGGCACCAGAAGGTGGCCGCGTTGGCCGAGGACGCCAATACCGCGTTCATCCTCTGCGACGCCTGCGATGTGGACGCGGTTCTGGGTCATTCGAGTACCCAGCGGCTTATCGATTTCAGCGAGCCGGTCGGGGTGCTGTACCTGGCGCTGTTCCACTTCATCCCGGACGAGGCTGACCCGTGGGGGGTCACCCGCCGGATGATGAGCCGGGTCGCTCCCGGGAGCTACCTCGCCCTTTCGCACATGGTCACCGACGACGCCACGGTCCGGAGCTTCGTGTCCGGGCTCTCGCGCGAGCCGATGGGCGGCCGTATGGGCCACCTACGTCGGCGGCGCGAGGTGGCTCCGTTCTTCGACGGCATGGAACTGGTCGAGCCCGGCCTGGTCGACATTACCGACTGGCGTCCCGGCGGCTATCAGGAAGAACAATCCCGGCAGTGGGTCGCCTACGGTGGCGTTGCCCGCAAGCAAGCCTGACGATCAGGTGCCCTTCTGCTTGACGTCGTCCAGGTAGTCCGGGGTGCGGCCGTCCTTGCGGGCCCGGATCATCTCCTCGAAGTTTCCGGTGAGGTTGCGCACGTACAACTGGGCGACGCCTTCGTGCCGCATGTGAGCTTCCAGGCTGGCGGCGTCCAGGCCGGACCACAGCAGCCGTTTGGCTAGCTCGGTGCCGACCCGGCTCCACGCGACGATCCGCTCCGCGATGGTGTAGCAGGTATCGAGCAACTCGCCGTCCGGGGTGACCTGGGACACCAGCCCGATGCGGCCCGCCTCGTCAGCGGAAACGTCGCGGCCGGTAAGCATGATCTCGAAGGCGCGGGACGATCCGATCGCCCGGGGCAGTAGGTAGCTCAGGCCGAGTTCGGCCGACGACAGCCCGTTGTTGATGCCCGCGGCCCGGAAGTAAGCGGTCTCCGCGGCGACCCGGATGTCGAACGCTAGCGACAGGCACAGGCCGCCGCCGATCGCCGGGCCGTTGATGGCACCGATTACCGGCTGGTGCATCTTTCTTACGGACATGATGACGTCGTCGAGCAATTCCATGGCGCGCAGCGAGATGCCCGGCAGGGTGAGCCCGGCGATGTCCGGCACCCGCCCGGAATCGACCAGATCGGCACCGGAGCAGAAGCCGGCCCCGGCTCCGGTAACCACGACCACGCGGGTGTCGTTATCGCGGCTGATCTCCTCCAGGGCCTGCCGGAACGGGATCATCACATCGAATGACATCGCGTTCATCCGCTCTGGGCGGTTGAGGGTGACCAGCGTGACGTGCGGCCTGGGCTTGCTCAGGAGGAGGAACGACACCACGCGACACTAGAACGTGTTCTAGTTTGCTGTCAAGGCGTCTGACTGCAGGATCGGCGCCACCGGCTGGTGCGCGCCGATGCTGGCCGGAACGGCGGTCAGCGCGCCTACCGCGACTAGCGCGCCGAGCACGACCGCCGCCAGCCAAGATGCCGGCGGGACGGACACGACCCCCGCGCTGTTCACGACCGTGAACAACGCGATGCCCAGCGGGATGCCGATGACGGCCCCGGGCAGTGCGGGCAGCACCTGCGCCGCGGCCAGGCCAACGGTGACCTGCCGGGGGGTTCCGCCCAGTGCCCGCGCCAGCGCCGACGGCTGCCGGGCGTCCAGCGCTGTCGCCCAGCCGGTCACGACCGCGTTGACCGCCGCCAGGGCGACGAGGACGACCGTGAGCACCGTCATCACCTGGCTCACCCGCCCCGTGACCGGGTCGTTCAGCCCGGAGAACCAGTTGACAGGTCCCGGCCTGGCGACGGCGTGGTGATAAGCAAGAACCGAGACAATCCCAGTGACCATAACGGCGGTGCTCGCTGCCCCCAGCACTGCCCGGCGCGGTCGGCGCGCGATCAGCCGCAGGCCGATCAGCAGCGGCACCGGTAGCCACGCCGCGATCTTTATCAGCACCGCGTGACGTCGCGGCGGGCGGGCGGCGTTCGCCAGCGCGCGCACCGTGCTCACCCGCGCGGCCCGGAAGGCGGGGACGAGCGTGGCCGCCAGTGTCACGCCCAGTGCCACCGCGACGACCAGCCCGACCGTGCCGAGCGCGAGCGCGGGCGCGCCCGGCACGCCGACTAGGCCCGCGCCGGCGTTCGACAGTAGCGGCGCGGCCAGCCAGCCGATCAGCAGCCCGGCCGCCGCCGCGACCAGCGCGAGGAACAGGTGCTCGGCGAGCAGCACGGCGGCGACCAGGGCTGGGGTAGCGCCCGCCGCCTTGAGCTGCCCGACCCGGCGGGTCTGCTCCGCCATCCGGCCGCCGGCCAGCACCGCGATACTGGCCACCGCGAGCGCCATCGCCAGCCACGCGCCAGGCGTCAGCACCTGCTGGGAGACGGAGACCAGGTCATTGTCCGCGTAACTGATCTGCTGCCAGGACATCAGCTTCGGTGCCGACGACAGCGGCCCGGACGGGTCGACCGGGCCGTAGGTGTCCGCGAACGCCTGAGCGCCGGCCGGGTTGGCGAGCTTGATGTTCAGCACGTAAGAGAGCGGAGTCGCGGGGGTGGCGAGCGCCCGGGCGTCCGGCGTGGTGAGCCAGACCTGGCCCATGCCGGATTCTTCGGCTTGCGAGCCGGCGTTGCACGTCAGGTAGTAACAGACTCCGGGGTACTCGGGGACGGCCGCGGTGACCGCGATGCCGCCGACGCGGAAGGACCGGCCGTTCAGCGTGACCGGGTCACCGACGCTGACGCCGAGCGCCTCGGCGAACGTCCGCTCAATCACCACTTCTCCCGGACGCACCCAGGTTCCCTGGGCCAGCGCGGGCTGGTCGACCGCGGCCGGTGCCTCGTCGCGCCCCTCGGCCTGCACCGGCACCCTGTGGCCGTGCGCGGCCAGCGTGGCGGCGGCGAGCGGGTACGGCCCGCTGTGCGCGGTGACGCCCGGTGCGGCGACCAGTCTGGCGGCCTGTGCGGGCGACACGTACGCCACGATGTCCGGTCCGCGCGTCGCGGCCTGGGTACGCAGGTACGGGCTGCTGGTCACCCCGTTCAGGGCGAGTCCCATGGTCAGCGTCGCGGTAGCGGCGGTGATCGCGAGTAGCAAGAGTAGCGCCTGGGCCGGGCGGTGCCGCAGGTCGCGGGCGGCGAGGCGGCCGATGAGCAGCAGGCGTCCCACCGACTAGCCTTCCGTTTCGAGGCCGGCCAGCTGGCTGAGGCTGCCTGTCGTGCCGCCGGTCAGCCGGGTTTCGTCGAGGAACGCGCCGTCCCGCATGGAGATCAGCCGGTCGGCGGTGGCGGCGATCCGCGAGTCGTGGGTGACGACGACCAGCGTCTGGCCCGCTTCGTGAAGGTCATCGAAGAGCCGGAGCACCTCCAGCGTCGCCGCGCTGTCCAGGTTGCCTGTCGGCTCATCGGCGAGCACGATCAGCGGATCGTTGGCCAGTGCGCGGGCGACCGCGACCCGCTGCCGCTGGCCGCCGGACAGCGCCGACGGCAGGAACTTGGCGCGGTCTTGGAGACCGGTTCTTTCCAGCAGCTCAAGTGCCCGTTTGCGGGCGGTGCGCGGCAGCCGGCCGGCCAGCAGTGCGGGAAGTTCCACGTTCTCCACCGCGGTGAGCTCGTCCATCAGGTGGAATGACTGGAAGACGAAGCCAACAGCGTCGCGCCTGAGCCGCGCGAGGCCACGTTCGCCCAGTTTGCCGACGCGCTGGCCGGCGAGCAGGATCTCGCCTGAGTCCGCGCGGTCGAGGCCGCCGAGCACGTGCAGCAGGGTCGACTTCCCGCAGCCGCTGGGCCCCATGATCGCGACGGTCTCCCCGGTCGCGACGTCTAGGTCGACGTCATCGACGGCGCGGACGAGCGCGTCGCCACGGCCGTACTGCTTGCGCAGTCCGCGGGCGGTTAGCAAGGCGGTCATGATCGGTTCCTTCGCGTAGTCCAGGTCCGTTCGCAGGCTTCGAGCCAGTGCAGGTCTGCTTGCAGCCGGAGCACGATGCCCTCGAGCAGCAGTGCGGCGTCGGAGGCGTCCGGCTCGGTGAGGGCGGCCCGCTGCGCGTCTCGCAGCCTGCGCAGCAGTTCGCGGCGCTGCGCGTCGATGATCGCCAGGGGATCGGCGAGGCGCGCGGCGAACGCGGCGATGAGCTTGAGGTGGAATTCGGTCAAGTCGGGCTTGGGCCAGCTGACCTCGGCCAGCCAGGCCGTGACCCGCTGCTGGCCGGTGGCCGTGAGCTCGTAGACCTTGCGATCTGGACGGGTCTGACCCGACTCGGCGGTCGCGGTCACCAGGCCCGCTTTCTCCAGCCGGGTCAGCGTCACGTAGATCTGGCCGGCGTTGAGGTCCTCGCCGACCGGGCCGAGCGCCTGCCTGAGCCTGGCGCGCAGCTCGTAGCCGTACGTGGGCTCTTTCGCCAGCATGGCGAGGACGACTTCCTGCTGCACGCGGGTGACCCCTCTCTAACGGTTAGCTAATAGATAGCCGTTATCTATCTTTGTGTCAAGAACTGGTCATTTGCTGACCGGAAGGAGCATGTGCTAATAATTCTTGGCATGTGCTCAACATTCTTTAAGCGAGTCGTGCCCATTGCCGCGGTTGTCCCGCTGGCGCTCGTCGTGGCGGCGCCCAAATCGGCGGCGGAAACCGCCAGCGTGCCCGTCGCCAGTTCCGTCGCGAGCGCGGCCCCTGACTGCGATCCCATTGCGACCTGCTACACCCCGGGCCAGCTCCAGGTCGCCTACGGCGTCCGGCCGCTGCTGGAGCACGGAACCGACGGGCAAGGCCAGACCGTCGTGCTGCCCGAGCTCGGCGAGGAGCAGATATCCCCGCCCGCGATTAGCGACATCCGGCAAGATCTCCGTCTCTTCGACAGCAAATTCGGCCTGCCCGACGCCCGGCTGGAGGTCGATGCGAGGCTAGCCGGACAGGCATCACCATGGCTGGCCGGCGAAGAGGAGGTCCAGGATGCCGAAATCGTGCACACGATCGCCCCGGGTGCCGCCATCCGGGTGGTCCTGCTCCCGTCCACGGCACTGGACAGCACGGTGACCGCGACGGCGGACCTGACGGCCGCGCTGCGGCTGGGCGCGTCGGAAGGAGATGTCATCTCGGTCAGCGCCGGCTGGGGGGAAAGCTGCTTCACCCCCGCCGAGGTGGTGGCCATGCACCAGGCGCTGCAAGAAGCCGCGGATCGCCACGTCACCGTGGTCGCCGGATCGGGCGATACCGGAGCGGTCAGCAGGCAGTGCCCCGGATCTTCTGGCCCCTGGGATCCGGTCAAGGGAGTCGGCATGCCCGCCTCAGACCCCCTCGTCCTCGCTGTCGGCGGTACCACGCTGACCGCCAGCCATCAGACCGGGCAATACATAAGTGAGACCACTTGGACCGACCCGGCCGCCTCCCGGGGCTCAGGCGGCGGCTTCAGCCAGCTGTTCACCCGGCCGTCGTACCAGGACGACGTGCCTGGGACCGGGGCCACCCGGGGGGTGCCCGACGTGGCCGCCGACGCCGGCCCCACCGGAATGGCAGCGATCGTCGATGACGGAAGCGGGCAATCCACGCTGTTCGGATCCGACGGCACCAGCGCCAGCACCCCGTTGTGGGCCGCGTTGATCGCCTTGGCCAACCAGCGCGCCGGCCACGACCTCGGCTTCGTCAATCCGGCCATCTACCGTATCGGCCGCGGTCCCGCTTACCACGCTGCCTTCCACGACATCACCACCGGCAGCAACACTGTGGTCATCTCGTCCACCACGGTCACCGGATACTCGGCCGGACCCGGCTGGGATCCGGTCACCGGCTGGGGCACCCCCGACGCCAGCGTGCTCGTGCCCATGCTTGACCGCATCACTGGTTGGGACGCAGCGACCCGGTAATCCGCCAGAATGTCAGTCGGTTCTGGTGGAATGGCTAATCGTGGACATCAGCTATAGCCCGGTGCAGCTAGCACGGTTGCTCCGCCTGCCCGAGCCCACTCCGGAACAGGCCGCCGTGATCGGAGCGCCGCTCGGTCCGCTGGCGGTCATCGCGGGCGCGGGCTCGGGTAAGAGCGAGACGATGGCGGCGCGACTGGTCTGGCTGGTCGCGAACGGAATGGTCCGGCCTGACCGGGTGCTCGGGCTGACGTTCACCCGCAAGGCGTCCGCCGAGTTCGCGGACCGGGTGCGCTCCCGGCTTGACCGGCTGCGCCGGGCGGGTCTAGACGCCAGCGGGGGCTCCAGTGCCAGCGACGACACCTTTACCGGCGAGCCGGTCATCGGGACCTACCACTCCTACGCGGGCAGGCTGGTCAGCGACCACGCGCTCCGTGAAGGACTCGAGCCGTCGATGCGGCTGATCACGCCCGCCCTGTCCTGGCAGCTGGCCGCCTCGATCGTCGCGGCCTACGACGGGCCGATGGACGAGATCAGCTGGACTCCGCAGACCGTCACGGCCGCCCTCCTGCAGCTAGCGGGAGACCTCGCGGAGCATCTGCGGCAGCCGTCCGACGTCCGCGACATTGGCGAGTGGCTTACCGAGCGCCGGGACGCGCTGCCGGGGAGAGTCAGCGCCGCCGTTCGGAAGATCATTGATTCGCAGCGGGCCAGGGAGCAACTGCTGCCGCTGGTGGAGCGTTACTCGGCGGCCAAGGCAGCCCGTGAGGTGCTCGATCACGGCGATCAGGTGGCGCTCGCGGCCCGGATCGCGCACCGGCACCCGGAGGTCAGCGCGGCGGAACGCAGCCGCTACAACGTCGTACTGCTCGACGAGTACCAAGACACCAGCCACGCCCAGCTTGTCCTGCTCCGCGCGCTGTTCGGCGGCGGCCATCCGGTGACGGCGGTGGGGGACCCCTGCCAGTCGATCTACGGCTGGCGCGGCGCGAGCGCCGGTAACCTCCGGCGGTTCGTCACGGACTTCCCCGGCCGCCAGGGGCCCGCCCCGGTCCGGTTGCTGTCCACCAGCTTCCGTAACTCCGGGCGTATCCTCGACGCTGCCTCGGTCCTGCAGACGGAGCTGCGGGCCGAGGCGCCGGACGTTCCGGTGCTCCAGCCCGCGCCGGACCGCGCGGCTCGCGGCGGCGTCACCTGCGCCCTGCTTGAGACCATCCATGACGAGGCCGGCTGGGTCGCGGATCAGGTGCAGCGGCTGCTCGCCCTGCCGGATGGCTGCGCGCCCGATGGCGAGCCCTGGTCCGATGGCCGGGCGGCCGGGGTCCGCCCCTCGGACATCGCGGTGCTCTGCCGGAAACGATCGCAGTTCGTCCTGGTGCGCAAGGAACTGGACGAGCGCGGCATCCCGTGTGAGGTCGTCGGGCTAGGCGGCCTGCTGAGCGTCCCCGAGGTACAGGACGTGGCGTCGACCCTGCGGGTCATCCACGACGCCTCCGCCTCCGACGCCCTGGCCCGGCTCCTCACCGGCCCCCGCTGGCGAATAGGCCCCCGCGACCTAGTAGCCCTAGGCCGCCGCGCCCGCGACCTAGCCCGCGACCCCGGGATCGACTCGCGGAGCGCCGGAGCCCACGCGGTCGATGTGACATCGACCGGCATAGAGCCCGGTCAATGTCACATCGACACGGCTCCGGACGCACGGGCGGAGGGCGCGGGGGATGCGGGGGATGCGGGAGCGGGTGCGGGGGATGCGGGAGCCGCGGGGGACGAGGCTGATGCGCTGGCGGAGGCGATTACTGACCTGACGGCTGATAACGGGTCGCTGGTGGAGGCACTGGATGACCTTGGGGAAGCGGAGGCTTACTCGCGGGACGGGTACGGGCGGCTCACCGCGTTCGCGGGGGAACTGCGACGGCTTCGCACGCATGCCGGGCGGCCGCTGGCGGACCTGATCGCCGAGGTGGAGCGGACGCTGGGGCTGGACATCGAGGTGGCCTCCCGTCCGGGAACCGAGCTCGCGACCTCACGGGCCGACCTGGACGCGTTCACCGATGTCGCGGCGACCTTCGCCGGGGAACAGCCAGAACCCACGCTTGGCGCCTTCCTCGCGTACCTGACCGCCGCGCAGCAGGAGGAATTCGGCCTGGAAACCGGCAAGGTACCCGACAACGACACGGTCAAGCTGCTGACCGTGCACGCCGCCAAGGGCCTGCAATGGCCGGCGGTGTTCGTACCGGGTCTGTCGGCGGGCGAGAAGTCGCAGGTGTTCCCGGCCCGGCCGCGGATGTCCACCAAATGGACGGACAACCCCCGGCTGATCCCGTTCCCGCTGCGTGGTGACTCCGGTGACCTGCCGCCGCTGCGCGACCTGGACAGCGACAGCGTGACCGCCTTCATCGAGTCGTGTGCCGCTCGCGACCTGGCCGAGGAGCGACGGCTCGCGTACGTGGCGGCGACCCGCGCCGCGTTCTGGCTCGGGTGCAGCGGGTTCTGGTGGGGCGAGGGCGCCGGCCGGCTGGGGCCGTCGGTGTTCCTCGACGAGGTCCGCGCCGCGGCCGAGCAGGACATCTGGGCCGACCCGCCGCCCGATGACACCGACAACCCGCTGCTGGAGACCGTCGAGGCGACGCGGTGGCCGGTGACACCAGCCGGACGTCGTTATGAGGGCATAAAAGAAGCGGCGGCGATGGTGCGCGCCGACCGCCACGTTGCTCCCGGCCTCAGCGAAGGCGACCTCAGCGAAACCGAGCGCGAGCTGGTCGGCGCCTGGCGGCGGGACGCCGAATTGCTGCTGGCCGAGCGGTCCAGGAGGCGGACCGACAACGTGATCCCGGTTGAGCTGCCCGCCCGGCTGTCGGTGTCGGCGCTGGTCACGCTGGCTCGTGACCCTGACCGGTTCGCACGCCAGGTCCGCCGGCCGATGCCGCAGCCCCCGGCGCCGCAGGCCCGGCGGGGGACCGACTTCCACCGGTGGCTCCAGGAGCGGTTCGGGCAGCAGCGGCTATTCGCTGACGACGACCTGTTCGCCGACGACGAGCCGGAGGACTCGCTCGATGAGCTGCGGGAGCGTTTCGAGTCCGGGGCCTGGGCGGCGCGCTGGCCGGTCAAGGTCGAGGTGCCGTTCGAGACGGTGATCGGGGACCGGCAGGTCAGGGGCCGGATCGACGCCGTGTTCCCCGCCAGTGACGGGGGGCACAGTGACGGGGGATACGAGGTGGTGGACTGGAAGACCGGAGCACCACCGCGGAGCGCCGCCGAGCGAGAGTCGATCGCGGTGCAGCTCGCCGCCTACCGGCTGGCGTGGGCGCAGCTGGCGGGCGTGCCGGTGGGGAAGGTGAGCGCCGCGTTCTACTACGTGCGAGATGACGTGACCGTGCGGCCCGCCGACCTGCTGGACGAGGCGGGCCTGTGCGCGTTGATCGAGCGAGTGCCTCAGGACTCGCCGAGGTAGCGCTCCAAGGTCTCCACCTTGGCGGTCAGCCCGTCGGTTACCCCGGGGCGGATGTCGGCCTTGATCACCAGGCTCACCCGCGGCGACTTGGCCGCGACGGCATCGGTGGCGCGCTTGACGACGTCCATCACCTCGTCCCATTCGCCCTCGAGGGTGGTGAACATGGAGTCCGTCCGGTTCGGCAGCCCGGAGTCACGCACGACGCGCACGGCATCGGCGACCAGTTCGCCGACGCTGTCGCCGGTCCCCAGCGGAGTGATCGAGAACGCAACCAGCATGCGCCCCACTGTACGCGCGGCGGGTCCGTTCCTGGTCGGTGCGGCACCGACCAGGAAAGTCCCTCCCCCAGCCGGTGCGCGGCAGCGGAGCGTTCCTGGTGGGTGCGGCCCTACCAAGAAAAGAGCCTGGGTAGTGCAGCACCCACCAGCAACGGGGCACGAGTCAGGAGATCACGCAAGCAACACCTCAACCATTAGCCCCACGACCATCAGCAGTGCACGCCGTGGGCCGCGGGCGCGGCAGCGGATCCGGGCCCGCCACCACCCCGCAGCAGCGACGCACAATCGGATCGATCGACGCTCAGCTTGATAGCATGTGCGGCATGACGAATTCCGAGGATGCCGCCGCCATCGACGAGATGATCCGCCGAGGTGAGTTCATTCCTGCCAAGGACCCAAGCGGCCTCGTCGGCTTGAAGCCGCTTCCGGCCAGGGATGGCCCTAGCTTGACCGAGGTATGTCTCGCCATGCGCGAGGAAGAAGATCGTTGATACAACGTACATAAATTGAGAGTGACGCTCACTGTGTTAGAATGACGCACATGACGGCAATCCTCGAAGAGCCTTCCGTGCCCGTCCGGCGAGTGCCGATCCGGGAGTTGCAGCAGCATGCCGCACGCGTCATCAGAGAACTCGCCGAGGCCGAGGAGATGGCGGAGATCACTAGCCGCGGTGAGGTGGTCGCCCGGCTGATTCCGGTGTCGCCAGCCGAGAGAGCCTTCGCGGCGATGATCGCCCGTGGCGAGATCACGTCGGCTGAAAGTGACCGGGACATCAGCGACATCGAACCCCTCCCGCCCCGTACGGACGGGATCTCGCTGTCCGAGGTCCTGATGCAGATGCGGGAGGAGGAGCCTTGGTGATGTATCTGGACACCAGCGCGCTGGTGAAGCTCGTCCATCCGGAGGCGGAGTCCGGTGCGCTGCGAAGCTATCTCGCTGGCAGGAGGCAGGCACCGAAGTTCACGTCGGCAGTCACCTTCACGGAGCTTCCCCGCGCCGTCCGCCGGGCCAATCACGACTCGGCTGGGCAGGTGCTTGATCGCGCGGCTATGGCAGCGGAGATGGAGTTGACCAGGGAACTGCTGTCCACTCTCCGGATAGTAGAAGCAACCAGGGCCGTGCTCGCCGATGCTGCTTCGGCCGACGGTCCGTTCCTGAAGTCGCTCGACGCGATCCATCTCACCGCTGCCACCCGGCTCGCGATAGGGATGACCGCGTTCGTCACCTACGACAAGCGGCTCGCCGCAGCGGCGCAGGAGGCTGGGCTGCCCGTCACCACCCCGGCGTGACGCGCCGCTATTGCGGCACATGGGCTGGCCTGCCGCGATGGACTACCCTGTAGCTGACCAAGCCGACGAGAGAAGCACAGGGGACGATGCCGGACAACGCACCCTCACCGTACGCCGAAGCGGGAGTCGACGAGGAGCGTGAGCAGAGCGCGTTCAGCCGCGCGATGCGCCCGTGGCTGGCGCGGACCAGCGTACGGTCTCCGATGGTGACCTCGATTACCGGGCTGGCCAGCGGCTACTTCGCCTCGATGGTGCACATCCCGCCGGGCCCGCCGATCGCGATGACCACCGACGGCGTCGGCACCAAGATCCTGGTGGCCCGGGACGCCAACCGGTGGGAGCCGGTGGGTGTCGACTGCGTGGCCAACAACGTCAACGACATCGTCTGCACCGGTGCCGTCCCGCTCGCGCTGCTCGACTACATGGCGACCGACCGGATCGATGAGGGCGTGCTCGAGGAGATCGCCCGCGGACTCTTCCTCGGTGCCGAGCTCGCCGGCATCGCCATCCCGGGCGGCGAGATCGCCCAGATCGGCGCGATGCTCGCTAGCAGCGCCGACGGCAAGGGTCCGATGCTCGACCTGGTCGGAACCGCGTTCGGGGCGATGCCGCCGCGCGGAACCGGCTGGCGTGATCCCATCGACGGCTCCAACGTCCGGCCGGGCGACGTGGTGATCGGGCTGCCGAGTTCGGGCCTCCACAGCAACGGGTACTCGCTGGCCAGGCACGCGCTGTTCACCAAGGGCGGTCTGACGCTGACCGACCAGGTGCCAGGCAACGGCCGGCGGCTGGACGGCGCGTTGCTCCAGCCCACCCGGGTCTACGTGAAGGCGGCCGAGGCCATCTGGCAGGCGGGCGTCACGCCGCGCGGGCTGGTGCACATCTCCGGCGGCGGGCTGCTCAACCTGGCCCGGCTGGGCGCCGACGTCTCCTACGAGCTCGACGCGCTGCCCGAGCCGCCCGCGCTCTTCAAGCTCATCGCGGAGAAGGGCCAGATCGACGCCGCGACGATGTACGCGACGTTCAACATGGGTATCGGCTTCTGCGTGGTGGTCGCCAAGTCCGACCAGCAGGTCGTGATGAGCGCGCTCAAGGACGCGGGCGAGGAGCCGGTCCGTATTGGCTGGGTCACGGCGCGCAACGGGCGTTTTGTCGCTATCCCCGGCCCGAAGCTAGTCGGCCAGGGGGACGCGTTCCAGCCGGTACGTTAGGTTCCATGGAAGTCCGGGAGTACATCGAGACTCACCAAGCCGAGTTTTTCGCCGCGCTAAAAGAGTGGCTGGCGATACCGTCGGTCTCCGCCGACCCGGAGCGTCGTTCCGACGTGTATGCCTCGGCGGAGTGGCTGACTGATTACCTGCGGGTCACCGGATTCCCGGTCGCGGAACTCTGGGGGACCGATGGGCTCCCGTCTGTCTACGCGCACTGGCCCGCCGAGGACCCGGCGGCCCCCACCGTCCTGATCTACGGGCACCACGACGTGCAACCCGTCGACCCGGTGAGCGAGTGGGAGAACCCGCCCTTCGAGCCCGCCGAACACGGCGGCTTCCTCCTTGCCCGCGGTGCGTCCGACGACAAGGGCCAGGTGCTCTTCCACGCGCTCGGCTTGCGCGCCCTGCTCGCGGTCTCTGGTGCGACCACCCCTCCCGTGTCCATCACCATGCTCATCGAGGGCGAGGAAGAGTCCGGCTCCCCGCACTTCGCCGAACTGCTGCGTGCGCATCGCGCCCACCTCGACTGCGACGTGATCCTGGTCAGCGACACCACGATGTGGGCGGCCGACGTGCCATCCATGTGCACCGGCATGCGCGGCCTGCTCGATGCCGAGATCACGCTGACCGGTCCGTCCCGTGACCTGCACTCCGGGTCGTTCGGCGGCGGGGTGCCGAACCCGCTGCATGCGCTGTCGTCGCTCCTCGCCGGCCTGCACGATTCCGATGGCCGGGTGACGCTCCCGGGCTTTTACGACGACGTGCTCCCGCTGTCGGACACCGAGCGCGCGCTGATCGCGAAGCTCCCCTTCGACGAGAAGTTGTGGCTGGAGGACGCGGGCGACAGCCGCGCCACCTACGGCGAGGCCGGTTTCAGCACCCTTGAGCGCATCTGGGCGCGGCCAACCGCCGAGGTCAACGGAATGTGGGGCGGCCACACCGGCCCGGGCGGGAAGACGATCATCCCGGCCGAGGCGCACGCGAAGGTCTCGTTCCGGCTGGTCGCCGACCAGGAGCCGTCGTCGGTTGGCGAGGCGCTGCGCAGCTACGTGGCCGAGCACACCCCCGAGGGGATCGAGGCGCAGGTACACGTGGGGCCGGGTGTCCGGCCCTGCCGGTCGGACATCGGATCGCCCGCGGTCGTCGCCGCGCGGCGGGCGATGGAGCGCGCGTTCGGCAAGGAAGTGCTGTTCACTAAGGAGGGCGGCAGCGGCCCCGAGGCCGATCTGGCGGACATTTTGCAGGCGCCGCTGGTCTTCCTGGCCGTCGGGCTCGACGCGGACCGGATCCACGCGCCCAACGAGCGGGTCAGCATGCCCCTGCTGCTGCGCGGCGCCGAGTCGGCCGCGTACCTCTGGGAGGAACTCGCCTCGGCGGATCTGACATGACCCTGCACGGACTGGCTCTGGCCCGCGGGACGATCGACCGGGCCACCATTCTTCGCGAGGACGCCTCCTGGATTGAGTCGGCGTGGGAGACACCCTCGACCCGGGTACTCGTGGTTTCCGACGGTCACGCGTTGCTCGGCCCGGATGGCGCACTTTATTTCATAACGACGGATCAGGCTCCCGCGGGTGCCCGTTTCTTCCTGGGCGTGGAAACCCCGCTCGCTCCCGGGGACCCGGCCCACCCACCGCTCGCACAGATCGCATATTTCGGGATAAGCGGCCCGCTGCCGGATATTCCCGGGACCGAGCACGTCACGCTGCGCCAGTCGGGTGCTCTGCTGTCCGACCGCGACGCTGGGCTGCTCACGCACGCGGTCGCCATCGCGAACTGGCACGATAGCCACACGCACTGCCCGCAGTGCGGCGCGGCGACCATTCCCGCGCCCGGCGGTCAGCTGGCCAAGTGCCCGGTGGACGGCACACAGCACTTTCCGCGCACCGATCCCGCCGTCATCATGCTTGTCACCGATCCCTTGGATCGCTGCCTGCTCGCCCGCAACGTGGCCTGGGGCGAGCGGCGGATGTCGATCCTGGCCGGTTTCATCGAGCCGGGGGAGTCGGCCGAGATGGCCGTGATCCGTGAGGTCGAAGAGGAAACCGGCATCAAGGTCGCTGACGTGCACTACCTCGGCAGCCAGCCATGGCCGATGCCGCGGAGCCTGATGCTGGGCTACCGGGCGGCCGCCGCCGCCGACCAGCGGATCGTCATGCAGACCGATGAAATCGCCGAAGCGCGCTGGTTCACCCGTCAGGAACTGCTCGCCGAGATCAAGACCGGCGAACTGTCGCTGCCTCCCCAGTCCTCGATCGCCCGCCGGATCATCGAGTCCTGGTACGGACCCGAACTCCCGTCCGGCACCGTCCCCTTCCGCTAACGCCCGCCGCCGGGGGACTCCGGGCGGCGTCGGGACTGGAGCGCGCCGTTATGGCAAAAGTCTGGTGTTAGCTGTGGGTTCTAAGTGGCTAGTGTGACCCGGTAGGACCTTCTACGTGGCTGTCGATGGGCCATTACTGGGCCGAGAGCGCCAGCGATGGGCCATCGATGGGCCCGCTCAGGCCCGCACAGGCCCGTAAAAGGCCCGGCGCCCGGCAACATGCCCCATATGTGTGCTATTGCTCTATGGGTGCATGACGGCGGGTGCGGCCCACACGCGGGCCGCCGGGGCCGCGAACTTGAGACGCAGGTCAGCAATCCATCTGAGATCTGATCTTGACAAAAACGACCTATTTACTAGACTATCGAAACGTGTTCCCTACTCTGCTACTGACCCGGCGATCATATGTCGATCTGCGCCGGGTTGGCAGCGCGCTCTGTCTCGTCCCGCTCGTCCGGAGTCAGGTGACACAACCAAGGAGAGGGAGATGACGGAACTCATCGCGATCGGGACGCAGGTGGTGGCCGATGGTGACACACCAGGCATCCCATGGCAGTTTGGCGAGGCAACGCCCGTGGCGATACCGAGGGAGGAAGGCACCCTGCTCGCGGTGGTGCCGTTGCCCGGCAGCGGTACGTCGCTCGCCATCGTCGGCTACGCCGTGCCCACCGAGGGTGCGCCGCCGGCCAGGCACCGCCAGGACGATGCCCCGAACGACGGGCTGTACCTCAACCACGAGCAGCGGCGGGTCTGGGTATCCGGGAGCGAGGTCACGCTCACCTTCCAGGAGTTCGAACTGCTGGCTTTCCTGGTCACGCGCCCGGCGCGGGTCTTCAGCCGGGCCGAGCTGCTTGCGGCGGTCTGGCAGCGGGACCTCGAGGCCACTAGCCGCACGGTCGACGTCCACGTGAGCCGGCTGCGGCAAAAGCTCGGTTCGGTCTACGGCCGGTGCCTGGTGACCGAGTACCGGGTGGGTTACCAGTACCGGCCGCTGTAGCACCGCGAACAGGCCCGTACCATAGGTACGGACATGACGCTCACTGATCTGCTGCCTGAAACCCCCGATCCCGATAATGTATTCGAGGCATTCTCGAACTGGGCCGCCAAACGGGATCTGCAGCTGTACCCGCATCAGGAGGACGCCCTCATCGAGGTGGTCTCCGGATCGAACGTCATTGTCTCCACGCCTACCGGTTCTGGCAAGTCCCTGATCGCGACCGGCGCGCACTTCGCCGCGCTCGCGGCCGACCGGGTGAGCTTCTACACCGCCCCGATCAAGGCGCTGGTGTCGGAGAAGTTCTTCGCGTTGTGCGACATCTTCGGCGCCGACAATATTGGCATGATGACCGGGGACGCCGCGGTCAACGCCGATGCGCCCATTGTCTGCTGCACCGCTGAGGTACTGGCGAGCATCGCCCTGCGAGAAGGGGCCGAGGCAGACGTCGGCCTGGTCATCATGGACGAGTTCCACTACTACTCCGACCCTGATCGCGGCTGGGCCTGGCAGGTGCCGCTTATCGAGTTGCCGCAGGCGCAGTTCGTACTGATGTCAGCGACGCTCGGCGACGTCAGCAGGTTCCAGGAAGACCTGACGAGGCGCACCAAAAGGCAGACGAGCGTCGTCGCGTCGGCGGAGCGCCCGGTCCCGCTCGACTACCGGTACGTGCTCACCCCGCTGCACGAAACGCTGGACGAACTGCTCGGCACCCGCGAGGCGCCCATCTACGTCGTGCACTTCACCCAGGCGGCCGCGCTCGAGCAAGCGCAGGCGCTGATGTCCATCAACGTCTGCACTAGAGAAGAAAAGGACGCCATCGCGGAGTTCCTCGGCGACTTCCGGTTCTCCGCGGGCTTCGGGAAGACGCTGTCCCGGCTGGTCAGGCACGGGGTCGGGGTGCACCACGCGGGGATGCTACCCCGCTACAGAAGGCTGGTTGAGACGCTCGCCCAGCAGGGGCTGCTCAAGGTCATCTGCGGCACGGACACCCTCGGCGTCGGGATCAACGTGCCGATCCGGACGGTCGTCTTCACCGCGCTGTCCAAGTACGACGGCCGTCGAACACGACTGCTCCAGGCCCGCGAGTTCCACCAGATCGCCGGGCGGGCCGGCCGCGCCGGTTATGACACGGTCGGACGAGTCGTTGTGCAGGCGCCGGAGCACGCGATCGAGAACGAGAAAATGATCGCCAAGGCGGGCGACGACCCGAAGAAGCTGAAGCGGATCGTCAAGAAGAAGCCGCCGGCCGGCTTCGTTACCTACGGCAAGCCTACCTACGAGCGGCTGGTGAACGCCGAGCCCGAGCCGCTGACCTCCAGTTTCACGGTGACGCACGCGATGGTGCTGAACATCATCGCGCGCGGTGGCGACCAGTTCGCCGCGATGAAACACCTGCTCCGCGACAACGACGAGGACCGGGCCGCGCAGCGTCGCCACGTGCACCGCGCCATCCAGATTTATCGGGCGCTGCTGGCTGGCGGCGTGATCGAGCAGACCGGGAAAGGTGTCCGGCTCACCGTTGACCTGCAGTTCGACTTCGCGCTCAACCAGCCGCTGTCGCCGTTCGCGCTGGCGGCGATCGAGCTGCTCGACCGCGAGTCGCCGTCCTACGCGCTCGACGTGGTGTCGGTGGTGGAGTCGACGCTCGACGATCCGCGGCAGGTGCTGTACGCGCAGCAGCACCGGGAACGCGGTGAGGCGGTGGCCGCGATGAAGGCCGAGGGCCTCGACTACGACGCCCGGATGGAACTGCTGGAAGAGGTCACGCATCCCAAGCCGCTCGAGGAGATGCTCGACGCGGCTTACGAGATCTACCGGGCCGGTCACCCGTGGGTCGGCGACTATGAGCTGTCACCCAAGTCGGTCGTCCGCGACATGTACGAGCGAGCTCTCACGTTCACCGAGTACATCGGGTTCTACGGGCTGTCCCGCTCGGAGGGTGTCGTACTCCGGTATCTCGCCGATGCCTACAAGGCGCTGAAGCAGACGGTTCCCGATGACGCCAAGGACGAGGAACTGTCCGACCTGATCGAGTGGCTCGGCGAGCTGATCCGCCAGGTCGACTCCAGCCTGCTTGACGAGTGGGAAAACTTGACTAACCCGGCGGACGAATCCGGCCGCCAGATCGCGCCGCCGACCGCGCGCGGTGTCACCGCCAACCCGCGGGCGTTCCGCGTGCTGGTCAGGAACGCGATGTTCCGGAGGGTGCAGCTGGCGGCGCGGCGCCGCTACGACGAGCTTGGCGAGCTCGACGGGAACGAGGGCTGGGACGCCGACGAGTGGCAGGAAATGCTCACGGACTACTACGCGATCCACGACGAGATCGGTACCGGCGGCGACGCGCGCGGTCCGGCCATGCTGATCATCGACGAGGGCCGCGAGGCATGGACCGTGCGGCAGATCTTCGACGACCCAGCGGGCGACCACGACTGGGGCATTAGCGCCACGATCGACCTAGCGGCCAGCGACGAAGCCGGCGAAGCGGTCATCCGCGTCACCGACGCGGGCCAGCTCTAGACCCTTTCTGGGAACCCGACGCCCCGCACCACCGGGCCGGCAGTCGCGCGGCAGCATGCCGACAGCCGCACGGCAGCAGCGTCCCTTACAGTCGGCAGGCCCTGGCACCGCGCCGAGGGCCTGTCAGCTATGAAAGGACCCTGTGAATGTCATTCGGTAGGCGGAGACGCTACCCGGCCCTGATCGCGGCGCTGCTGATCCCGGCCGCGTCATTGGCCCTCGGCACGTCCGTCCAGGCACGCGCGGCAGTACCCAGCCCGACCGCGCAACCGATCGCCGGAACCCAGCCCGAGTGGGCCGTGCCCTCGGCATACCGGGGGACGGCGAGCGGATCCGCGCCGGTAAGCGCACGGATCTGGCTAGCGGGCCGCGACCCGCAAGCCCTGGCCGAGTACGCGCGGGAGGTTTCGACCCCGCACAGCCCCGAATACCACCGCTTCCTCACCCCCGCCCAGTATCGCGCCCGGTTCGGTTCCACGTCAGCGCAGCGCGCCGCCGTGGCCTCCTGGGCCAGGTCGGCGGGCCTCAAGGTCACCGCGGTGAACGATCACTACGTATCCGTCACGTCGACGGTCACGACTGCCGGGCGGGCGTTCGCTGTCCGGTTCGGGGAGTACCGCGAGGACGGTGCGCTGGCCCAGGCACCGGAGTCCGACGCACGAGTCCCCGCCGCGATCGCGCCGTCGGTGCTCACCGTCACCGGGCTCGACTCGGCGGCGCACGTGGAGCGTCCGGCCGACGCGGACCCGACCCCGCCGGAGAACCGGTGGAACACCGGGTCGTGCAGCTCGTACTGGGGACAGAGCGCGGCGTCCGGCCTGCCGTCCGCCTACGGCGCCGAACCCTCCTGGGTGAGCTGTGGCTACACCCCGCAGCAGCTCCGCTCGGCGTATGGAGCGGCCGCGACCGGGCTAACCGGCAAGGGCGTGACCGTGGCGATCGTTGATGCCTACCAGGACCCCACGCTCGAATCCGACGTGAACCAGTACTCCGCCGACAACGGGGTCGCGGGGCTCAGCGCGGGACAGTTCAGCGAGAGCATGGCGTCGTCCTGGAACTCCACGACCGACTGCGGCGCGGGCGGCTGGTACACCGAGGCGACGATCGACGCCGAGGCGCTGCACGACATCGCCCCGGCCGCGAACATCCTCTACGTCGGCGCCGCGAGCTGCAACGACGATGACTTCGAGACCGCCCTGCTGAACATCGTCGACAACCACCTCGCGAACATCGTCAGCAACTCGTGGGCGGCGCCCGAAGACCAGGAGGCGGCGAATATGACCGCCTACGACTCGATCTTCGAGCAGGGAGCGACCGAAGGCATCGGCTTTTACTTCGCCGCCGGTGACGCGGGGTACAACGACCCGGCCACGGCCGAGGGCGCGGGAGAGGGCTCCGACAAGATCCAGGCCACCTACCCGGCGTCCAGTACCTGGGCGACCGGCGTCGGCGGCACGGCGCTGGCGATCGGGGCCAATGGCAACTATGAATTCGAGACTAGCTACGGCGATTGGCGCGACGAGCTCGCCGCCAGCGGAACGTCGTGGAGCGACCCGCTGCCCGGCACGTACCCGGCCGACTTCTACGAGGGCGGCGGTGGCGGCACCAGCTACGACTACGACCAGCCCTGGTACCAGGAAGGCGTCGTCCCGGCCGCACTGAGCGAGACGCTTCCCGACGGGACGACCAGCAGCACGCCGATGCGGGAAACCCCCGACGTCGCGATGGACGCCGACCCGGGAACCGGCATCGACATCGGCGAGACCACGGAGCAGCCGGACGGAAGCTACGCGTACTCGCGTGCCCGCTGGGGCGGCACCAGCCTCGCCACCCCGCTGTTCGCGGGCATGCAGGCCCTCGCTGAGCAGGCACAGGGCTCGCCGATCGGCTTCGCCAACCCCGAGATCTACTCGGACTACGAGCTCGGTCTCACCACCGTGATCAAGCCCGCCGCCCATTCCATCGACTACGCGGAACAGTGGTACACCGACCCCTACACGCAGGAGACCCCGGTGCTCACCTACCTGGACACCGCCGGGATCGACGGCTCGGGACAGTCGCTGCTGGCGCTGCGAGACGGCTACAGCGCTGCGACCGGCGTCGGCTCGGTCGGCTTCGCTTACCTCGAGTCCTTCAAGTAAGTAACCTGGTCGGCCCGGTAACCGCGAGACGGTTACCGGGTCGGCTCTAATCCCCGGTGACGCCGTCGATCCGCTCGCGGAGCAGGTCGGCGTGGCCGAGCAGCGACAGCGTCGACGGCGGGACGGACCGCTCGGCTAGTTGCTCACCGGTGAGCCCCTGGCACTTGAACAACAGCGTGGACCGGTGCCACGTCAGCCAGCTCTCCAGCGCCTTTCGCTCAGGAGCGCTGGTCAGATCGTCGATCCGCGTCACTTCAGGAGCTTTCCAGGTCACCAGTCAATGGTGCCACAGCGCCGAGCGCCGGAGTCGTTCAGCCAGGGTTTGTGAAGTAGTCCATAACGGCGTGAGTGATTCCCCCCGCGATCAGGCTCTGCCCGCGTGCGCTAGCCGCGACCGACGCCTCGAACGGGTCGGTGAGGAATAGCGGCTCGATCAGCGCGCCGGGCATCTCGCTCGGCGTGCTGAAGTAACCGGCCTTGGCGGGCCCGAGCAGCATGAGGTGACCGTAGCTCTCGGCGGCGGCCGACGAGCTCGAACCCACCTGGTCGTCGGTCTGCAGCCCGAGGTTCGGTATGTCGTATCCGCCACGCGAGTTCAGCTCGTGCAGCACATCCTGTTGCAGGATCCCGGCGAATCGCTCGTTGCTGGCCGCGAAGGGCCGGGCGGCGCAGTAGGCGGTCACCGAACCGCCGCCCCAGTATCCCGCGTTCATGTAGATGCCGATCAGCAGGTTCGCGCCGGCCATGTTCGCGCAGATGTCGCGGGCCGCGATGTCCGCTCGAAGCCCCTGCGGGGTCAGCATGTCGTCGTCGGAGTCTCCGGGCCCGAGCGGGTGCACCAGGCCGGGGCCGTTACGCGAGACGACGACCCGGAAGCCCTGCTGGGTGAGCAGCGTCATCGCATCCATCTCGACGCGTAGGTTGACCCACGCCTCGGCGATCGAGTGCCATTGCATCGTCTCGCCGACGCCGCCAGGATCCTCGCCGCCGTGGCCGGCGTCGAGGAAGACGGTGAGGCCCCGGTTCCCGGTCACCGGCGGATACGCGACGCACCCTCCCGGCGCGAACATCGCGGGGTCGACCGGCTCCGCGATGCTCGTGCCCGTGCTGGTGCTGGTGCCCGTGCTGGTGCTGGCGCTGGCGTCGGCGTCGGGCTGGGCGGAAGCGCTGGCCGCCGGTGTCGCTGTCCCGGTGGGCTTGTGCGCGCTCTGTTTCCCGGCGACATTGGCCAGCCCGGTCGCGGCGCCGTTCAGCCCGGTGGGCGAGCGCTGGGTGGTCACGCCATGGAACACGAGCACGATCGCGCTCACCGCCACAACGGCGACCACGATCTGGGTCCGGTACCGCACCCACGGGAAGGTCATCAGTCGATTACGCATTGTGATCAATTTTAACCGTGAGTAGGTGACCTTAACCCTGCTGCCCGTGAGTGAGCTCAGAGTCCTGTGTGCGACAGTTGGGTACGGCTAACGCGGACACAGGAGGCTAGTAAATGGATGTAAACCGGGCGCGCGAGTCGCTGCTGAGCGAGCAAGCGGAAGTTGAGAGCTTGCTGAAGGATGAGCGGGAGGCGGGTGCGGAGGATCGCCAGGCCGAGGCCGATGGCGCGACCGGCGACATGGCGGATGTCGCGCAGCCGCTCACCCAGGAGTATGAGGACGAATCCATTTCCGAGCGGTTGACCGAACGGCTGGAGGCCATCGACCGGGCACTGCAGAGGATCAAGGACGGTACGTACGGTTTGTCGATCAAGAGCGGCAAGCCGATACCCGACGACCGCCTGGAAGCGGACCCGGCTGCCGAGCTGACCATCGAAGAGGCGCGCACCGCCCGCTAAATCTCTAGATCAGGGATTCCGGACTCCACGGGATCGCGGACTTGGGCAGCTCCGGAGGCTCGCGGAACGCGGGCGGGGCGGACAGGTTCAGCGCTTCCCACGGCGCCGTCGCCGCCGCGTCCCGCTCGGTCAGCGTCGGCAGGTTCCACTTCTCCTCGATCAGCTTGAGCAGGGACGTGTGATCATGCACGGTCGAGGTAACGAAGCCTGGCCGTGCGTACGGCGACACGATCACCGTGGGGACCCGGAAACCCAGCCGGTCGTAGGTCCGGGTGCCCTCGTCGAGGTCCTCGATCTTCTCGAACTCGGTGTGAAACAGCCGGCTCAGGACCGCGCGTACCGGTCGGGGCGCGTTCAGCACCAGGTTGCGGGGCAGAATGTTGTCGGGCGGAACCGCCGCGGGCGGTGGCACGTGGTCGAAATAGCCGCCGTGCTCGTCGTAGGTCCAGATCAGCAGCGTCGACTTCCAGGCGGGGCCGCGCATGACCCGGTTGATCACCTCGGCGGCGAACGCCTCGCCGCGCTGGATGTCCTGCGGGTTCTCCTCGGAGAAGGTTATGTAATCAGGATCGACGATGCTGAATGGCGGGAGCGTCCCCGCGTCGACGTCGGCGAAGAACCGCTGCAGCGTCCGCAGGTGCCGTACGCAGCCCGCCAAGCCGAGCGGGTACAGGTCGGCGGTGAATGACTTGTTGCCGCGCTCCAGGTTGGCCAGCGGCGGAAACCAGCGCTGAAACTGCATGAGCCGCCGGACCGCGATAAGCCCGCCCTGGCCGAGTAGCCGCTTGACCAGTATTTTCGTGGGCTGCACGTTGTGGTAATCCACCCAGTGGATCCCGTTGCGGGTAAGCGAATCGAATATCGTGCCCGCGGGCGGGAAATCGATCAGGTCGTACGGCAGGTCGTCGATCAGCCCGTTTGAGGTGCCCGAGATGAGGAACCGCCGGTTCGGGAATGTCGGACCGAGGCACGAGCAGAACCACCGGTCCGCGAGCGGGAATGTTCGCGCGAGCCCGTAATAAAACGGCAGGTCCTGCTCAGTCCAGTAGCCCATGGGGATCGACGGGTCATAGCCGGGCACTGACTTGGGGAAGCCGCTGTTGTCGCCGTTTCCGTACTGGACGTGGCTAGCCCGCCAGGATTGCGTGGGGTCGTCCGTTTCCTGAACAGTGCTGGCGAGTCTATGCAGCCCCTTCGGATCCGCCGCGGTGAATCCGTCGCCGCGTCCGCTCAGCGCGCCCAGGTAATTGTCGTAGGAGTGATTCTCCATCATGAGCACGACAATGTGCTGGATCTGCGGCACCAGATCGGTGCCAGCCGGCAGATCGGGCCGAGGACGCTGCCCGGGCGGAACGGGGGAACGGTGCCGGATCTCCCGCATCTCGAGCTTTTCCCACATAAGTAAATCATTGCATCACCCAGCCCGCGTTAGCGCAGAATGCACCAGCCGGGCCTTCCCGTCGTGCTCAGTCTCGGGTGAACGCTGCGGCCAGTTCACGCATCGCCGAATCGAGCAGGAACCCGAGGTCGGCCTCCGGGTCGTCCAGCCACTGGTTGTAGGCGGCGATCGCCACGCCGAGCACGGCGTGCGAAATCGCCTGCGGAGCGAGATCGCCGGTGCGGGTGCCGGTGCGGGACGCCACGAACTCCGCGACGACCTCGCGCCAGTCGGCGAACCGCAGCGTGGAGTGCGCGAGTAGGGCGGGGACCCGAAGAATCAGCGCCATCCGGCGCCGGTGCCACGGGACCTGGGCATCATCGACCCGGTTGAAGTCCACCAGGGCCTCGCGGATCGCGTCCATCAACGGGACGTCCGGCGGCGAGGCTTTCAGCCGGATTCGCATCCGGTCGAGTTCGGTGTCGAACCGGCCCCAGGCCACGTCGTTCTTGGATGGAAAGTACCGGAAGAACGTACGGCGCCCGATCCCGGCCGCGGCCGCGATGTCATCGACGGTGGTCTGCTCGAATCCGGTCTCCTCGAACAGGCGGAACGCAGCGTGCTCAAGTTCCGCCCGCGATGTCACTCGCCTGCGGCCCTGACGCGTCGCTTCCACGAAGTCATCCTATGGCCCCTTCCGGTCGCGGGCCTGGTAGCGCTACTATGGCACTGGGTGCCATAAATACCAGGAGACGAAGGAGGACTCATGGACGACCAGGTGACCGAGCCTGCCGCCGACGAGACGCTGGTGGACGACGACCTGCTGGTCGAGGAGGTCTCGATCGACGGCATGTGCGGTGTCTACTAAATCCTTCGACCTGGACAGCCCGTGGCGGCTAGACGACCGCACCGCGGTCCGGCCGGAGTCGTTCGGCGCGATGCTCTACAACTTCGGTACTCGCGGGCTGTCCTTCCTCAAGCGGACCACGCTGCTCGACGTGCTGCGCCAGCTCGACGGCCAGCCGTCCGCCCGGGCAGCCTGTGCCGCCGCTGGCATCGCGGCCGCCGAGGTCCCCGCGTACTCCAGGGCTCTGCGATCGCTGGCCGCCAGCGGAATGATCGTGCCCCGCGGTGGGGTCGGCGGGCCTAGCGATCGCGTGCAGAATCCTGGTCAGGCCGCGAACTCGGGGCTGGCGGGCCGGTTCGAGCGGGGCCTTGACGCGCCGATCTGCCTGACCTGGGAGCTGACCTACGCGTGCAACCTGTCCTGCGTGCACTGCCTGTCGAGTTCCGGTCGGCGTGACCCGCATGAGCTGACCACCGCCGAGTGCGAGTCCGTCATCGACACGTTGCGGCGGATGCAGGTGTTCTACGTGAACATCGGCGGCGGCGAGCCGACGGTGCGGCCGGACTTCTGGCACCTGGTGGACTACGCGACCGCCCACCAGGTGGGCGTCAAGTTCTCCACCAACGGGATCAAGCTCGACGCGGTTGCCGCGCAGCGGCTCGCCGCGTCGGACTACGTCGACGTGCAGATCTCGCTCGACGGCGCCACCGCCGAGGTGAACGACGCGGTGCGCGGCGCTGGCTCGTTCGCGACGGCCACCCGCGCGATGCGCCACCTCGCGGAGGCCGGCTTCGAGGGGTTCAAGGTCTCGGTGGTGATCACCAGGGAGAACGTCTCGCAGCTCGACGAGTTCAAGCGGCTGGCGGATTCCTACGGCGCGCAGCTGCGGTTGACCCGGTTGCGGCCCTCGGGCCGGGGCGCGGACGTCTGGTCGTCGTTGCACCCGCTGCCGCAGCAGCAGAAGGAGCTGTACGACTGGCTGGTGGCGAACGGCGATGGTGTGCTGACCGGCGACTCGTTCTTCCACCTGTCCGCGTACGGGGAGGCGCTTCCCGGCCTCAACCTATGCGGTGCCGGCCGGGTGGTCTGCCTCATAGACCCGGTGGGCGACGTGTACGCGTGCCCGTTCGCGATCCACGAGAACTTCCTGGCGGGCAACGTCCGCGACAATGGCGGTTTCGCCACGGTCTGGCGATCCTCGGAGCTGTTCACCCAGCTTCGCGAGCCGTCCGGCGGCGGCGCATGCCAGTCCTGCGGGCACTACGACTCGTGCCGCGGCGGCTGCATGGCCGCGAAATTCTTCACCGGCCTGCCGCTAGATGGTCCCGACCCCGAGTGCGTCCAAGGCTACGGTGAGCTGGCGCTGGCCACCGCGGCCCCTAAGCCGCGCCCCAGCGCCGACCACTCGCACCGCACAATCCCGGTCACGATCGGCCACCGCCCCCCGTCCCGCGCCTGCGACGAAAACCCGCTCGCGGGCTGATCCGCGTCCTTTGCTGGTCAGTGGTGCACCACCCGCACTGTTTCATGGGTAGTGCAGCACTCACCTGGGATCACAGCCCGCGGCTGAAGTCCTCCGGGAGGATCACGTCATCGGGGGACAGGTCGTTAATCGAGGTGTGGCCGAGGGCCAGCAGCGAGGAATCGATCCCGCCGCGCAGCACCTCCAGCACGTTGGAGACCCCGGCAGAACCGTTGGCGGCGAGGCCCCACAGGTGAGCCCGGCCGATCAGCACGGCATTCGCGCCGAGTGCCAGCGCCTTCACCACGTCGTTGCCGCGCCGGATGCCGCCATCAAACAGGATCTCCACCTGGTCGCCGACGGCGGCGGCCACCGAAGGCAGTGCGCGGATCGATCCGGGCGTGCCGTCCAGGTTGTTACCACCGTGGTTGGACACCGAGATCGCGGTCGCGCCGGCGTCCACCGCGCGGCGTGCCTCGTCGGCCCGCATGACCCCCTTGACCACGAACGGCCCGTCCCACGCCGAGCGCAACCAGGCGATGTCCGCCCAGGTGGGCGGGGGCGTCTGCATCCACTCGCCATACACGCCGAAGAACGTCGGAGGCTGATCGCCGGGGGGAGCCGTCATGTTCGGCACCGTGAGATCGGGCAGTCCGCCATGCCGGAACCAGTCCAGCACATAACGCGGGCGGCGGATCCCCTCCGGCGCGAGGTGGAGCATCGCACGAAGGTCCATCTTCTCCGGGATCGCCGGTGAGCCCCAGTCGCGCCCGTTGGAGAATGACCAGTCCAGCGTCACGATCAGCGCCTTGGCCCCAGCGGCCTTAGCCCGGTCCGCCCGGAACAGCATCTTGTCCTTGTCCCCGGACCAGTACATCTGGAAGAACAGGTTCGGGTTGACCTTGGCCACCTGTTCGACCGGCTGCGAAGCGAAGCTCGACAGGCCCATCGCGGTGCCCGCGTTGAGCGTTCCCTGCGCGACCCCGGACTCACCCTCCGGGTGCACTGCCTGCGCACCTACCGGCGAGGTGATGACCGGCAGCGAGATGTCCACGCCGAGCACCCGGGTTGCCAGCGACCGGGACGCCGGAAGATCCGCGATATGGGGAGGAGTGAACCGGATCTCGCTGAACGCGTCCACGTTGTCGTGCAGGGTCAGGCCCTTTTCCGAGCCAGCGACCAGCGCCGACGCCACCGACGGCGGGACCCGTCGCACGGCGCGGCGACGGGCTTCCTCGACCGTCTCGAACCAGTCCTTCGTGCTTGCCATACCCCTATTATGGCACCCAGTGCCAAAAATGTCCAATCGGCCCTGAGGTGGCACGCACTGACTCACCCGGGGAGCTTTTTGCTGGGTGGTGCGGCGTTGCCGATCAAAGAGTCTGGGGAGGGCCGCACCGCCAAGAAACGGCCCGTTAGCCGCCGGCCTTCTCCTCGAGGGCGGCGAGCCGGAGCTCAAGCTGGTCGATCCGGTGCCGGAGAACCTCGATCTGGGCCTCGTCGGACAGTCGTCGCTCGGCTGCCTTGCGCAACCGGGGGGAGGCCTGGGCGCGCTCGGCGACGACCGCGAGCGGGACCAGGCGCTGGGGGCCGTGCGGGCCATCGACCAGCCGGGAAGGTATCTGGTCGGTCCGGTACCAGTTGCGCAGCGCCGCGCGGGAAACACCGGTCTCGGCCACCGCTCGTTCCAGGGTTACCCAGTCCGAGCCCTCGAGACGGGCGGTCAGTTCGAGTTCGAGTTCCCAGTCGTCTAGCCTGTCCTCCCAATCCATAGCCCTATTAATAGCATGGTATTGACTAGGTTAAAAGCACGTAGCACCCTGGTCTCATGTTTGAGAGGTTCACTGATAACGCGCGGCGCGTCATCGTCCTGGCCCAGGAAGAGGCCCGGCGGCTGCACCATAACTACATCGGCACCGAGCACATCGTGCTCGGGCTGCTCGGCGAGCCACGGGGCATCGCCGCCAAGGTCCTCTTCGGTTTCGGGATGTCCCTCGACGGGGCCCGGGCCGAGGTCATCGAAGCCGTCGGAGAGGGAAAATCGGACCAGTCCGGCCACATACCGTTTACCCCGCGGGCGAAGAAGACCCTGGAACTGGCGCTCCGCGAGGCACTTCAGCTCGGCCACAACTACATCGGTACCGAGCACCTGCTGCTGGGGGTGATCAGGGAACCGGAGAGCGTCGGCTCGAGCATCGTCAAGAAGCACAGCGATCTGCTGGCGGTCCGCCTCGCGGTGCTTGACCAGTTGGCCGCCCTTTCCCCTGGCCAGGGCCAGAAGCGGCGCTGGGAGCGTGCCACCGAAACCGCCGGAGGGACCGGGTTGAACGCGACCCCCGCGGCGGATGCCGCGTTGGCCGAGGCGGCCCGGGTCGCCGTTGCCCGCCCGGTCGGATCGCACGACCTGCTGTTCGCCGCCCTCGGCGACCCGGACACGGCCGCGGCCCGGGTCCTCATTGGCTTCGGCATCGACCTCGACCAAGTACGCCAGGCGCTGCGGGACGCCGACGTCACCGGGACCAGCGATGAACTCCCAGAGGAAGCGGGGCGCCGTCAGATGAGCATTCATGTCACGGATGAGCGCGTCACGCTGGAGATAACCGATCAGGCGATTATCACCGCCGCCCGCGCCGCCGTTGACGCGCTGGGGGACGACGGTGGCGTCATCCGCGGTGACGTACCCGAAGCGGGCAGCCTCACCGCGGTCTGGCGGGCCCTCATCGACAGCCTCGCGACCATCCAGCGACGCGGTTCGAGCCTCAGCCCCGAGACCATCGAGCGACGCGATTCCAGCCAGGCTGACTAACGCCGCGGCTCAGATCCGCTAGACGGCGGCCGCGGGGTCCCGTTGATCTACCCGGCGGGGCGGCTCCTCAAGGCACATGGTGTCGAGGGCGAGCAGCCCGCTGCCGATCCACCCCGCGTCCGGCCCGAGGCTGGCGGGGACGATGTCGACCGGCGGCCGGTGCGCGGCCCCGAAGAGGTGCTGCCCGAGGCTAGCTCTGGTCGGTTCCAGAAGCAGGTCACCGGTCGCCGCGACACCGCCGCCGATCACGATCCGGTCCACGTCAAACAGCGAAGCCAGCGTCGCGCTCCCGATCCCCAGCCACCGCCCGATGATGCCGAACAGCGATAGCGCCACCTCATCGCCGGCCTGGGCCGCGGCCCACACCGTCTCACCGGTGACGTTCGCGGACCCGTTGGCCAGCGTCGCGAGCATCCCGCCGGGGTCGGCGGCGGCCGCCTGCCGCCCGTGCCGGCCAAGGGCCGAGCCGGAGGCCACGGTTTCCAGGCAGCCCAGGTGGCCGCAGGCGCAGCGGATGCTGGAGGCGGGGTCGACGATGATGTGGCCAATCTCGGAGGCGAAGCCATGGTGGCCGCGGCGTAGCTCACCATCGAGGATCACGGCGCCGCCAAGCCCGGTGCCCACGGTGATCATCGCGAAGTCCGGGCACCCGGTGCCCAGCCGGTACTCGGCCCAGGCCGCTGTGTTCGCGTCGTTGTCAACGGCGGTCGGCAGCCCGGTGGTTTCCTCGAGTACGTCCCGCAGCGGCAGGTCGCGGTAGGGGTTGTGCGGCGCCCAGTTGAGGTATCCCGATGGCCACGACACCAGCCCGGCGGCGCCGACTCCGATCGCGGCCACTTCCGGATGCCGGGAGCGCAGGTCCTCGATGGCCCGGGTCAGCACCGAGACGAACCGGTCGCCGCCTTGGCCCGGGGTAGGCACGTTCCGCACCCGCTCCAGTACGGTGCCGTCGGATGTGACAACGCCGCCGGCGAGCTTGGTGCCGCCGATGTCAAGCCCGATGGCCAGCGGAGGCGGAACGAATGTCGTCATAATCTCGCACCCTACCCGTGAGGCTAGGCCTGATCTTGACCTAGATTGTCATATTCCTCAAAGGACTCAACAAGACCCTTTCTCCATAACGACGTGCTCACATCTCCCCGGTCACCCAGCCCTCTCTCCCCGCTCACCAAGCCGTCGCGGACGACCTCTTGACGGCCTCTGAGCGAGGCGTAGCATCAGCGGCGATGACAACGTTGTCGGCCTGACGGCGTTGCCCCGAGGAGGTGCAATGCTCCGGCTCATCCTGACCACCGTACGGATCGCGGTTGGCGTGGCGGCTCTGGTAATCGGCGTTATGGTCATCCCGGCAGTTGCGCACGCTGGCTCGTCGGCCGGCGCTACGGCGGCCAGCGCGCCGGGGACCGGGCAGTGGCTCGGCACCTGGGAGGCCGCGCCGTCCGGGTACAACGACCTCGGGTGCGATGACTGCACGATCCGCAACATCGTGCACACCAGCATCGGCGGCAAGGAGATCCGGATTCACATCTCCAACGTCTTCGGCGCTACGCCGCTGGTGGTCGCGCACGCGACGGTCGCGCTGCCCGCCGCTACTGGCAGCGCTGACGTCGAGGCCGGGACGCTGACCCAGGTCACGTTCGGCGGGGCCGCGTCGGTGACGATCCCGGCTGGTCAGGACGTGTGGAGCGATCCGATCCGGCTGGCCGTCCCGGCCAACAGCGACCTGCTGGTCACCACGTACACGCCGGGAGACTCGACGACGTTCACCTACCACCCGGACGCGCAGGAGTACTCGTATTACACCAGCGGGGCCGACGAGGCCGACGCGACGAGCGCCAGTGCGTTCCCGGACACCACCGGCTCGTATTACCTGCTGACCGGCGTCTCGGTGGACGGCAGCCAGGCGCGCGGCGATGTCGTGACGTTCGGTGATTCGATCACCGACGGCTACCAGTCCACCTACAACCTCGACTACCGCTGGCCGAACATCCTCGCCGACCGGCTGCTCGCGCTGCCGTCCCGCGACCAGCTAGGCGTGCTCAACGCGGGCATCGGCGGGAACCGGATCCTGCTCGACGGCGGCAACGGATTCGGCCCGGCGGCGTTGTCCAGGTTCCAGCGCGACGTGGTCGACCAGCCTGGCGTGCGGACGGTGATCATCCTGCTGGGGATCAACGACATCCAGCAGACCCCGAACCAGCTGGACCCGAACGCGATCATCGCCGGGCTTCAGCAGCTCATCGACATGGGGCACGCCGCCGGGCTGAAGGTGATCGGGGCGACGCTGACACCGTTCCAGGGCTGGACCACGTACGATCCGGCGGAAGCGCAGACCTGGGCGGCGGTGAACCACTGGATCCGGACGAGCCACGCTTACGACGGCGTGATCGACTTCGACAAGACGGTCCGCGACCCGGCCGACCCGCTGCGCTATCTGCCCGCGTTCGACTCGGGCGACCACCTGCACCCGAACGACGCCGGGTACATGGCGATGGGCGCGTCGATCAACCTCAACGAGCTCGGCACCACCGGCTATCCGGGCCCGCGCGGGCAATCGGTCTGGCCGCGCACCGCCAGCGCCGGGCAGACCGTCACGATCCGGGGAAGCGGGTTCGGCTCCACTCCGGGGTACGTGCAGTTCTCCGATGCGGGCACGTACTGGGGTTCACCGGTCAACGACGCCACTTTGCGGATCGATTCGTGGAGCGACCGGGCTATCACCTTTACCGTCCCGGAGCCGAGCGGCGGATGGTCGGTGGAGCCGGGCACGACGGCCACCATCAACGTGGTGGACGCGGCGGGCGCGTACTCTCCGAGCGAGACGCTCGCCATCACGCCGACCGCGGAGCTGTCTGACTATTACGACAATGCCGGGATCACCGCGGACACCGACCAGGGCTGCGGAAACCTCGACGGCGACGGGTTCAGCCTGTCGGAGCAGGCGCTGGCCGCGGCCGGTCTCACGCCCGGTGCCTCCGTTACCTCTGGCGGGCTCAGCTACACCTGGCCGAGCGCGGCTGCTTGCGCGTCGGACAACGTGCTGTCCGACGCGCAGACCGTCCTGGTGAACGGCTCGCGCGGGGACAGCACCCTCGGGCTGCTCGGCACCTCCACCAGCGGTACCTCGCAGGGACTCGTCCTGATCAACTACAGCGACGGCACCTCGTCATCGGCGGAAGTCACCTTCGGTGACTGGGCCGGGGCGCCGGTGACCGGCGACACCGCGGTCGCCACCATGCCGTACCGGAACTCCCAGAGCGGCTCGTCGCAGCCGCTGACCGTGTACGTGAACGCCACCCAGGTGCCGGTGAACCCCGACAAGCGGGTGGTTTCGGTGACGCTGCCGGAGATCGGGGGTTTTGTGGGGCCGTCGGTAACCGCCATGCACGTGTTCGCGCTGGCGCTGGGGTCGCGACGAGGGGTCCTGCAGGTAGAGCGTCTGGTTGGTGACGTCGACCGCGGCATCCAGTGGCTGTTCGTCCTGGGCGAGCTGCCACGCTGCGCTCGGGGCGTCAGGATCAGTGGCCGGGTTACCCAGGCCCTGGGCGAGCATTTCCTGAGTGAGCGTCGCGTTGGCCACCGCTTCCAGCCTGGCTGGATCGGGCGTGATGAGGGCATCGGCCGCCGCGGGCCGCGTGGCGCCCGGCAGGTGCTTGATCCACGCCGAGAACACGTCCGTGATCCGGCTCTCCTCGATGAGGCCGCTCAGGTACTCACGGATCACCTGGAAGACCTCGTTGTCGGTGATCGATGGGATGGAGATGGTGCTCGCGATCAGTTTGGCGGCCACATCGGCGGCCTGCTCGACGAGGCTGCCGGTGGCATCGTCGGCGTCATCCAGGCTCTCGAGCGTGCCCGCCTGGGCGGCGAGGTCGGCACCGCCCAGGGCGGCTGCCGTCACCACCTCCGTCGGCACCGGTGGTAGCGCCAGTACGGCTGCTTGCTCCTCGCCGAGGTGCCGGGCGAGATCGTCCTCGATCCCGCTGCCGCCCGGGCTGGCGACATCGTGCACCTTGACGACCAGCGCGGTCAGCGTCCGCTGCGGAGGTCCCGGGGTGAACTGCTGGCTGATTGTCCGGTAGGCGGACAGTTCCGCCGCGTCATCAAACTCCCGCTGCAGCGCGACCAGGTACGCTGCCCGCAGGTGCTGCCGGACCACCTGACCGGCCGAGGGCGGTGCCGCGAGCCCGACCAGGACGATCGCCAGCAGGCTGACGTGCAGGCAGGTCAGCACCTGCTGGGACCGGCTGGTGACCGGGACGAACCGGCGCCACGCACGGCGCGAGCGGAGCAGGTCCGGCCGGCGGACGATCACCAGGCCCGCCCCGGCCAGCACGGCGTACAGGCCGGTCCACGCCCACCACGGCAGGTCCGCGCGGGATCCGATCTGCTCTAGGCACCAGCGGAGCGTCGCGACCACCGGCACGGTGAACCGGAGGACGTTCGCGAGCCACACCAGCAGCAGCACCAGCAGGCCGCCGAACAGCAGCGAGCCGACGACGTTCGCCGCGGCCGCGACCGCCAGCCGGTGCGATCGGGCCATCGCACGCCAGATACGGAACGCGCCCCAGGCCGCGACCGGAAACAGCACCCCGGCGGCCGGCTCGGCGGTGAGCAGCGAACGGCGGACCAGCACCAGCAGGCAGGCGGCAATCGTGATGACCGCGATCACGTCGGGTGCGGGACCTGGCCAGCGCCGGGTGAACGCGCAGGCCCACCCCCCGCACCCGGCGACAAGCACCGCCGGCAAGCAGAACGCGAGGATCGCCGCGAGCGCCGGTCCCTCACCCGCGACGAGCGCGGCGCCGCACCCAACGACGGTCGCCCCTAGGCAGAGCCGCGCCGAACGAGTCCATCCGGGAAGGTGGCCCAGCGTCAGCCGGATGAGCCTGGCAGCCAAGCGCAGGCCGAGGTAAGCACCTCCGCCGACGATCAGCGCGACTCCAGCGACCGGGAATATCAGCGCCCACCAATAGTGCGACAGGTTGCCGTAAAAGCTCAGGATGGCGCCGCCGACGAGGGCGGTCGCGATCGCCGAGCCCGCGGCGGCATCCCAGCCGGCCCGGGCGGCGCCCCGGC
>JBEKHI010000009.1:0-47073 GCA_050012355.1 Streptosporangiaceae bacterium | reverse complement strand
CCTGACCAAGTCCGCTCCGGCCGCGGCGCTGCTGATCAGGCCGGACGGCTACATCGCGTGGGCCACCGAGGCTGGCGCACCCGACCCGGCCGCCGGGCGGAACCAGGCCCGGGGGGCCGGGTTGAGCCCGCCGTCGTGCTTACGACGGAAGAGGTCGAGCGGTTCGTCGCCGACGGGTTCGTCCGCCTTCCCGAGGCGTTCCCGCGAGCGCGCCCTGCGGCTGGGCCTCGGCTTGCCTTAGCCGGGGACGCTGAGCGTGTACCTGGTTCCCACGCTGGTCTGCGCCCATGCGTCGGGCAGCGCCGCCGCCAGTGCGTGCTGAGCGCGCCACCCGGTGCAGTGGCCGGGGACGATCAGCTCGGGCGCGAGCTCGGTGAGCGCGGCCACGGTCGGGTCGATGATCGGCTCGAACGCGGGGCCGCTCAGGTGAAAACCGCCGATGACGGCGAGCAGCCGGCTGACGCCGGTCAGCCGCATGGCGTGGCGCAGGATGTTGACCACCCCGGCGTGGCCGCATCCGGTGATCACCACCAGTCCCCGGTCACGCACGTTGATCACGAGCGCCTGGTCGTCGATGACGGTGGGGTCGTGCTGCCAGGCGTGCCCGTCCCAGGCTTGATGCTGGGGTGGCATTCCATGCTCGAACTCGGTGACGCGGTCTACCTCGCCGGTGATCAGGATGCCGCCAGCCAGCAGCGACGGCTGCCGTCGTTCGATCACCTCGAACCCTTCCCGCTCCAGGGCGCCCCGCGACAGGGTGGGCATCTCCAGTTCCCGGCCGCCGGGCAACTGGAGGCGCCTGCGAGTCCACACCGCGGGATGAACGGTCAACGGCAGGCCGGTCCGGCCACGGAGCCGGGCCAGGCCAGCGAAGCCGCCGGCGTGGTCGAAGTGCCCGTGACTCAGCACGACGCCCCGCAGGCCGCCGACATCGATGCCGAGACGCTCAGCGTTGACCGCCAGCGCGTCCGGTGAAGAGCCGGTGTCGAACAGCAGCGTGCTGCTCGTGTTCCCGCTCCGGACGGTGACCAGAGCGGAGAAACCGTGCTCAGCCCGCAGCCCGGCCGCGGTCTCGCCGTCGATGAACTGCGGCGCGGCCACCCGGCCAGCGCCCATCGCTGGCCTGCTGACGCCCTCGCTGGAAGCGAGCAAAGCGTCGAAGGTGTTGTCGACCATCGTGGTGACCGTTACCTCGTCGACTACGGGCAGCGTCACCGGATCAACGGCTGGTCCGTCCGCGGCGCGCGGGGCCGACCAGGCCGCCTCGGCTGCCGAATGCTCGTGATCATCGCACACGGGCCAGACAATACCGCTAGGACGCCACCCGGACCTGGTACGTGCCGGAGCCGATGCTGACCACGGCGAGGCCAGCGTCGGCGACCGCGGTCCGCGGCCTGCCGTTGACCAAGACCGTAGAGCCGGCGCTCATCCCGGGGAGCGAGACCAGTGCGGTCGCGGTCGTGGGGACGGTGATGTTCGCGATGAACTGACCGCTGGATTGCTGGAACGCGACGCTGACCTCGCCGCGGGCGGTGGGCATCCGCAGCGATCCGGTGGCCAGGTCGCCCGGCTGCGGGTGGATCATGACGCTGCCCCAGCCCGGGGTGAGCGCCGACACGCCGAACAGGTACTCGGGGACGACGAAGGCCGGCCCGGTGGCCCACGGGTGCGAATAGCTGAGGTTGGACTTGAGTGAGGGGTCCCAGGCTTCCATGGTCGAGCCGGCGCCGAGGTCGATCATGTGCAGCCAGCTGGTCTCGTCGTCGGCGGTCAGCAGATTGAGCGCCGCCTGCGGCTGGCCGCCTTCGTAGAGCGCCTCCAGCAGGTACGCCGCACAGTAGACGCTGCACGCCATGCCGCGCCCGGCGATGTAGCCGGCGGCGGTCTTCGCCTGCGCGGGGCTGGCCACCCCGAGCGCCACCGCGTACACGCTGGACTGGATGGCCTCATGGCTGATGCCCACGCCATCGCGGAAAGCCCCGGTGGCCGGGTCGTACAGGTCGCTCTGGATGGCGGCCTTCATGGCAGTGGCGATCTGCTGGTAGCTGCTCGCGTCAGAGGTGTAGCCGAGCGTCGTCGCGATCTGCGCCATCGCCGAGTAGGCCGCGTACGCGAACTCGTTGACCACGGTGTTCTGGGTGGAGAAGACGAACCCGTCTTGCTCGCTGGCCGGCCAGTCCACGAGGGTGGTCGGGACGCCAGGAACCGATATGCCAGCCAGGTCGGTGATCGGCATGTTGATCAGCCCGTCTGACCCGAGCCACTTGGTCAGCAGCATCTCCTGGAGCTGCGGATACATGCCAGCCAGCGCCGCGTCGTCGCCGGTCTGCCAGTAGGAGACGAGCGCGGCGACCGGCGCGAGCTGCCGGTACTCGGTGATCGAGGTGGGCGTGGCGGCCATGTAGGCCAGCGCGAACTGCAGCGAGTACGCGGCCAGCGCGCTGTCGCCGTCGACCGCGGCCTGCGACTGCTGGTGGATGTACTCGTCGCCCTCGTCGTTGGCGGCCCGCTCCCGGGTCGGGGAGTCCATGTACAGGTCGACGTTGAGGTCCTCGATGGTGTTCTTCGTGAACTGCCAGACCTCGTTGAGCTGCGGGTTGCTGGTGGTCATCGACGACAGCGACGGCTGGTCGGGGTACACGAGGGCGACCGCGGCGGTGTTGGCGTCGGTCAGCGGCTGCGGCGCGCCGATCACCTCCACGTAGCGGAACACGCGGTAGCCCCAGAACTGCAGGGTCTGCGGTCCGTTTCGCAGCGTCCAGGTGTCGTCATACACGTTGCCGGTGTTCAGGTGGTACTGCACGCTGGTGGGGCTGGAGAGCACCTCCCCGTCCTCGATCGTCACCTGCTGGCCGGCCGTGCCATCCAGGCTGAGGCGCAGCCCGCCGACCTGCGTGGTGCCGAAGTCCAGCAGGTAGTCCCCGGACCCGAGGTCGGTGATCTTCACCGGTTTGTGGGCGACCAGCCGCACGTTGCCGGTCTGGGTGGGGACCAGGCCGGTGATGGCCGGCTTCACCGCCGCCGGAGCCCACCCGGTCCCGGTCGCCTGGAACCGCGGCGTGTCGAACCCGAACGGGTACTGCTCGGCGTCGAGATCCTCCACCGGTGCCGAGTAGTACGCGGTGCCGACGCTGCCCGCCCACGGGTAGACCTCGCCGCCGTCCATCGCTTGCCAGTCCGGCCCGGTACCCCACACCTGCGTGCTGCCGTCGGCGTACCGCACCACGAGTTCGAGCTGGAAGACCTGGTCCTGCGTGGTGTAGGCGAGCGTCCCGAACGTGTTGGTGCCCGGCCGCAGCGCCCCGGTCACGTCCCAGGCGGAGTACTCCGACGAGGTGGCGGCGTTGGGATCGCGGGTCGGACCGACGCCGAGGATGCCGCCATTCAGCGAGAGCCGGAACACGTATTGCAGCGCTGGCTCGGTCGACTCGCCGGTCGCGTAGACCGTCGCCGACCGGATGGGCTTGCGGGCGATCGTCACGTCGCCCCGCAGGAACGCCCAGCCGCTGTTCTGCGAGAGCACGCAGAACGCGGACTGGGGCACCGTGAACTCGCCGGTGCCTGGGGTGACGCAGTTCAGGTCGCCCGCGTTAGAGCCGTCCTGGCTCTGCCACAGCACCGTCCCGTCCTGCGCGGTCACCACCAGCGAGCTGAAGGAAGCGTTCTCGGAGCCGCCGCTGCGCACGCCGACCAGGCCGCCGGAATACGTGCTGTCGGTCGTGACGTCCACCTGCTGGCCGTCCAGCCAGGTGGTGATCGTCGAGCCGAAGACCTGGATCGTGACGTCGTAGGTGGTGCCGTCGTGCAGGGCGATCGGCAGCGGCACCTCCTTGAGCACCGTGAACGTCCCGTCGACCTCGACATGCACCTTGAGGATGTCGGTGTCGGAGCGGAACTGCCACAGGTAACCGTTGTCCGTCCCATTGGAGCGGAAGAAGATGCTGGCCGCGTTCTCGTTGATCGTGAAGGCGGCGGTGATCGTGTAGTTCGTCCACTGCGACAGCGGGAACCTGGACTGGGACCAGATCGGCTCCGCGTCCCATGCCGAGCCAAGGGCGGTGCCGAACTCGGCGGGCGCGGCCCATGATCCCGGGTGACCCTGCGCGTCGTATGTGCGAACGGTCCACCAGTAACGCGTTCCGTCCGGCAACGCGGGGCCGTCGTAACTACCCCACGGGCTGGTGCTGGTAACGCGGCCGGAATCCCAGAGCACGCCGCCGGAGCCTAGGCCCTGCGGGCTAGTTGCCAGCCGTATCTCGTACGCGCTCTGGCTTTCCCCGATACGCGGGTCGCGGGTCACCCACGAGAACCTGACGCCGGATGACGTGTCGACCGCGAGCGGCTTGGTCATGAGGTTGACCTGGAGCTGGTCCGGCGCCTGGGGGGCACCGGTGGCGAAGCGAGGTGCCGCCGCGGCACTCACCCCGGCCAGCAGAAAGACGACCAGCCCCAGGCAGGCAACGACCCGGTACCGACCACGCCAGAATCCACGCATGCTAAGTGCCCCGTTTCACGTCGCGATGCCCCCCATGGCAGATGTTACGAAACCGGACGTCTGAGGCACCACCGCTCTGACCGAATGTGGCCACCAGATCCCCTCGCAGCCGTCACCTCGGTAACAGGTCAGTCTTTTACGTTTACATCGAGCACCGCTGGCGAGTAGTACTACAGGGGTTCGATCTTCACGCAGTAACCCGAGCACGTCCCGGTGCGGTACCGGAACCCCACCCACTCCCCGCTGCCGCGCCGGGGCGCCCGGTTCAAGCGAGGGCCGTGACCACGGCGACTACCGCCACCAGTGCGATCAGCATGTACAGCAGGTAGGCGTCCAGCCGACCGGACTGCAGCCGTTTCGCCACCGTAACCAGCCCCGCGAACAGCCGCGCGGCGGGCCGGTACAGCCAGCTTTCCACGACCTCAACCACGTCCGAGTCGTACCGCAGGTGCGGCACCGAGTCCCCGTCCGCGACGACCTCGGCGCGGGTGTGCAGCACGCTAGCCAGCACCCGCCGAGTCGGGTTCGCGTACCCGAACGCGGTGTAGGAGTCGGCACCGTCCACCCCGATCGTCGCCGACTTCCACGCGGGAACCCGCCGCACCCGTAGTATCCGCCCCCGCGACATCCCGAGCGCGAGCAGCGCGACCAGGCCGAACATCAGCGGTAGCTCGATCCACAGCCAGGACGGCGACAGGATCGAGAACCCGGGGTACACCGGCTGCAGCACCCACGGGGACTTCAGCGCTCCCATGGTGAGCCCGCTCGGCACGACCGGCGACAGTCCAGCGGCGATCACCCGGATCTCCAGCGGGGTGACCGCGGCGATAGCCAGCGGGCACAGCGCGAGCACCGCTATCCCGATCCGCCCGGCCCAGCCGAACTCACTGCTGCGCGCGGCGGCTACCGGACCAAGCACGATCATGCCGACGAGCCGCACGAACGTCACCCCGGCGAAACCGGCGGTCAGCGCCACCGCCGCCCCGGCCAGCGCCAGCGTCAGACGGCCGCCGAGTGACGTCACCCGGAACTGCTGCATCAGCGATTCCAGCAGGAACCACTCCGATACGAACCCGGCCGTCGGGGGCAGCCCGGCCAGCGTCACCGACCCGACCGCGAGACCAGCGCCGCTCCACGGCGACCGGCGTCCCGCGCCGCGCAGCTCTTCAAGATCGTCCCCGCCCAGCCCAGCGGCGGAGCTGAACAGCAGCGACTTCGCCGCCGTGTGCGCGACCATCTGCAACGTGGCCGCCAGCAGCCCCACGGCGACCAGCCGCCTCTCCCCCATCGCCGCGCCGGTCAGCGCGACGCCGAACCCGGTGATGATCAGCCCGCTGTTCTCCACGCTGGAGTAGGCGATGACCCGCGACAGCCGATTCTGCACGGCGGCGTGCGCGATGCCCAGCAGTGCCGAGGCAGCACCGAGCAGCAGCATGACGCCCGCCAGCCACCCAGGCGGACGGCCGAGCAGCCCCAGCACCCGCCACATGCCGTAGAAGGCGACGTTGACGCAGACCCCAGCCATCACCGCGCGGATCGGGCCGGGCGCGGCCGCGTAGCCACGCGGCATCCAGACCTGGAACGGCACCAGACCAGCCTTGACCGCGAACCCGGCCAGCAGCAGCACCAGCGCGGTGGTCCGGGCGGCCCCGCCGGGCACCTGCCCGAACGCCGCGAACGCGATCGAGTTCGCCTTCGCGGCGAGCAACAGCAGCCCGGCCAGCAGCGCCGCCCCGCTGACCTTCCCGAACGCGACCGTGATCCGGGCCGCGCCCGCCCGGTCCGGCTCCGCCCGGTTCGCCCCGGTCAGCAGGTAGAACGCGGCGGTCAGCGCCTCCCAGCCGAACAGCGCGGTGAACGCGTCTCCCGCCGTCATGATCACGACGGCCGCGCCCAGCGCCAGCGCGTAGCCCGCGGCCAGCATCCGGGTGGCTGGACTATCGGGTCTGGCCGCCCAGCTCGCGCACACCACCGACACCGGGACCGCCGCGCCCAGCGCCATCACCAGGAACATGCCCGACAGCCGATCCGCGGCCAGGCCGGGAACCGGCCCCTGACCGTACGGCTGGCCGAGCCACCCGGCCCGGTCCAGCCGGACCGTGCGGCCCGCGAGCGCGAACCCGCCCGCGATCGCCAGGCATGCGGACCCGGCCGCGCCGAGCGCGTACGGCGCGGCGCGCACCCATCCGGGCCTGCTGGCCACCAGCCCGACGCCGGCCGCCGCGGCCAGCAGGATCAGTCCGGCGGCCAGCAGCGCGCTCACCGTGCCACCTTCCCGCCGTACGCCAGCTTCCCAGTCGCGATCAGCAAAGCATTGAGTATCCAAAACGGCGGTGGCGGACTCCCCGGCACCCACACGTCCACCGGCACGATGCCGTCCACCCCGGTCGCCCGGTCCGCCAGCAACCCGCCGCTCACCGCGTCGGTACCGACCGCGATCACCACCTTCGGGTCCGGCATTCCCTCGTAGGTGGTGCGCAGCGGCCCGGCCATCCCCGGTACGCCGGCCCCGGTGACCAGCAGCACGTCAGCATGGCGCGGGCTAGCGGTGAAGAAGACCCCGAGGCGGGCGATGTCGTAGACCGGACCCAGCAGTGCCTGGATCTCCCACTCCTCGCTGCCGTCCGAGCCCGCGTCCACGTGCCGGATGTGCACGCTGCGCCGCAGCGCGGCGGTGCGCTGGGCGAGGGCGGCCCGGACCGCCGCTACCGCCTCGTCGGTCTCCGGCAGCGGCGGGACGACAAGCGCCTCCCTGGTCAGCGCCACCGCGTCCGGTCCGGTCGAACCCACCGACCAGGCGAACACGTCGGGCCGGGCCGCCACGCACCGGCCGCACAGGATGCACCGGCCCTGGTCCAGCCGCACCCGGCCATCCGACTCGTCGATCGCCCCGGTCGGGCACAGCTCGGCTAGGTCGACACCCACACTTCCTGGGATACTCGCGGTATACGCGGTGCTGAGGATGACTGGACCCCGCCAGGAACCCGCGTACTCGTCGGGGCGACGCGGCCACCTGGTGGTCACCACCCTGTCGCGCAGCCCGCGCAGTACCCAGATGCTGCTCACAGGGCCGCCCCCGCGACGGACAGGCCGAGGCTGGCCTCGATGAACGGGAAGTCGGTGAGGATGTCCCCGGCGAATACCTCGTGCATCAGCACCAGGTTGTGAAACGAGGCCGATCGCGGCTGGCAGGCGCTGATCCGGCCCGCCTCGATGGTCACGTCGTGGAGCACCTCGCCCGGCGGTGCCTCGGCCCAGCCGACCGACCGCCCGTCGGTTGGGTCGCAGGGAACCCGGAGGATCGGGTCACGCCGTTTTGATACCTCAATGGTGGCTTGCTGGATGAGACGGAAAGCCTGTGCGACCTCGTCCCAGCGCGTCCGAAGCCGGGCCAGTGCGTCGTCGCCGGAGCGTTCGCTGGCGGGTACCGGCGGGAGCAGCGAATAGCCGTCGTACGGGCGGACGCGACGGGCGTCGTCGTCGTAGCCCGATGCCTTGCCGACGGGGCCGAGGGCGCCGTGTTCGCGGGCCCGGTCCGGGAGCAACGGCCCGGTGCCGCGCAGCCGGTCGAGGAACGAGGACGTGCCCATCAGCAGCTTCGCGTCCGCGGTGACCTGTTTTTCCAGCCTGGCCGCCACTTCGGTGATGCCTTGCGGTGGACCACCGCGGACGCCGCCGGGGACGACCACGCCGCGGCCGAAGCGGCTGCCGCACAAGCCGCTGACCAGGCGCATCACGCGTTCTTTGTGCAGCGCGAACCGGGCGTTGGCGACCGCCAGTCCCGCCGCGTCGGTCAGCCGGACCGCGACATCGAGGTGGTTGGCGATCCGTTCCAGTTCGGCGTGCACCACCCGGATCAGCGCGGCCTCGGGCGGGATCTCGCAGCCGGCGATCGCTTCGACCGCGTGGCAGAAGGCGAGCGCGTGCGCGACCGAGGCGATGCCCTCGGTCCGTTCGGCTAGCAGCACGCCGTCGGCCGGGGTCAGGCCGGTGAACCGGCCGGTGATGCCGCGGTGCTTGTAGAAGATCCGCAGGTTCAGGTGCGGGATCGCCTCGCCCGGCGTCTCCACCAGGTACTCGATGGACTCCAGTACGCCGGAGCGGACGGGACCGTGCGGGATCGTGAACAGGCCGTACCCGGCCACGTGCCTGGGCAGCGGGTCCCCCGGCATGATGAGGGGTGCGAGCCGGGGATGCCCGTCGGGGATGATCCCGGTCTCGTCATGGATCACCCGCTCGTACCAGGACGCGGCACCGAGCCGGGTGGACAGCGCCGGGTAGCTCGTGGTGTCCGGCGGCAGCGCCACCTCGAGCGTGTCGATGCCACCGGGCACCGCTACCTGGGCGGACAGCACGACGGAGCCATTTCGGCGGGCCGCGAACAAGCCCGCGAACCGGTCGCCGTCGGCGATCCGGGACTCCAGCGATTCCCACAGCGCCAGCACGCTCGGCTCGGTGGTTGTGATGGTCATGAGAGTTCTCCCACCGCGTGAGTGATCAGGCTCGTCAGTTCGCCGGGCGGGTGCACGCCCAGCAGCACCAGGACCGCCAGCCCGGCGAGCACCGGGATCACCATCCAGACGCTCGGCTCGCCACTCGCCGTAACGTCGGTCGGCCGCGCGGGTGCCATAAGCACGCTGGTGGCCGAGCCGATCAGCCCGAAGAACGCGACCGTCACCAGGACCACGAGGATCGCGGCGGCCGTGTAGTGGCCACTTGACAGACCTCCGGCGACGATCTGGAACTCGCTGCGGAAGATGCCGAACGGCGGAAAAGCCGACAGAGCTAGCATCGCCAGCAGGAACAGCGGGCCGCTCCACGGAAGCAGCCGCAGGCCGTCCCGCATGGTCGCCATCTGTTTGGTCCGGTACTTGATGGTGAAGACTCCGGCGCCCATGAACGCGTTTCCCTTCGCGGCCGCGTGCGCCATGACGTGCAGCAGCACCCCGGCCAGCGCGATCGGCGCGCCGAAGGACAGGCCGATCGCGAGGATGCCCATGTGCTCGACGCTGGAGTACGCCAGGAAACGCTTGATGTCGCGCTGGCCGAACACGTACAGCGCGGCCAGCAGCAGCGACACGATCCCGAACACCAGCAGCGTGGTCCGCGGGAATCCGCTGCCCAGCGCGGCGACGGCGACCTGGTAGAAGCGCAGGATGGCGTAAAAGCTGGTCGCCAGCAGCGCCCCGGACAACAGCGCCGACACTGGCGTCGGCGCCTCGGAGTGGGCGTCGGGAAGCCAGGTGTGCACCGGGAAGAGGCCGACCTTTGTTCCGTAGCCGAGGACAGCTAGCAGGAACGCGAGCCGCACCGGCGTCTTTGGGAGCCGGGCACCGGCTTGCAGCAACGGCTGGATCGCGAGGTCGGAGTGCGCGCCGAGGACCTGCGCCCCGGCGTAGTAGGCGAAGATCGTGCCGAGCAGCCCCAGGCCCAGTCCGGCCGAGGCGATCAGGACGTACTTCCACGCTGCCTCGGCGGCTCTGTCGGTATTTTCGATCGCGACCAGCAGCGCCGAGACCACCGTGGTGACCTCCACCGCGATCCACAACAGGGCGAGGCTGCCCATCAGCGGCGCGGCCAGCATCGCCCATGCGAACACGTTCAGGCCCAGGTAGAAGCGGCGCGCGTACCGCTCGTCGTTATGGGACTTGAGGTAGCCGACCGCGTACACCGCCACCGCCGCGTACAGGAAGCCGGTCGCGAGCAGGAAGATCACGCTGATGGCGTCGACCCGCAGATACGACAGGTAGTTCAGCGTCCGGTGCGCGGCCTCCGGGATCAGCGCCAGCACGAGCCCGAAGCACGAGATCCCGGAGGCGACGGTGATCCCCGCCGCCACCCGGGCCGACGCGCGGAACGACACCAGCCCGGCGGCCAGCGGGACGATCAGGATGGCGAGGATGACGCCGATCATCCGCGTAGCCTCGTCAGATCGGCGGTCGACAGCGATTCCGACCGGGCGTGCTGCGCGCGGATCAGCATCCCGAAGACGACGACGGCTAGCAGCAGGTCGAAGAGGAACGCCGTTTCGAGCAGCAGCGGCAGTCCGGCGGCCACGACCAGCGCCGACAGCGAGATCGCGTTCTCCAGCGAGAAGAACCCGATGGCCTGGGACGCGACGTCCCGGCGCACGATCATCAGCCCGAAGGAGACGAAGACCATCGCGCCCGCGATGGCCAGGGCCGTCGGCGGTGCCTCGGGGGTATGAATGCCCAGAGATCCGAAGGTGAAGAAGCCGAACGCCGCCAGGCCGATCCCGGCTAGCACCGCACTGGCCGGGCTCAGCGTGTGGCTGGCCGCTACGCCCGGCGTCTCCTCGCTGGCCGGGCTGGGGAGCAGGCGGCGCAGCACCAGCGGTACGGCCACCACCTTCAGCGCCGCCGACAAGGCGGCGAGCGCGTACAGGTCCGGCAGGCCCCGGTCGGCGGCGATGACGATCGCGAGCACCGAGATCAGCGCCGACTGCGCGGTGTACAACCGCACCTGGTCCCGGACCAGCGCCTGCCGCAGCATCCCGAATTCGATCAGCAGCATCAGCGCGGCGAGCACGTCCACCACGCCGTTGTAGACACCTGGTGAGCCCATCAGCCGCCTCCGAGGAAGAGCGTGCACACACCGAGGACCGCCAGCAGGAACGCGGCCGACGCGTACTCGGTAATCTTGAATAGGCGGAGCTTCGCGAACGAGTCGTCGATGATCGCCACGACGACGCCGATCGCGGCCGCCTTGGCCAGCAGCGCCACGATCGCCAGCAGCACGGCGCCCAATTGCTGCGTGGACGCCAGGCCCCATGGCACGACGAACACGTCGGCCAGGATGGTGAACAAGATGAGCTGCTTGAGTTCGCTGCCCCACTTCAGCAGCGCGAGATACGGACCCGAGTGCTCGAAGGACCTGGCCTCTTCGATCATCCCGAACTCGTTCGTGCCGGTGTGGGTCTCCACCGGGATCCGGCCGGTTTCCAGCAGGATCACCATGAACAACGCGGCGGACGCCAGCAGGTGCGCGGGCCGCAGGATCTGACCGGCGCTGGACCGTACCGTCGCCGCCAGCGCGTATGGCAGGTCGGTCCCGGTCAGCAGCGCCACGGTGAACACCACGAACAGCACCACCGGCTCGCCGATCGCGGAGAACGTCTTCGCTCGGCTCGAGCCGAGTTGCGCGTAGGGACTGCCGGTTTCCAGCGCGGCGGCCGCGACCACGAAGCTGGCCAGCGCCAGCATGAATCCGCCGCCCAGGATGTCGCCCATGTATCCCAGCGGTAGCCCGTAGGTGGTGAGCACTGGGATCAGCAACGGGATCGTCAGGTACGCCGCCACCGCGATCAGCGGCGCGGCGAGGAAGAACCAGCTCGCCCCGTCCGGAGCGAGCGCTTCCTTGCGAGCCAGCTTGGCCAGGTCATAGTACGGCTGCAGTACCCGAGGACCCCGGCGGCCCTGCAGCCTGGCCTCGACCTTCGCGATCACGCCGGTCACGCCGGGCGCGGCGAGAGCGATGGTGAGAACCTGCAGAAGCTGGATAACCGGGATCGGGACGGCCGCACTCAACGTGCGACCTTAGGATCATTGCCTGGTGGTTCCAGCGGCTCATCCATCTGGATGCCTCCTACCCATGCGAACCTGACTACAGGTGGGTAGAAGCCATCAGCGCGGCGGACCACGCGGTTATGGCGAGCTTCATCGCCAGGCCCTCATTGTCTCCCGAGCCCCGGCGGAACCGCAAGCCCTTGGGCTCGCGGCGGTCGGCTCAGGCCAGTCGGCCGATGCCGGACTCTAGCTCCAGAGCCAGGACCCGATCGGCGAACAGGAACGCCTCGAACTTGGCGCCGGGCGGTAGACCGTCGTCGGAAGCCAGGTCGTCCATCGTGGTCAGCACCGCTACCGTGTCCAGGCCGGCGAAGGCGGCGAGGATTTTCGCCGCGAACTCCTCCGGGATCGGCTTGGACGATGACTCCGCCCATCCGGCCACCCGGCGCCGCCATCCGCCGATGGTTGCCTGGGCGCCGGTCAGCTCTCGGTCGGTGAGCTCCACTGGCTGACCGGACGGATAGGACAACAGCGCCAGCCGGATCGCGAGCGCGTCGTGATCCTCGTCGCTTCGCAGGCTCGCGCGGGCGACGGGTACGACAAGCGCGCCGCGAGTATCGCCCGGGAGGGCATCGGCCGCGGCCACGTGGACGTCGGCGCTGCCGGTACCAGCCGCCGCAACCGGCGAGCGGACGTTGAGCGCGGCGGCCGCGTGCTCCACCGCGGTCGCGTCCCCGGTGGTGATCCACTCGGGGAGCGCTTGCAGCTTGACCAGCTCGGCCGCCCGGGTCAGTACGTCGGCGATCACCAGCACGCGCAGCGCCGTCAGGTCACCGGCACCGGCGTCGGCCGGCACGTGGGCGCGGACGCGCAGCACACCGGAATGAGCAGGCCTGATCAAGGATTCTGCCGGGACGCTGACCATCTCGCCAGGCTAGCCGACCCTCTGACTACCCTGAGTCCCTGGCAGCACACAGACCCCGGTAAACTCGCAGGCATCCAGATGATGCCCTGGTGTGGGGGTCGAAACCTCCCGAACCGCCGCAACGCAGCGACTGATGGCTTCTGTCCTCCGGATTTTACCGTGACAAGGAGCCTTCAGCGTGCCCGAAATCCCCGCTGACCTCGTGATACCACCGCTGCCCGTCGGCGATGTCCGGCCCACCGGTCCCCCGCAACGTTCCAAGCGGGTGCTGCCGCGGGCCGACCGGCGGGAGGTCGCGGCCATCTTCGCGGGCGGGGCGATCGGGACCCTGCTGCGCGCCGCGCTGGCCAACGCGTTTCCGCAGGCCGCCACGTCCTGGCCGTGGCCAACGTTCACGGTCAACATCGTCGCGGCATTCCTGCTCGGCTACTTCGTGACCCGCCTGCAGGAACGGCTGCCGCTGTCCAGCTACCGCAGGCCGCTGCTGGGAACCGGGCTGTGCGGCGGGCTCTCCACGTTCTCCACGATGCAGGTCGAGATCCTGAAGATGCTGAGCGCGCACGCCTGGGGACTCGCCGCCGCCTACACCGCCGCCAGCGTTGTCCTCGGGTACGCCGCGATCCACGTGGCCACCGCGGCGGCCCGGAGAGTGCGGGTGCGGCGATGAGCATCCTGCTGTGGATCGCGGTCATGCTGATCGGCGGAACGGGCTCGGTGGTCCGGTTCTTCGTCGACGGGACAGTGGCCAACGTGACCGGCCGGGACTTCCCGTTCGGCACCTTGGCGATCAACATCTCCGGCGCGGTGGTCCTGGGCTTCATAACCGGGCTCGCCCTCGGCCACGACCAGGCGCTGCTGGCCGGTACCGCCGCCGTCGGCTCGTACACGACGTTCTCCACCTGGATGCTGGAAACCCAGCGGCTGACCGAGGAACGACAGTTCCGCAAGGCCGTGCTCAACGTGGTCGTCAGCCTGGTGCTCGGCGTCGCCGCCGCCGCGCTCGGCCGCCTGATCGGAGCACAGCTGTGAACGAGGACTGCCTCAAGCTGACCAGCTACTTCGGCGAACGTCAGCGCACCCGCGACGACGGTTTCACCGCCGACGCGCTGCTCGGCCTGTACGGGCGTCGCGAGATCACGACCAGCATCCTGATGCGCGGCACCGAGGGCTTCGGCCGCAAGCACCAGCCTCGCACCGACCGCTCGCTGAGCCTGTCCGAGGACCTGCCGCTGGTCGCTGTCGCCGTCGATACCAGGTCCCGCATCGAGGCGATCCTCGACGACTCCGTACACCTCACCAGCAGCGGGCTGGTCACGTTGGAACGCGCGCGGATGCTGACCGGCGAGACACAACTGCCGGAAGAACTGCACGAGACGACGAAGCTGACGATCTACCTGGGCCGGCAAGAACGCGTCTACCGGGTCCCCGCTTACATCGCGGTTTGCGACCTGCTGCACCGCCGCGGCATCGCCGGCGCCACCGTGCTGCTCGGCGTCGACGGTACCGCCCACGGCCAGCGGCAGCGGGCCGCGTTCTTCGGCCGCAACGCCGAGACCCCGATGATGGTCATCTCCGTCGGATCCGGCGAGCAGATCAGCCGGCTACTGCCCGAGCTAGGCGCACTGCTCCGTCGCCCGCTGCTGACCCTGGAACGCATCACCATCTGCAAACGCGACGGGGACCGCATCGCTACCCCGTCGGCGCAGCCCGGCCCCGACCAGACCGACATGCCGCTGTGGCACAAGCTCATGGTCTACACGTCGGAAGCGGCCCTGTGCGACGGCCAGCCCATCCACCGCGCGATCGTCCGCCAGCTGCGGGACGCCGGTCTTAGCGGTGCCACCACGCTGCGCGGCGTCTGGGGATTCCACGGCGACCACGAACCGCACGGCGACCGCCTCATGCAACTCGGCCGCCGCGTCCCCGCCGTCACGGTCGTGGTGGATACGCCGGAACGAATCGCCACCGCGTTCGGCGTCATCGACGGTCTCACCGGCCAGCAAGGCCTCGTCACCAGCGAGACCGTCCCCGCCCTCCAAGCCACGACCGCCTGAGCCCGCGACGCCGCCTTAGTCGCCGACGCCGCCTCAACCCGCGTTCGCCGACGATGCCCTGACCCGCAAGTCCAGCCAACGCCCCAGCCCCGGCCCCCAGGCGCCCTGCGCTTCTTGCTGTTATCATTCTGGAGGGGGGTCGCTGGTGGTCGCGGGCCGGGATCTGCGCTGCCACGCCCGGTGGCCTGAGGCGGTTGCTACTACTGGTACTCGCGATGCTTATGAGAGCGGCGAAGCCTCCGGTCGGCGGATGTCGTTCCTGGTGAGTGCTGCACTAGCCATGAAAGAGTCAGGTTGGTGCAGCACTCACCAGGAACGGTCCGCTGCCGCGCGCTCAGCCGGGCGCGACGCTTTCGGGCGAATGTCACGGTATGCCCGCTCTCGCCAGTGCGTCGCTTGGCCTGTTCCCCGAGCGATTGCGAAGGGTACTTGCGTGACGCACGCAAATACCGTGTTAGCTTGGACACCATGCAGGGCAGCGAAGCGCCAGGCAGCGCGGCTCCACCGGACGACGAGGCCATCACCGCGATCGAATCCGCCCTGCATTCACTCGCCCGGCGGCTACGGCAGATGAAGCTGCACCAAGAACTCACCCGGCAGGCGGGGGTCGACATCGACCAGGCTGGGCTGGCCGTCCTGTACGTACTGTCGGACGAGGATTGCAGCCTGAGGGTTACCGAGGTGGCCGCCCGGCTGGCCATCGACACGCCCGCCGTCACGCGCAAGGCCCAGCAGCTTGAACGGCTAGGCCTGGTCGGCCGGGCCAAGGACACCGACGACGCCCGGGCGTCCCGGCTGCGGCTCACCGTGGAAGGACGCCGGGTCCTCACCCAGTTCCGGATCGCCCGCCACCGATGGCTCGCCGCCTCGCTGGCCGACTGGCCCCCCGCCGAACAACGGGAACTGGCCCGGCTCATCGGCCGTTTCGCCGACGACGTCCATCAGCCGCCCTGCTAGCGCGACGCGCCGCGGTCTCCCCCAGCGAACGCCCAGCGCCCGCCGCATCGGCGCTCCCCCGTCGATGACGGTTTTGACCCGCCAGTCCTGATCTCCCCCAGCACCCGTCCAAGACAACCCCGCTTCTTGCTGTTATCAGAGTTCCGGCTCCGAAGTCCGCAGCGGTGTGCGCCAACCCGTTGGATGTGGGTGACATGAAGAGGCCGGGTTCGGGTAGCTAGGCGACGGTTCCGTTACTGGACGGCAGCCTGGGAAAGGATGAGAATCATGGGGCTTTTTCGCAGGACACGGCCGTCGCACGCCGGACCGAGGCAGACCCGGGCGGAGCGGCGGGCCGCCGAGCGCACCGCGCAGGCCGAGGCCAACCTGGAGAAAACCGAGGAGCAGATCCACGAACTCGCCGACGAGACGCGTCGCAAGCTGAGGGACTAAGGCCCCGGCACCCGTCCGCTGGCGCCAATCAGACGCTGTTAAGCAGCCGACGTACCTCGGCCAGCAGCTCCCAGGACTCCGGCGAGGGCACGGGGACGCACTGCACGAGCAGCAACTCCGCTCCCGCCTCGGCAAACGCCGCGAGCTGGTCGGCCACCTGCGCCGGCGTCCCGCCGACCGCCAGCTCCCGGGCGCGCGCGGCCGGTACGCCATACGCGGCCCGCATGACCGCGACCGAAACGTCGGCAAGAGAACCCGACGACCCGATGCAGGCCGACACACTGACACCCAGCCTCGGTCGTGCACGTCCGGCCGCCGCGGCCAGCTCGCCAAGCTGCCGCGCGCTCGCCGCGAACTCGACTGGCGTCTGGAACCCCGACAGCCACCCGTCGCCGAAACGCACGGCCCGCCGCAGTGCCGCCGCCGAGGTCCCCCCGATCCACACCGGCGGCATCGCCGCGGCAGGCAACAGCCGGACCTCCCCGGCGCCGGAGCAGTCCGGGATCACCGCCGGCTTGCCGCCGAGCAGGTCAGGCAGCAGCCGCAGGAAGTCATCGGTCCGCGCCGCCCGCTCCTGGCGGCGGGCACCCACCGCGAGGTATTCGGACTCGGACCGCCCGCCGCCGATCCCCACGCCGAGCCGCAGCCGCCCTCCGGTGTGGTGCTGCAGGCTGGCGACCTGCCTGATCGCCCAGCCCAGCGGCCGCAGCGACGGCACGAAAACCGCGAAACCGACTGGGATCCGTGATGTCGCCGCCGCTGCGACGGCGAGAGCCAGCGGCGCGTCCAGCACCGGCCGGTCCCCGGAAACGAAGGTGTCCTCCGCCCACACGCCGTCCAGCCCGGCCGCCTCCGCGACACATGCCAGGCCAGCCACATCCGGCAACGCCTCCCCCGGCGGGACGGAGTCCGGCAAGACGACCCCGACGCGAACAACCATGCGCCCTCACCTCCAGAATTCTGCTTCTATTCTCTCCAGGGGGTCTGACATTCTGGCCGTGATCCGACTCCCCCGCGCACCTGACCGATCTGATCGGGCAGTACGCGGCGATCGGCCAGCTTGAGCGGATCGCCGCGCGGGTCATCCCCCAGGTGTAAGCGGCCGGCGGTCAGATCGACCACCCGGACCCCGGGGCCGAAGTGGGCGACGGCGGCGGTCAGCTTGCCGTGATCCAGCAGCCCGCCATTTGTGGCCCTGGTTACCACCGTCTCCGGCGGTATATCTGGTACGTGCCGACGTGCGTTGGACAGGGAGCGTTGCCCGATGACCTTGCCGGTGAGCGGCGGGGCCCCTGGCCGTCGCTCGACGCCGACGTATTCGACCTTCACTTGCGAGGAGGAAAACGAGGATCGATCCCAGATGATCACGGCAACGACGTCTTCCCACGGGAACAGTCGCGTCCTGGACTTGGGGTAGAGCGGGGACGAGCACAAGGTGATGCCCGCCTGATCGACCCGGACCACGGTGATACCCCGCAGGCCGGTTATCGCCATCAGCAAGGCACCCCCGCCGAAGAACCCGAAGTCTAGGATGCTCAGCCATAGCGCGCCGGGCAGCAGCCCGAGGGCGCAGATAACCGTCGCCCCTCCGATGGCGCCCCAGTACTTAAGCTTCCTGCCGTATTTCGCTTTATACGGCATCCCCGCCTGTTTCATGCGTATCAGTATGTATGACCCCCTAGGGGTAAGCGGGTCTATCCGGGCACGCGCCCGACGCCGACGAGAACCTGTCCGTCACGCGGTGCGGGGGGTCCGTTCGCCGTCATCAGGTAGTCGTAGACACGCGCGATACTCCTTGGTTTTTTCGCATCGAAGTCCGGCATGCGGCAAACGATATAGGTGGGATCATCGCCCGGTGCTTCCTCGGTCGGTGATACGGGGTGCGATGAGCTCAACTTCGGGAATGCCCGCGTCCTCCGGAGCTTGCATCCGCCGGACCAGCGCCTGAACCGCCAGCCGCCCCAGCTTGTCCGGAGAGCTCTCGACCGCCGTGTACGGCAGTGAGAACAGCCGGCCGAAGTCTTCCGAGAAGATCCCGACGACCGAGAGGTCATCGGGCACCACGATGTCACGGGAGGACAGGACCGACGGCAGTGCGGCGATGACGGCGTCGTTGTGCACGATCAGCGCTGTCCCGTCCCGTGCGTCGAGGATCTCGTTGAGCTGACAGTTAACGGCTGGTTGCTGCGTCTCACCGAAGTAGGAGCGGACACGGATGCCGTAGCTGGCGGCCTGCCGCAGCGCCGCGTCGCTGAAGCGCCATGCGTACGCGCCGCCGCGTTCGTAGACGTGCTGGCGGGGGGTGATGAGGATGAGCTCGCGGTGGCCGCGCTCGGCGAGATGATCGACGAGGATCCGGCCGGACGCCGGGAAGTCCAGGTCGAAGACGTCGAAGCCTTCGGGGTCGCGCGGCAGTCCCACCATCGACCCTGGCTGCCGCATTCTCCGCATCACCGGCAGCCGTGGGTCTTCGTGGGCGACGTTCAGCAGTATGACGCCGTCGACCATCTCCGAACTCGAGATCCGCTCGACCGCGTGCGCGCCGTCGGCCTCGCTCACCATGAGGATGTCGTAGCCCGCTTCACGGGCCGCGTTCGAGATCGGCAAGACGTACTGCAGCATCGCTGGCGAGAACTCGTCCTCGAAGAACTGCACGAATAGCCCGATGACCATCTTCTGCGACGTGGCCAGGGCACGAGCACCCGCGTTCGGCGTGAATCCGAGCTCAGCGATGGACGCTTCGATGCGCTCACGGGTCTCCCGTGAGATGGTCCGCTTGCCGGACAGCGCGTACGAGACGGTACTGCGCGAGACGCCCGCGTGGCGAGCCACGTCCTCGATAGTCGCCACCGTCGTACCGCCTCCAGTCGAACCGGTTCGAGTCCTGCCGTCGGGACGCGTTAAATCTAAGACTAGCCCTCTGAACTGGATCTTTGCTATGCGATTGCTATCCATGGTCAAGTAGCTTCGCCAGAAAATCGAACCGGTTCGACACATTTGACTATTGTCCGTCCCGCAAGCCGGATGTAGTGTCCGCAGTTGTCCACGTTGATACTTGTGGAGGCAACGATGCCCGATGCACGCATCCATTTCTTGCGACACGGCAAGCTGATCGCCCTCGGCAGTACCGCCCTGGCGGTAGTCGCGGGCGCGGCACTGGCAATCGTCCCGGGTAGTTCGCCGCCAGCCACGGCGGCCTCCCGGACTAGCCAGACGGCAGCCGTCTCATCATCGGATGCCGTGCCGGCATCCAACACCCTCGTCGTCGACGCGAATGCTGGGCTGCGCCCGGTTACCCATGTCGCCTCGGGCGCCCTGTACGGGCTGGCCGATGACCTGACGCCGTCCGATGAGTACGTCACTCCGCTGCATCCCAACACGTTCGTGCAAATGGCGCCCGGTGGCCACCAGCTCCCCAACGGACAGTTCCAGCCCGCCGGTGACGCTCTCGTCGTGGCGAGCAAGGCCGCCAGGGACGGCGCGAAGGTAATCGTCCGCGCGCCCGACTGGTATTCCGACTTCCCCTATCAATGGGTGAGCTGGAGCAACTGGCTGAGCGCGGTCGACACGATGGTCAATTCGATCAAGTCGGCCGGGGACAAGAACATCGAGGCCCTCGCCCTCTGGAACGAGCCGAACGGCACCTGGCCCACCGCCTCCGGGGTGAGCTTCAACGAAGGATGGGTGAAGACCTACGACGAGGTCAGATCCCTGGACCCGAACATCCCGATCGACGGCCCGAGCCTGTCGTACTTCGACGCTTCCTACATGGAATCGTTCCTGGAATACGCGAAGGCGAACAACGCGCTCCCCGACATCATCAGCTGGCACGAGCTCGGCGGGCAGTCGTCCATCGCCGCCGATGTCGCCGCGATGAAGTCGATGGAGGCGAGCCTCGGTATCTCGCCGCGGCCGATCGTGATCGAGGAGTACGCCGAGACCAGCGAGGTCGGCGTCCCGGGCAGCCTGGTCGGATACATCGCCAAGTTCGAGCGGGCTGGCGTAGCGAACGCCGAACTCGCGTTCTGGAACGACTACGGCACGCTCGGCGACCTGCTGACCGGAACTGGCGGCCTGCCCAACGGGGCCTGGTGGCTCTACAAGTGGTACGGCGACATGACCGGCGAGATGGTCAACACGGTGCCGCCCGCGCAGACCGGCATCGACGGGGCCGCGTCGGTGAACCCTCGCGAGAACCTGCTGAGTGTCATCTTCGGCGGTGGCACCGGGTCCTCACAGGTGACGATCAACGGACTCAGTGGTCTCTCCGGGTTCGGGGACGACCAGACCGCCCATGTGGTCCTTCAAGATGTGGCGTCCGACGGCCGGACCACCGCGGTAGAAGGACCGGGGACGATCTTCAACGGTGACCTGCCCGTCACCGACGGCACGGTGACCGTGCCGGTGGCCGCCATGAACGCCAGCTACGGGTACCACCTACTCGTGACCCCAGCCGGTCAGAACGCGCCCGGCCTGAACGGCACGTACCGCATCGATTCCAGCAACGCTCAGGCACTGACCATTTCCGACATAACGGCGGACGCCGGTGCCCCCGCGACCCTGGCCAATCCAAGCACCGCCCAGGACCAGCTGTGGGACCTGGTAAGCACCGGAACCGGATATTACGAGGTGATCAACGACGCCAGCGGGCTGCTGCTGGGATCCGACCCCGACTCCGCGACGTCGGTGGTCCAGCTACGGTACGACGGCGGTGACAGCGAGCTGTGGCAGCTGAAGCCGAGCGGGGATCACTACATCCTGGTCAACAAGGCGACCGGGCTGGCGTTGACCACCGGAAGGAACGGTGCGGTCAGTCTCACGGCCGGGGCGCCCGCTCAGTGGACCCTGACGCCCGGGTCGCTGGTCACAGCGGGCGCGATCTACACGATCTCCAACCTCAACAGCGAGATCAACCTGGACACGGTGAACGCCGCGACCACCGCGGGCACCCTCGTCGACCAGGCCGAACCCGACAACGCGTCCGACCAGGAATGGAAGTTCCTGCCCACCGGCACCGGCTACTACACCATCGAGAACGTCGGAAGCGGCCTGCTGCTCGGCATCCAGGGCGCCAGCACCACCGAAGGCGCCAACGCCGACATCGAGGCCGCCGACGGTGCCGCTGACCAGGAATGGCAACTGGTTCCCAGCGGCATCGGGACCTACGAACTCGCCAACGCGGGCAGCGGCCTGCTGCTCGGCGTGAACGCCGAGAGCACCAGCCCGGGAGCGCTCACCCTGCAGTGGCAGGACAACGGAACCCCGGACCACCAGTGGTGGATCATCCCCACCTCATGACGAGTGGCGCCGCGGGCCGTTCCGAACGGCCCGCGCTCGCAAGACCACGTTCAACCTGGCATACCAGTCGAGTAGGGTTGGTCGTTGTCATGCCAGATGCAATGGGCCGCCCGGATTCGGGCCGGTGAGGACCGGAGGCTGGGTAAGCGATGGTGGCTGCGAAGCCGCACGCTGACACTGAGATGTCGAAGAAAGATCTGATCATCCAGCAGTTGCGTGCCGAGATCGTGTCTGGTCAGATCCCGCCCGGTGAGAAGCTGTCGGAGGCGCGGCTGGCTGAGCGCTTCGGCGTCAGCCGGATGCCGGTTCGCGATGCCCTCAAGGAACTTGAAAGCGCCGGTTTCGTCACCGTCGAGCAGCGACGCGGGACCTTCGTCCGCGGAATGTCCCGGTCCGAGATCCTCGATCTGTTCGAGGTCCGGGAGGCGGTCGAGGGCATGGCCGCCCGGCTGTGCGCGCACCGCGCCAACAACGACCTGCTGGCCAAGCTGGACGAGGCCATCGAAACAATGTCGCGGCAGGTCAAGGTGCTGGACATGGATGGCTATAGCCGGACGGACGAGCGGCTCCACGAACTGATTCTGTCCGGGGCCTCGAACGAACGGCTAAGCGATCACTATCGGCTACTCGTCCAGCATCTGCATCGTGGCCTGCTCTCGTCCATCGTGACGCGGCGTGAGGGGCGGATGGAGCGGTCCCTGGCGGAGCACGTGGAAATCATGCGGGCCTTGCATGCCCACGACGCCCAGGGTGCTGAGGACGCGATGCGCAACCATGTACAGCGCGGTCGGCTGGAGCTGCAAGACGAGGTCAGCGTCAAGTTCGGAGCTACCGGGCAATACTGACATACCAGACTCCCGTTCGGTCATGGACTGCAAGCTGGCGTTACAGGTGGGCACTTGCTGTTAACAGTGAGTTTCCTGGGGCTCCGCCTCTTGACATCTGGTATGTCATGAATGATCCTGGGCTCAATGCATCACTCCAGCCAACAGTTTTAAGTAAATAACTGCCATACCAGACTGCTGACATGCCGAGCCGGTCCCGTCGTTACGTATCCGGGGACGGTCGGTGCAAGTGGCCGACGTCACGCAACGAACTGCCCGCCCACAAGGCGTGGCTTCGCTGGCATACCAGACGCGAGTGCATGGGTCGCTACTACATCCGAAGTGAGGCTTTACCGGTGATCTCTGACGTCCACACGCACTTCTGGACACCCGACCATCAGGGGCCGCCCTGGGTCGACGGGCTCGGGCGAGTCTCGCGCTCTTTGTCAGCTGTGGATATCGACTCTGTCACCGTCAGTTCCTACTGCGAGCGCAAGCGGCCGGCCGACCGGACGATCGTTTTCGGGCTGCAGGCGCACGCTTCGGGGATCTTCGTCCCTAACGACGCCGTCGCGGCCTTTGCCCGCGAGGTCGGAGGCGGCACGGTCGGCTTCATGTCAGTCGATCCGACCCGTCACGACGCGGTTGATGAAATCGAACGGTGTCACGCCGACCTCGGCCTTAAGGGGCTCAAGCTCGGGCCGATCTACCAGGGGACCTCACCACTGAACCCGCTGGTGATGCGGGTGTTCAAGACCGCTGAGCGGCTCGAGCTGCCGGTGATGATCCACCAGGGCGCGATCTTCGCCAACGCCGGCAGGCTAGCCGACTCGCTTCCGCTGCTGCTGGACGACGTGGCGATCGCGTTCCCTGACCTGCGGATGGTGGTGGCGCACATGGGGCACCCCTGGATCTACGAGACCGTCGTCGTGATGCGGCGGCACGCGAACATCTACGCCGACACTTCCGCGATCCCGAACCGGCCGACCGTGCTAGCCAATGCCTTGTCGGCGGCCAAGGAGTACGGCGTGCTCCACAAGGTGCTCTTCGGCAGCGACTCTCCGATGGTCGCCGCCGGGCGGGCCGTCGAGAGCCTGCACAAGGTGGTCGCCCGGATGCAACAGGTCTCGTACACGCCGATCACTGACGAGGAGCTGCACGACCTGCTCCACCGGCCGTCATTTGAATTGCTCGGCATTCCGGAACCCCCCGTCGTGCCGGCCCATGACCTCGCCTGGAACGCGTGATGACCGCCAACCATGCCGTCGCGTTCCGCGACGCCGTTAGCGTCCGGCGAGGACCGCTGCCAGCCGAGGTATCGATGGAGCCGGTCGTGAGCGGCGCTCCGTTCGCCCGCGAGGACGTCCTACTTGACCAAAACGGCGAGTTCTTCGCCGTCTGGGCATGCGACGCTGGTGTCTACCCGCGGGTCAAGGACAAGCGGGGCTCCTTCATGTACCTGCTCGAGGGCGCCGGCACGATCGTCGACGATGACGGCACAACCCACGAGCTCACCCCGGACAGCGTCCTGATCCTGCCGTTCGGCTGGTCGGGTCACTGGAACATCACCCAGACCGTCCGCAAGGTGTACGTGCACACCACACCCGTGCCGCCGTTCCGCGCGGGAACCCAGCCAGCGACGTTCGTGAAAGCCCTTGACCTCGGTGACCAGGTCATCTTCGACGGCCCGGACGGCCGCTGCGCCACGGCGACCATCCCGCCGGGCGTCCAAGACGAGGTCGGCCAGCGCCGGGCGCGATTCACCTATGTGCTCGCGGGCGAGGCCAGCGTGGCAGCCGCCGATGGCCGCACCCTGGGGCTCACCGCTGGCTGCGCGATCGGCTTCCCGGCCGGGTGGTCCGGCACCTGGAACGTCCGGACGCCGCTGCGCACCTTCGACGTCTTCAGCACACCCGCCGCATCATGAACGCCACCGGAGACCTCATGTCCGACGACCCGTACGCTGCCGTCACGCCAGCCCCGAGGCTGACGGTGCGCAGCGACGACTTCGAGCATGGCGATGAGATGCCCCTGCGATTTCGCGACCCCGCGATCGGCGGGCAGAACATCTCGCCGCACCTGTCGTGGTCCGGCTTCCCTGACGGGACCCAGAGCTTCGCCGTGACCTGCTACGACCCAGACGCCCCGACGGGTGTCGGCTTCATGCACTGGGCCGCGTTCAACCTGCCCGCGGACACGACATCATTGCCGGCTGGTGCCGGCTCCCCCGAAGGTCTCCCTGGCGGCGCGGTGACCTTGCCGAATGACCTGCGGATGCCGCAGTACATCGGGCCGAACCCGCCGCCCGGGTCCGGGCGGCACCGGTACGTCTTCATCGTGCACGCCGTGGACGTCACTGCCCTGCCGATCTCGCCCGACCTGACCCCCACCGTGCTGGGATTCAATCTGCACTTCCACACCCTTGCCCGCGGCAGCGTGACCGCGTGGGTAGACGCCCAGCCCTGAGCTGCTTCACGGACAGAAAGGGAACCACCCATGAGTGACCAGACCCGGCACGCCGAGGTTGCCGGCGGAGGCTTCGCCGGCCTGGCGGTGAGCATCGCGCTCGCGCGCAAGGGCTGGAGCGTGCGACTCCACGAGCAGAACGACCAGATGCGTGATTTCGGCGCGGGCATCCTGTTGTGGCGCAACGCGATGCTGGCGCTCGACGTCATCGGCGTCGCCGACACGATCCGCGCGCAGGGAGTCCTGCCGGACGTGTACGAGACCCACCTGAACGGCACGTCGGTCGCCGAGGAGATCCCCGGATTCCCGTACTGGGCGATCACCCGGCCGAGGCTGCACGCCCTGCTCGTAGCCGCCGCCCGCGACAGTGGCGTCGAGCTCGTCACCGCCTCGCGCGCGATCGGAGCCGATCCCTCCGGGGCGCTGCTGCTGGAGGATGGCACCCGGCTCGAGGCGGACCTGGTGGTGGCGGCGGATGGCGCGGGCTCGGTTGTCCGCAACTCGCGGCCCGCGCTCGTGCAGGAGCGAAAGAAGTACGCCGACAGTGTGTGCCGGGTGCTGATCCCCCGCCCCGAGGAGTTCCAGGGTCCCGAGTGGGACCGGGTCATCGACTTCTGGACCATGGAGCCCGACGCGATGCGAATCCTGTTCATCACGACCGGACCGGACACCATCTACATGGGCATGATGGCGACCACCGGCAACGAGCGGGCCACCCGGATCCCGATCGACGTCGAGGTCTGGTCCGAACGATTCCCCCATCTCGCGAAGGCTGTCGAGCTGGCGGGCAAGGCCGAGGGCGGCCGCCATGACGCCTACCAGACAAACCGCGTGACTCCCTGGTCCGATGGCCGTCTTGTCCTGGTCGGCGATTCAGCCCACGCGATGTGCCCGGCGCTCGGCCAGGGGGCCAGCGTCGGGATCGTGAACGCGGTCGAGCTCGCGCACACCCTGGACTCCCACGACGACATCAGCGAGGCGCTGGCGATCTGGGAGAAACGCCAGCGCGCGATGACCGACGCCGCGCAAGCGCGCAGCGCCTACATGGCCGAGACCCGCACGATGGCCAAGGGCAACGGCTTCACGCCCGAGGTCATGGAAACCGCCAACTTCGAACTGTCAGCGGCGGGCCCGGAAACGCTGGCTCGCTACCCCGTGCCGCCGAGCGCGCGGCCGTGATGAAGGACAGGAAATGAATCAGGATCTCTATGACACTGGGCTCGCGACGCGGCGGAAGGTTCTTGGTGACGCGTACGTGGACGCGTCGCTCGCCGCGGTCACCGACTTCTCTCGCGACATCCAGGATTATGTCACGCAGTACTGCTGGGGGGATGTGTGGAACCGTCCCGGCCTGAGCCTGCAAGAGCGCAGCCTCATCAACCTCGCGATGATCACGGCTCTCAACCGGCCGACCGAGTTCAAGGCGCATGTCCGCGGCGCGCTGAACAACGGCGTCACCCGCGACCAGATCAGGGAGGTGCTCATGCAGGCCGCCTTCTATTGCGGTGGCCCCGCGGCACTGGAGAGCTTCCGGCTCGCGGCTGAGGTCTTCACCCAGGTCGAAGCCGAGGCCAGCGAGTGAGCATGCTTCACAGCCTGGGGTTCATCGGCATCGGCAAGATGGGCTGGCCCATGGCCAGCCGCCTGCACCAGGCCGGCCTGGAGGTCACGGTCGCGGATGCGGACGCCGCCGTTGTCAGCCGGTTTGTCGCCGAGCATCCTGGCGCCCGGGCGGCCAGCGGACCTGAATCCTTCGGATCCGTCGACGCGCTGATCCTCATGCTGCCGACCTCGGACATCGTCGAGGCGGTGCTTGAGGGCGGCAAGACCGCGGCCGCGCTCCGGGCGGGGACGCTGGTAGTCGACATGAGCTCCTCGGTGCCGACCCGTACCCGTGACCTGGCCGCCCGGCTCACTGACCGTGGTCTCCGGTTCGTGGACGCCCCCGTGTCCGGCGGAGTCCGCGGCGCGATCGCCGGCCGGCTGGCCATCCTGGCCGGCGGGGAGCAGGCCGACCTGGACCAGCTCGCCCCGGTGTTCGCGCCCCTGGCGAGCACCGTGATCGCGGTCGGACCGGTCGGGTCGGGACACGCGGCGAAGGCGCTGAACAACCTGGTGTCGGCCGCGACTATGTCGGTGACGGTCGAGGCGCTGCGACTCGGGATGAGTTTCGGGATCTCGCCCGCGATCATGACGGAGGTACTGAACAGCTCCTCCGGGCGCTCGAACACCAGCGAGAACAAGGTTGCCCAGTTCATGACCAGCGGCACGTTCGCGTCGGGGTTCGCCTTGCAGCTGATGGCCAAGGACGTCGGCATCGCGGTCGATCTCGCCGATGCCCTCGGCCAGGAGGCGGAGATCTCGCGGGAGGTCTCGCGGCAGTGGCGCCGGATAGCCGGGCAGGTCACCCCGGAGACGGACCACACGCAGATGTATGAGCTGATCTGATGGAGACGACTCTGGCGCACTGGATCAACGGCTCGTCCGTACCCGTTTCCGACTCACTGCGGGGGGAGAACCCGGCGACCGGTGGCCCCGGCATCGCGATCGGCCTGGGCACCGCGCAGGACGTTGACCGGGCCGTGGCCGCCGCGGCCGCCGCCGCTCCGGGGTGGCGTCACTTTCCCTCGATGGAGCGTGGCCGCGTCCTGGGCGCCATCGCCCGGCGACTGCGCGCGGACCTCGACCAGCTCATCGAGATGGAGAGCCTCGACACCGGCAAGCCCGCCGCGCTCGCGGCCGCCGAGGTACAGGGCGCGGCGGACTACTTCGAGTTCTACGCCGCGCTTGTCAACCTGCCAGCTGGCGATGTCCTCGACATCAGCCCCGGCCTGCACGTGTACACCCGTCGTGAACCATTCGGCGTGGTCGGGGTCATCACTCCGTGGAACCTGCCGCTTAACCAGGCGGCGCGTGCTTGCGCGCCCGCCCTCGCCGCTGGCAACACCGTGGTCGCCAAGCCCGCCGAGTCCACGTCACGGACCACGCTCGCGCTGGCGAGGATCGCCACCCAGGAGGGGCTACCGGACGGCGTCTTCAACGTCGTACTCGGACAAGGCAGCGTGGTGGGCACCGCCATCGTCGAGCATCCCCTGGTCCGCAAGGTGGCGTTCACCGGCTCCGTCCGTACCGGGCAGGAGATCGGGCGCATCGCCGCCGACCGGATACTGCCGCTCACTCTCGAGCTGGGCGGGAAGTCGGCGAACATAGTCTTCGCCGACGCCGACCTGGACTTCGCCGCCGCCGAGGCCGTCCGGGCCTTCGCCACCAACGCCGGCCAGGTCTGCTCCTCTGGGACACGCCTGCTCGTCGAACGCTGCGTCCATGACGAGTTCGTGGCCGCCGTCGCCGGGAAAGCGCGGGCGGTCCGCCCCGGAACCGATATGGGGCCGATGATCACCCGGCAGCAGTACGAGACCGTCCAGCACTACTTCGAGGTCGCGACCGCCGAGGGCGCGCGGGCCGCGGCCGGCGGCACCGTCGCCGCCGTGTCAGGACACGAGCAGGGCTTCTACGTCGAGCCGACCGTTTACACCGAGGTTTCCAATGACATGAGGATCGCCCGCGAAGAGGTCTTCGGACCGGTCGTGGTGGTGATCCCCTTCGACACCGAAGAAGAAGCGGTCGCCCTGGCCAACGACTCTGAGTACGGGCTGGTCGGCGGCGTCTTCACCGCCGATATCTCCCGTGCGTTCCGGGTCGCCGAATCCATCGAGGCAGGCCAGGTCTACATCAATTCATGGTCGACCCAGTCCGTGCAGATGCCCTTCGGGGGCCACAAGCACAGCGGGTACGGCCGCGAGAAGGGCCTTGAGGGCCTCAGCCACTACTCCCATGTCAAGAGCATCAGCGTCCGGTTGAATCCGGCCTGAGCCGTCGCCCGAGGAAGATCGCCATGACTGATACCGCACGGTTCACGCCGCAGATCGAAGCCGATATCGCGCGTGCGAGCACGATGTTCATCGACGGGGAATGGGTTCCCGCCGCCTCGGGCGAGACCCTGCCCGTCTTCGACCCCGCCGACGGTCAGGTCATCGCGCACGTGCCCGCCGGAGGGCAGGCCGACGTCGACCGGGCCGTCGCGGCGGCCCGGGCGGCGCTGGCGCCGGGCAGCCGGTGGAGGGTCATGACCCCGCAGGAGCGCGGCCGCCTGATCTGGCGGCTGGCGGACCTGGTGGAGGCCAACCTGGAGCGGCTCTCGGCCCTGGACTCCATCGACAGCGGCAAGCCGGCCGATGAGATGCGGTACTTCGACATCCCGTTCTCAGTCGACGTGCTCCGCTACTACGCGGGCTGGACCACCAAAATCACCGGGGACACGATCCCGATCTCCTATCCCGCGAGCCACGGCAGGCGGTTTCACGCCTACACCCTCAAGGAGCCGGTTGGCGTGGTCGCGGCGATCGTGCCCTGGAATCTCCCGCTGCTGATGGCGATCAAGAAGCTCGCCCCGGCGCTCGCCACCGGATGCACAGTGGTGCTCAAGCCTGCCGAGCAGACGCCGATCTCGATGGCGGTCCTGGCCGAGCTCACCGTCGAGGCGGGAATTCCCCTCGGCGTGGTCAACTACGTCACCGGCCTAGGCGAAGTGGCCGGGGCCGCGCTGGCTAACCACGCCGACGTCGACAAGGTGAGCTTCACCGGATCGGTTCCGACCGGAAAGTCCATCGTCCAAGCGTCGAGTGGCAACCTGAAGCGAGTCTCGCTTGAGCTCGGCGGCAAGGCGCCCAACATCGTATTCGACGACGCGGATCTCGACGCCGTGGTCGAAGGCGCCGCGGCCGGAGCCTTCTCGCTTCAAGGCGAGAGCTGCATCGCCGGGTCGCGCTTGTACCTTCAGCGCGGGGTGTTCGACGAGGTCGTGCGCCGCCTCAGCGAGCACGCGGCATCGCTCAAGCTGGGCCGCGGCCTGGCGCCGGGCACGCAGATGGGCCCGCTCATCTCGGCCGAGCACCGCGACCGCGTCCTCGGCTACATCAAGATCGGTCTGGACGAGGGCGCCGATGTCGTCACCGGCGGCAAGGCACCGGCCGGCCCCGAGTACCTGGGCGGCTACTTCGTCGAGCCGACGGTGCTCGTGAACCCCCGCCCGGAAGCGCGGATCATGCATGAGGAGATCTTCGGCCCGGTAGTCGCGGCAGTCGCGTTCGACACGGAGGAGGAGGTTCTCGAGCTCGCCAACAACACCCGGTTTGGCCTGGGAGCGGCGGTCTGGACCCAGGACATCTCCCGCGGGCACCGGATGGCCGCGGCGATCGAGTCCGGACAGGTCTGGGTCAACTGCTACCAGGCCGCCGATTCCGCGCTGCCGTTCGGCGGGACGAAAGAGTCCGGCTGGGGCCGGGAGACCTGCCGCGAGACCCTGGAGGAGTACCTCGAGACTAAGACCGTCGTGGTGGCCTTGTGACCGATTACGACATTGTGGTGGTGGGCGCGGGAACAGCCGGCTGCGTCCTGGCGGCCCGGCTTAGCGAGGACCCGCGGACCCGGGTCCTGCTGGTCGAGGCCGGCCCGTCCGACACCAGCCGCCGCGTCACCGAGACCGCGGCGTGGCCCGCCCTTCGCGGCTCGGATCTGGACTGGGCCTTCCAGACCGAACCGCAGGCACAGACCGGGCACCGGCACGACATCCCGCGGGGCAAGGTAGTAGGCGGCACGGGCGCGATCAACGCGATGGCATTCCTGCGCGGAGACCGCGGCGACTTCGACGCCTGGGCTTATCTGGGCTGCACGGGGTGGGACTATGCCTCGGTCCTGCCGTACTTCAAACGCTCAGAGACCTCCGTTCACCACGATCCGGAGCACCGCGGTGACTCCGGGCCGCTGCGGCCCGCACCCTCACCGCGGCCGCACCCGTTGTCCCGTACCTACCTGGAGGCCGCGCAGGAAGCCGGTCATCCGCTGGTCACGGACCTGAACGGCCCACGGCTTCGCGGCGCGAGCAGTCACGACCTGCTGATCGCCGATGGTAAGCGACAGACCACGGCATCGGCTTACCTCGACCCGACGCTGAGCCGGTCCAACCTCACCCTGCGCACCGGCGTGTTTGTCTCCTCACTTGTGTTCGACGGCGAGCGCTGCAGCGGAGTGGACCTGATCTGCGACGGGCGCCGAGTCAGGGTGCGCAGCCGTCAGACCGTGCTGGCGGCCGGTGCTATCGGATCTCCGCACCTGCTGCTCACATCGGGCATCGGCCCGGCCGGACAGCTTGAGAAGGCGGGGGTCGCCGTTCGCCATGACCTGCCGGGAGTAGGCCAGAACCTGGTGGACCATGTCATCTTGGCCGGGCTGACGTTCGGAACGGCCGATCCGCTTCCTCCGCCGTCGGCGAACCTGGGCGAGGTGACGCTGTTCGCCGACAGCGAGCCGGGCCGGGCGTCCTGCGACTTGCAAATCGTCTTCATCCACGTCCCCTTCGCCAACCCCTGGCAGCCCGCTCCGGACAATGGCTACACGTTCGGGATCGGCCACATGCGTCCGGCTAGCCGTGGCGTTCTCTCGCTGCGGAGCGCCGACCCCGCGGTACCCCCGCGGCTCGACTTCGGTTACCTGACCGAGCCAGCTGACATGCGCGCGCTCGTGTCCGGGGTACGCCATGCGCTTGAGATCAGCACCATGCCGGCCTTCAAGCCGTGGCACGCGGGTCCGCACCCGCTGCGTGGCGCCGACGACCAGGAAGTGCGCGCATTCGTCCGGGACGCCGTCCAGTCCTATGGACACGCGGCCGGAACCTGCCGGATGGGGGTCGATACCCAATCGGTCGTTGACCCGCGCCTGCGGGTGCATGGGCTCGAGGGCCTCTGGATCGCCGACGCGTCGGTCATGCCGACGATCGTGTCGGCCAACACAAACGCCGCGACCGTCATGATCGCGGAACGAGCGTCGGACTTGATCAAGACAGCGTCGCCCTGAATAAAGGAAAGAGACTGGAATGTCAGAAGTCAGCGCCCAAACGCCCAGATCGGCCGCGCCCGACGCCACGGGAGCGAAAACTGCGGTCATCGAGGCCCATCACATCGATGTCATCCCGGCCAGCGATCGGACGGGACGGCCGAGGGACCAGTTCACCCTGTGGTTCGCGGCGAACACCAACGTGCTGAACTTCGTGCTCGGCGGCCTAGCCATCGCGTTCGGCCTGAACCTCTTCTGGGCCCTGGCCGCCATCCTGCTTGGCAACGTTCTCGGCGCCGGGCTAACCTCCCTGCACGCCTGGCAGGGCCCCCGCCTGGGCGTCCCGCAGATGATCCAGAGCCGGGCCCAGTTCGGCTTCTACGGCGCGAACTTCATCCTCCTCGCCTCGATCGTTCTCGACGTCGGGTATCTCGCCGCCCAGCAGGTTCTTCAGGCCCAGTCGATGAACCTGCTGATCCCGCACGTGAGCATCCCCGTGTGGATCCTCATCGTGACAGTGCCCGCGGTCGCGCTCGCCATCTTCGGCTACCAGTGGATCCACCGGATTCAGAAGATCCTGACCGCGATCTTCGCTGTCGTCATCGTGGTGGCGCTCATCCAGGCAGCCGGGTACAGCGGCTCGGTTCTCCCCGCCGACCGGGGCTTCGCCCTGGCAAGCTTCCCGATCTTCATCGCCGTCGTCGGGTTGTTCTTCATGAACATGCTGAGCTGGTCGCCGTACGTATCGGACTACTCCCGCTACCTGCCGGAAAACGTCAGCTTCCGGCGGACCTTCACGGCCATCTTCGGTGGCAACGTGCTCCCCACCTCGCTTTACGCCGCCCTCGGTGCCTGGATCACGGCGATGGTCACGACGGCGGCGACCAACCCGCTCGGGGCGATCTCCCACGTAACGGGCAGCTGGATCCTCATCTTGCTGGCCCTGAGCCTGCTTCCTGGTGACACGCTCAATGCGTACACCGGCATGATGGCGGTGGCGAGCCTCGGAAGTAACTCCAAGCACGTCATGAAGGAGAGCTCGCGTCAGGCAATCAGGGTCGGGGGCATCCTGCTGATCTTCGCGATCGGTACCGGCCTCGCCCTGCTGGGCTACAGCTCTTTCCTCACGTCGTTCGAGAACTTCATCGACGTGCTGCTCTTCTTCTTCGTCCCCTGGAGCGCCATCAACCTGGTCGACTTCTACCTGGTCCGCCACGGGCATTACGACGTGCAGGCCTTCTTCACCCCGAAGGGAAAATACGGCGGCATCCAGTGGGGGGCGTCGATCTGTTACCTGATCGTCCTGGGCGTGCAGGTGCCGTTCCTCGACCAGACCTTCTACACCGGTCCGTTCGTCAAGATGCTCGGCGGCGCGGACATCTCCTGGATCGTCGGCTTCGTCACGGCCGCCGTGCTCTACTACGTCGTGGCCAGGATGAGCGGTCAGCGTACCGCTGCCGACGGCACGCCCACCGTGGCAGAACCTTCTTGACCGTCCTCGGTGACGTCGAGGTCACTCGGATACAGGAGTACACCGGCCCGGGCGCGGCCACGCCCGGGTTCCTGTTCCCGGACAGCGACGCCGCGCTGTGGTCCGGCAACGCGGGCTGGCTGGACCCCGACTTCTACGACGCCGGCCACGGCACGCTGCGCTCGGTGCTGCACTCGTGGCTGATCCGCAGCGAGGGCATGATCGTGCTGGTCGACACCGGAGCTGGCAACGGTAAGGAGCGCCCCTACGCACCGGCCTACGCGCACCATGACAACCCGTACCTGGCCAACCTCGAGGCGGCCGGAGTGCGCGCCGAGGACGTGGACATCGTCGTCAATACTCACCTGCACGTCGACCACGTCGGGTGGAACACCCGGCTCGACGGGCGCGAATGGGTGCCGACGTTTCCCCGGGCCCAGTACCTGATGACCGCTGAGGACTTCGAGTTCTGGGATCCGATGCGTTACCCGCGTCCGCCCGGCGACGGGAACATGAACGTCTTCGAGGACAGCGTCGCGCCGGTCGAGCGGGCTGGCCTGGTCCGGCGCTGGAGCGGCACGCACCGCATTAACGGCGAGCTGACACTGGAGGCCGCACCCGGCCATACGCCGGGATCGTCGGTGTTGCGCCTGCGGTCGCGCGGCGCCGGGGCACTGTTCGTCGGCGACATCCTGCACTCGCCCGTGCAGATCGTGGCTCCCGATGTGAACAGTTGCTTCTGCGAGGATCCGGTGCTGGCGCGCGCCTCGCGTCGGCGGCTGCTGGCCGAAGCCGCCGAGTCGAACCTGCTCGTCTTTCCCGGCCACTTCGGCGGGCACTCGGCCTGCCGCGTGTCCGGGACCGAGTCCGGAGCGTTCGTCATCGCGGACTGGGCAGACTTCGCCCGCATCTGATCAGGCGGCAACTCACCTGTTCGCTTGCTCCCAGCCGACGAACTCGAACAGCTTCGCCCCGGCGGGGAATGGCGCCGGGGTTCCGTCGAACCGGTTGAAGCCGAGGCCCTGGTGGCCGTCGATGTAGGTGTGCTCAAGCTCGGTGAACCCCGCCTGGGCGAACCACTGGCGGACCGTGGGGTTGAGGTCGGTGATGCCCTGCCGGGCGCCGCCGCGGCTCCATACGACGTACGCTCCGGGGGCCGCGAACCCGGGCAGCAGCCCGATCGTCCGCTCGATGTCGGCTTCGGCGATGTTGCCGAACAGGCCGACCACCACCAGGATCTCGGCCGGGGTCGCGCCGAGGTAGGCATCGGCTTGGCTCGCGTCACCGGTCACGACCTCGATCCGGTCGCCCGCGATCCTGCTCAGCGTCTTTCGCGCGACATCGCTGTTGCGCTGGTCGAGTTCGACGATCCGCCCGCTCACATCGCCGGCCCGCGGGTGGTCGCGGAGCGCGCCTTCGACGTCGCGGGCTTGCCCCGCGACCATGCTGATCAGTCGTACCGGACCCGCCGGGAGCTGGTCCAGCGCCTGCCGCAGCCAGCCCTGGACCACGGTGAGCCGCCGGGCCAGCGTGCTGTCACCGTCCTCGTAACTGTCGTGCCACGCGTACCAGTCGCGTCCACTGGTGACGGGCGCCAGGTCATCGGTCATCGGTAACTCCTCAGTTTCGGGTGGGGAGCCTGCGGAACTTCGAGGTCTGCCCGATGCCGAGGATCGCTGGGCGTCGGCGGGTCACCGGGCCGGCGGCAGGACAATACATAGTTAAACGATAGGAAATATCGTATTGATCGTCAAGCGTCCCCCACGTCCCGGTCCCCCACTGGCGGATCCGACGTCCCGTACAGGTATTTGTGCAGAAAATTAAAAGAGGTTTACGCACTTGAGGTTACAAGCTCGTTGGCTAAGACGTTGCGATGCCGTTAGCTCGAGGATTTCACTCGTTCTCGCGTGATGGCAGGAACTAATGTTGCGGCAGGGGCTAATAGGATATGCCCGTTCTGCGCATTGTGCCCTTTTCGTATTGCGCCGGGACCGCAGGGGGACCTAGTGTCTGGATCGGCACGTTGAAGTCCTGTTGCACTTTCCTTGTACCCGGCTCGGCGCCGGGCCCAGATAGAAGAATGTTCTGTCCAGGGGGCAGGATGTGGTTTGCGATCTTGGGGCCATTGCAGGTCCACGACGGGGAAACGCTGGTTGATGTGCCGAAGGGGCGGCAGCGCGTGCTGCTCGCCGCCTTGCTGGTGCATGCGGGGAACCCGGTTCCAGCTGATCTGCTCGCCGATGTGGTCTGGGACGGGTCACCGTCGCCAGGCGCGGCGGCCACGCTGCGCTCACACGTGGTGCGGCTGCGCCGCGTCCTAGGGCCGCGTGCCGGTGCGCGGCTGGTGACCCGGCCCCCCGGTTACCTGCTGCAGGCCGGGGAGGACGAGGTGGACCTGCTGCGGTTCCGGCGTCTGTGCCGGGACGGCGGAGCCGCGCTGCGCGAGGGTGCCTGGGCCCGCGCCGATGAGTTGCTTGGCGAGGCACTCGGCCTGTGGCGCGGCGCGCCGCTGGCCGACATCCCGTCCGAGTCGCTCAACCGGGACGAGACCCTGGACCTGGAAGAGTTGCGGCTGCAAGCCGAGGAATGGCGGACTGACGCCGCCTTGCACCTAGGTCGCGATGACGTGCTGATCCCTGGGCTGCAGGCCCTGACCGCCCGGCATCCGCTGCGGGAACGCTTCCATGGCCAGCTCATGTTGGCCCTGTACCGGTGCGGGCGCCAGGCGGAGGCACTGGCCGTCTACCAGCACGCCCGCGACACCCTGATCGCAGAACTCGGCACCGAACCAGGACCGGACCTGCGGGATCTGCACCAGCAGATACTCACCGCCGACCCCGCTTTGACCATCCCGCAACCCGCGGCGGCCGGGTACCTGCCTGCGGGGGTGCGGTACTCGCTGCCCCCGGATACGGCGGCGTTCACCGGCCGGCAGGCTGAACTGGACCGCATCACCGCCACGATCACGGACTCCGCCGGGACCGGCGGAGTGGTCGCCATCCAGGCGATCGGCGGGATGCCCGGAGTCGGCAAAACCACCCTGGCCGTGCACGCCGCCCACCTGCTCACGGACCGGTTTCCCGGCCGGCAGCTGTTCCTCAGCCTGCACGCCCACACCCCCGGCCAGGACCCGGTCACCCCGAAGGCGGCCCTGGCCGGACTGCTGACCGCCACCGGCCTCGACGCCGGCCATCTGCCCGCCGACCTGGACGGCCGGGCCGCGCTATGGCGGGACCGGATGGCCGGGCAGCAGGTCCTGCTGGTGCTGGACAACGCCGTCAGCAGCGCCCAGGTCGCTCCGCTGCTGCCCGGCAGCAAGGACTGCCTGGTGCTGGTCACCAGCCGGCGCTACCTCGGCGACCTGCCCGGGGCAGCCGCCCCGGTCCTGCTGGAGGTCCTGCCGCCACAGGAGGCACGGGAGATGTTCACGCGGCTGGCTCCCCGCGCCGCCGAGGGCCCCACCGAGATTGTCGGGGAACTGGTCCGGCTGGCTGGATGCCTGCCACTGGCGGTCTCGCTGCTGGCCCGCGTTTATGCCCGGCACCCGTCCTGGACTCTCGCGGACCTGGCCGCCGAAACCCGGGCCCGTATGCTCACCCTGGCCGCCGAACACGACAGCGTCGCCGCCGCCTTCGGGATGTCCTACGAGCACCTGGACCCGGGCCAGCAGGAGTTCTTCCGCCGCCTTGCCCTGCACCCGGGCACCACCATCGACGGCTACGCCGCCGCTGCCCTGGCCGGCATCCCGCTGCCAGACGCAGCCAGACGGCTGGATGCCCTGTATGGCGAGGGCCTGCTGACCGAGGCCGGCCACCGCCGGTACGGCATGCACGACCTCATCCGCCGCTACGCCCAGGACCTCGCCGCCACCGACCCCGCCGACGACCGCGAGCAGGCACTAGACCGGCTGCTGGATTACTACCAGCACACCGCCGCCCGCGCGGAGGCACTCCTGGCCCGCCAGGCCCGCACCAGCCCCGCCCCCGTCCCGCGGACGGTACCGGCCGTGGTCCCCAGCCTGGCCGACAGCGCCCAGGCGCTGGCCTGGGCACGCGCCGAGCGCGCTAGCCTGCTTGCCTGCCTGGACCACGCCACCACTGCCGGGCAGTACGCCCGGATCGTCGCGCTCACCGCCGCCACGGCATCCCTGCTGCGTCGCGACGGCCCCTGGACCAGCGCCGTCACCCGCCACATCACCGCCGTCCAGGCCGCCCGGCACCTCGGAGACCGGCCGGGCCAGGCCAACGCCCTCACCGCCCTGGGGGACGCGCTGCGGCTGACCGGGGATTACCCCGGCGCGGCGCAGGCACTGCAGGAGGCGCTGGACATCTACCGCGACACCGGCGACCAGCCGGGGCAGGCCAACGCCCTCACCGCCCTGGGAACCGTGCGGCTGCTGACCGGGGATTACCCCAGGGCGGCCCAGGCACTGCAGGAGGCGCTGGACATCTACCGCGACACCGGCGACCAGCACAGCCAGGCCGTCGCCCTCACTGACCTAGGGGCAGTGCGTCGGATGACTGGGGATTATCCCGGCGCGGCCGAAGCACTGCAGGAGGCGCTGAACATCTCCCGCGACACGGGCGACCGGCACGGCCAGGCCAACGCACTCACCTTCCTAGGGGACGCGCGGCGGCTGACTGGGGATTATCCCGGCGCGGCCCAGGCACTGCAGGAGGCACTGGACATCTCCCGCGACACGGGCGACCGGCACGGCCAGGCCAACGCACTCACCTATCTAGGGGACGCGCGGCAACGGACCGGAGATTACCCCGGCGCGGCCCAGGCACTGCAGGAGGCGCTGGACATCTTCCACGACATTGGCGACCGGCTGGGTCAGGCAGCCGCCCTCCTGTACCTGGGGGTCGCGTGGCGGCTGACTGAAGATCATCGCGGCGCGGCCGGGGCACTGCAGGAGGCACTGGACATCTTCCACGACATCGGTGACCGGGACGGCGAGGCCGAGGCGCTCAACGAGACCGGGACGCTGTACCGGGTCCGCGGTGACCCCGGCCAGGCTGCGCAGTACCACCGGCAGGCCCTAGACCTAGCTCGCGAGATCGCCAGCCTCTGGGGCGAAGCTAACGCGCTGGCCGGCCTGGGCCGCTGCGCCCTGGCCGGCGGCCGCACCGCCGAGGCGATCGCCGGGCTGCGGCAGGCGCGGGAGATCTTCCAGCGGATCGGCGCAGCCGAGACGGCCGGCATCACCGCCGAACTAGACGACCTCGCCAAGGGGCCGGGACCAGCGCCATAAAAGAGCTGCGACCTAACTGCCACAGCCCCAAGGCGATCGGTGGCTGCCGGTGCTGGGAACGCTGCCACCCCGGGGTGCGGGTTACCAGCCGGACTCCGGCTCGCGGTCCCAGCAGCGGGACAGCGAGAAGCACCTACGGGTGCCCTTTCGGGACGTCAAGCAAGCTGCGTTTCCCCATCATGACCAGCAATGGCCCCGAGATCGCAGACCGCACCCTGTCCCCCTTGAACAGCGCATTCCTTTCCGAAGCCCCCGCGCTGAGCCCGGTTGCACGAAAGTTGAACAGCATTTGCACCTGCGTCTTTGAGAGTAGATCCCATGCAGCACAGCATGCATGACGGACGAGGCCTTTTCTGCTACCAGCATCGGAGAACGGCCGATTCCACGTCACTTCCACGTCCGTTCAGGCTCGGGAGCCTGCGGTGACAGTCGTCACTGGCCGCGCACAGGGGCCGCGGCCAAGACCGCACACCCGGGCAAAGGGGGTGACCATCGCATGAGCATCGAGTAATGACGACTACAGATAGCATCCTCGGCGCGACCAGGTAAGTCCCGCTCTACCCAAGCGGCGATTCAGGGTAAAATATATCGAGGTGCGATGGGAAGAACTTCCGCGTATGGGGATATCGACCGGGTAAGGAGGAAGCACAATGCGTGGTCTGACCAACGACTAAGTTCATGGGTCGATTATGCGGGCGGAACCAGCACCGCTGGTTCCGCCCGTGATGCTTGCATCGATACAACAGATCGGTGCACACGTCAATGACGAGTCTGACTATTTTGTGATTTTAAACTAGAGATAGCAAGGATAAATCCGAGGAACTAGAGACAAGTAGAGGCAGATAGATACTGCTAGATGAAATCACCATCCTCATTGCAATCAAAGGATTGAATAGTAGACGAAGCTCTCGAAGCGCTTTAGGCTAGATGACGGGGAAAGCGGAACACTACGGGTGATCATGGAGCAATTATGATGCTGAGCGGCACGAGCATCCTCCGCCACTACTTCGGCCCAGATCCAGGACCTCGCCGACGAATCCTGGCCCTCACCCTGGTGAACAATATTTCCTACGGGATGTACATCGCCCTGGTGCCGATCTTTCTGGTCCAGATCAAGCAACTGCCGATCGCGCAGGTCGGTGTCGTGATCGGGCTGTCCGGTGCCGTCATGCTAACGGTCTCCCCGTACGCTGGGCGATTGGCCGACCGCCGCCAACCCCGTGTGCTCATAGCAGCAGCGCGACCCTTTTTCGGACTATCAGTTGTCGCGTTCGCCGTCGTCCACGGCCTTACCGAGATTCTTGTTCTCACGATTATCGCAACGGCCTTGATCACGACGATTCGCAATGCGAACAACGTCATGGTCGCCCACGCTGGCGGCGATCAGCCTGCCGAGTTCCGGGCACGCGCCCAGAGCATGGCAGGGATCGGTAACGTGCTGGCCGCTGGCGCCGTCGCGGCCGTCCTAATCGAGCCACGAGCCACCACGTATGGCATCGGGCTAGCCACAATAGCGATCCTGGGGATCATTTCCGCGGCCGCGGCCATCCGCCTGCCCGACATCCAGCGCGAGCCGTCTCGAACTCGCGCCGACCGTCCACAGCATGACTGGGCAGTGATCCGCGACCGCCGCTACCTGGCGGTTACTGGAATATGCGGCGTGTTCTATCTGAACTGCGCGGTCGAGCAGGTCGGCCTGCCCCTATGGATCGTAACGCGCACCGACCTAGCCAGGCCTTGGCGTGCGCTCTTCATGCTCTCGGATATTTTCATTGTGCTGGGCTTGGGTATTCTGATCAGCCGCAGGATCAAGAGCGTTAAGGCTGCGGGCAGGGCCACGGCGGTTGCCGGCATCTTGTTCGGCATCTTCTGCGCCGGTATTGCCGCTACTGGCTGGACAGGCGGTTGGGTCGCCATAATCATCATGATTACGCTGACAACGACGTATGGAGCTGCAGTGACTATCTATCTGAGCGCGGAGAATGTCCTGTGTTTTTCCTTGGCTCCAGCAGAACGACGTGGTGAATATCTGGGGCTGATTAAGTCCGCCGAAGGAATTTGCCAGGTCGCCGGGCCCCTCCTTATGTCCGCCGTGGTGGCTACTTTTCTGGAACCCGGCTGGCTGGCCCTCGGCGCAGTATTTGCGGTGACTGGACTCATCGCCATCCCTGTAACTGCGGCAGCAGAGTCGAAGGAGCATCAGCACTCCGCGGTATCGCAAAAACAAGTCTCGAACGCTCTCATACCTTGATAGGGATCAACATCACTCCGATGTGCGTACCGACACGGATACCTCACGGCGGACCATGATTACTTGTCGTTCGGGACAGCTGCTCGACGGACACTGGCGTCGAGCACAGATGGAGCGGGCGGAGCCGGTGATGTCGGCTCCGCCCGCGGTCACAATTACTGAATCACTCAGTGTTAATGGACATGGTGATGTTCATGCTCATGACGGCCTCCTTTCCACTGTGAAACCCCTGGCGGAGATACGGCTTCTAGGTTGAGCGCCGTAGGCAGGCCAGCCAGCAGTCCGTCCCGTGGCGGGAACCCGCAACGTAAATGCGCGAAGCGGCTGCCAAACTACAGCCGGGCGGTATCGGGCATTATGCCGGCTCGCGCCTGAGCGGGAGCGGCAGTAATGAGGACACCGAGGCCTAGCGTGAGCGCGCAACCGAAGACTGCGACGAGCTTGGCGGACTTGATCTTGAGGTTGCTCATCTGATGTATCTCCTTCGTGAGATAGCGTTAGCGTCTGGCTGCAGAGCCGGCCTGCCGACCCTAACTTCGGTCTCCACGCGGCCTTTGCTGACTGCCAACGTACGATCCTGATGTTCAACCGCTGTGGAAGGAATGTGCAATCAGCCGCGGGAAGCACCTGCCCGCGCATCAGCGACCGGATCGTTTCAGGGGACTACGAGGAGCGGTTATCCCTGGATTCGTCACGGCTATACCCAACTGCCGCCTCGGCGTACTGGCCGATGAACTGCGCGCAGCAGTGATCCTGACTCCCGGTGGCACCAGCACCTGCCGCGCCTGATGGGCGATGCGCTCGCGTCTTTCCCGGCCACTTCGGCGAGCACTCGGCCTGCCGCGTGTCCGGGACCGAGTCCGGAGCGTTCGTCATCGCAGACCGGCAGACTTCGCCCGCATCCGATCATGCGGCAATACCCGCGCCGCCGCCAGCAGACGGCCCCCACCTGTCGGCTGGCGTCTTTGACGACAAGCGGGAAGTGGCCTCATCCCGCAGGGGTGGCCTCCGCGGCGTGAAAGCCAGGGGCGGGCGCGCGGTGGCCGTTGCCCGCTGCCGCGCTCTCCCGCCCGGGGAGGCGCGGCGCCGACCAGAATCATCTTCTCCCGGGTTAACGCACCCAAGCCACCCGACATATCGTGACATCACGGGCGCGGAAGGTGCACGAACCCGGGACAAGATGCGTCGCCGCCCGCCAGCAGGCCGCCGCCCGCCAGCAGGCCGGCGCGCCGACAGACCGGCGCGCCGACAAGCCGACGCCGACTGAGGCGGGGGGCGCGTCACCCAGACGGGTCGGTCGCCGCCGCACGTTCATGCCGGACACTCTCGGGGTCCGGCATGAAGGCGGAGGTACTGCCCCTTTCCAAGGTCGCCGGCTACCTGGGCTGTCAGCCAACCTGGCCATGCGCCGACCCGCGACCTGACGAGGATGCCCATACCTTGACACAATGCCGGGTATGGGCATCTTCGCTAAACGCCGGGCCGCTCCCGCTCCCGCGGTACCGTTCCCCCCGGCCGAGGCGTGGCGTCCGCTGATCGATCTGCTCGCCGCGCCGCTGCCCGAGCCGCAGAGGTCTTCGCGCTGGCCTGCGTTCCTCGCCGGGGTCGAGGAGGAAGGGCTTGACCAGGACACGGGCGAAGCGCGACACCACGGGCACGAGAATGTCCTCATCACCGTGCTCCAGGACACCAGCGAGTGGAACTGGTGGCTGGCGCTCTATGTGGACTGGAAGGACCCGCAGACGGCGGTGGACCAGGCCGAGGTGATCGCCCGCACGCACGGGCTCACCGAGACGTTCACCTGGGACTGGGCCGCGCGTCCCGACGCCGAGGTCGACGAGGTGCTTGAGGTGTTCGGTCAGTGGATCGGCGACCGCGGCTTGAGCTTTGTGCCCTGGGAAAGGGGCCAGGACGCCTATTTCGGGTTCGTGATCCGCCCGGATCAGGTGGACGAGTGGACCGCGCTCACCGGCTCGCTCCGCCTCGAAACACCGTGAACCCCGTTACCGCCGGTGCAGGCGGCCGCGACCAGCCACCTCGGTCACTTCGCGCTCACCGAACTGCCGGTAGGCGCTGCCCGACACCGGTCATGTCCACAAGCGAAGACGCTGATGGTAGCGGTCGGCCTCAACGACGGCGGCCGCCGGGGTGATGTGCAGCAATCGGGGGTCCTCGGAGTCAAAGACGGGCGCCGCGGGCCAGCCGTCCGCGACGGGCCTGCCACCGGTGACGAAGGAGACCCACGCCTGGTGCACCTGATCGGCCAGCTCCGGGTGACGTGGCCGGAAACGCTCCGGGAGGTCAGGCGACGGGCCATCGGGATCCCGCCAGATATCGCCGACCTCACCACCGTGCGGCACTCCCCCGCCAGCGGGTCCGACATCCCCGTACAGGTATTTGTGCACGGTGCCGTGCGGGGAGTGGGCCTCGGCGAAGCGGTTCGATGGCAGCTGGAACACCAGGTCGCCGACGATCTCGGTCCACAGGGCCTTCCCGGATGCCGTGGGGAACAGCTCCCGGTAGCCGGCGAGCACCGACGCGGCGTCGGCGCCGACCGCCTGCGCTCGTGGGCCGACTAGCCGGATGACGTCGTCGTCGGAGAGGTCGCCATGCACGGTGGCGTGGGTGACGGCCTCACCGGTGGTGGTGCCGATCAGCATGGTCACCCCCGCCGCGGCCCCTCCGGCGACAGCGTTCTCGGGGGTATCGGGCAGCGTCAGTCCATCGACCACGGGCTGGAAGGGCAGGCCGATCGCCACTCCCTCCCCGTACAGCTCAAGCCGGTGATTCGTGTAGGCGTCGTCGCACAACGTCTTCTGGGCCTGGAGCAGCCGGCCGACTGGCACGTCGGGCAGTTCGTCGGGCGAGACACCCAGCTCCTTGCAGAACAGCTCGGTGATCCGTTCCGCGGTCCGGGTCGAGAGGTGGGCGGGGCTGGCGCCGCTCTGCACCAGGGCCCGCTGGAACAGGCCCCGGGCCGCTGGCATGGCCATAAGGGTGGACACCGCGAACCCGCCGGCTGAGCGCCCCGCCAAGGTCACCCGGGACGGGTCACCGCCGAAGCGCGCGATGTTGTCCCGGACCCACTCAAGAACCGCGACCAAATCGAGGAGGCTGCGGTTAGCGGGCTGGCCTTCGCCCAGATAGAGCAGCCCGATAGCTCCCAGCCGGTAGTTGGGGGTCACCTCCACCACCCCGCTGCGGGCGAACGCCGCTGAGCGCAAGACGGCTTCGCTGCCCGACCCGACGGCGTATCCCCCGCCGTGCACCCACACGATCACCGGGGCCTGGCCGCTGACGTCAGGGGTGCGGACATTCAGGGTCAGCGGCCCCTCGTCGCCATCGAGGGACGACGCGGCCGCGGTGCCGACCGGGCCGTAGGTGGGCACCTGGGGACTGACCGGCGCGTAGGCGTGGGCGGGCCGGATGCCGTCCCACGGCTCCGGAGGGGCCGGCGCCTCGAATCGGCGGCGGCCTCGCGGAGCGGCCGCGTACGGGATCCCGAGGAACTCGGCGATCGCGCCGCGTCGGTGGCCCGCTACCCGCCCGGCCGAGGTGGCGACGGTCACGATTGCCCCTCCGCCCGGTCCTGCAGCTCGTTCAGGTAGTTGTACACGGTAAACCTCGTGACGTTGAGTGCCTTGGCCGCCAAGTCCACCGCGTCGCGGATGCTGAACAAGCCCCGGGTCTGGAGGCGGCTCACCACCGCCACCTTGTGCTGCTTCTGCATCAACGCAACCGGAATGCCTACCTCCTCGATGGCCTCCCGGATGAGCTGATCGGCCAGGTCTTCCACGGTGAGCGGGAACTGCTCGTGGGCCCCGGCCTCCTCGATGTCGTCGTGCCGGCTGACCCCTGCTGTCAGGTAGCCCTCAAGGAGGAAGCTGACCTGTTGCAAGCGCGTCCGGTCGAGGTTGATGCACAGGCAGGCGGTGGGCTGGCCGCTGTCGTCCCGTAGGAACACCGTCGAGGAGTGCACCAAGCGGCCGTCCCGGTTGTGGGTGTAGGAGACCAGGTCAGCACCGCCGCCGTTACGCAGCTGGTAGCTGAGCTCCGGGCCGGGCGGGCTGCCGACCTCCACGTCGGTGACCGTCCCGCCGACGGCGACCACCGACTGGGGCGTCGCGGCCAGGTCGTAGAGGATGACCTCGGCGTCGGGTCCGATGGCAGTGGCGAGGGGCTCGACAGCACCGGCCAGCGACCGCAGCAGCTCGTCCCGGCCTCGCGGGGCGGAATTCGCCCGGCGGGTGGTGGCACCAGGGTCGCTGTCGGTACGCCGCCGCGGGTCACCGAGTGTCTGCATGAGCCGGTTCGCCCACGCGAACAGGGCAACGACCTCGACTAGGTCCAGGAGCTCCGCCTTGGAGAATCCGGCCTGCCGCAGGGCGGCCAGTTGCCCGGCGATCGGTGCGGGGGGCGTCCGGGTCAGCTGCTGGGCTAGGTCGACGATGGCCCGGGAGCGCTCCTCTAGGGCGTCGGTGGCCATTCCTTCCAGGATGCGCGGGGCTACCACCGGGTCCTTGGTGAGCTGCACCAGTCGCCGGCCATGCACCGAAGCGCAGTACCGGCAGCCGTTGATCCGGGACACGGCTAGGGCCGCCAGCTCCCGGTCGGCCCTGGACACCCCGCCACGGTGGTACATGATGGCGTCGTACAGGGCCGAGCGCTCGGCTAGCACCGCGGGGTCATGCGCAAGCGTCCGGTAGTACGGGGACGAGGCGGTGGTCTTCGGGGGACGCCCGCCGCCGTCCGGCCTGCGGCTGGAGGAGTCGTCGGGCGGGACGGGCCGGATCCGCGGCTCCCAGACCAGCTCGTCGAGCGTGAAGTCGAGCCGGGGCGGCCGGGTGCCGCCGGTGCTGGCATCAGTGGCGGTCATTGCAGCGCCGCTATCTCTCGGAGGCCGGTGGTGACCCGTGCCTGGTAGCTGACGAAGGCGGCGATCTGCGAGACGGTCACGATCTCCGGCTCGCCGAGGCCGACGGCCTCGAGGGTCGCGATGTGCTCAGGACCGACCTCGCCCGGTTCGACCGTCACCCGGTCGACGTGGTCAAGCATCACGGCAAGCCGGCCGGGAACCGGGTGATCGGCGGCTCCGGCTCCTGCCACGGGCTGCCCGGTGGCGAGGGGCCGTTCCCGGACGGCGTCGATCAGGGCGGCGGGGGCACCCACCTGGACCAGCCGGTGCCGGTACCAGGCGGTGAGCTCCTGCTCCTCGTTCACGACGGCCACCCGGAAGGCCAGGGCGGCCCGGTCGATCAGGCTGAGGTTGCCCGCGTCGTCGGGGTCGACGAGTGCGAGCAGCGTGGCCTGGGCGTGATCGACAACGCTGCCGCGGCGGCGCCGGAGCCGCTGCAGCTTGTCTCCCTCCGCCAGGCCGGCGGCATGCTCGATCACGTCCTGCGGTGAGATCTGCTTCGTAGTCATGGTGTTCCTTGGCGAATGGGCGACTCGACGCGGGGCTCGGTCCCCTGCCGGTTCCGGACGTACCGCAACGCTGCGCGCGCGATGGCATCGGCGTCGAGCAGGACCTTGGAATTGCCCCCCGGCCGGGCACCGGCGGCGGTCAGCCACTCGGGCGGCTCGGTGGGGACGCCGAACGCGAAACGAGACGGCTCCGCCCGGCCGACGGCATTGACGATGCGCGACTCGTCCTCGGTCACGGCCATCCCCCCGGTCTCGATGCTGCCCCACTGGTAGGGCTGGGCCTGCCCGGTCGCGACCAGGTGCCGCACCAGCGGGTCGGCGGTCGTCCTGACGTCCGGGGTCGGCAGCCGGGCCTCGATGAGAACCCGGGCGGTCACCTGATGGCCGGGCACCGATGGAGACCAGGCGGTGAAGGCCTGCCCGACGCGGATATCGGGACCGACAAAGCGTACTAGTCCGGCAGCAAACAGGGCCAGCAGTTCCTCGATGCGCGACGGCGGCGGGCCGGTGGAGATAAAGGAGCTGAATCCCGTGAACCAGCCGTCGACGTCGTCACGGAAGGACCGGGCCGTCAGCACGCCGTGGACGAGCAGGTGGCGAAGGGGCGCGCGCAGCGCCCGCAGCCGGGCGGCGGCCTGCTTCTTCGGGCTGCGCCACGCCTGGCGGGCCGCGGCCAGGTCGGCCCGGAGGTGACCGGCGATCGCGGCCTCAAGCTCGTTCCCGTCGGCGAAGACACGGTTGGCGAGGGGCCGGTTCCAGGCGGCGAAGTCGAGCCGCGTCTCCGGGTCGGGCACCGCCTCAGCCA
>JBEKHI010000008.1:0-47715 GCA_050012355.1 Streptosporangiaceae bacterium | reverse complement strand
CCGGAAAGTCCCCATTGTCGCGTGCGCGGAGACGGACCGTTCCTGGGCGGTGCGGCCCTGCCCGCGAAAGAGCCAGAGCAGAGCCGCACCGCCCACTTTCACGCCACCGCAACCATCCCCCAGGACGAGCCAGGCTTTGCTGGTTGGTGTCACATCAGCCAGCGGGAGCAAACGGGCGATAGCCCGCCAAACCGGTCGACTCGACTGCGGGGGTCTTGCTCACGCCAATTCGAGGCGGGCGGCTAGCAGCGCGCGATGGGCTGCTACCGCGTCCCGCTGGTCTGGATCTTGCGGGCACTCCCCCGCCTTGGCCGCCTTCCGCAGCCGGGCCAGCGCGTCCTCGGGGGTCAGCGGCTCGAAGGCGACGAGGGGGTCGGCATCGGCGGCCTCCCTTGTCTTGTCCAGGAGCCCGTCCGCGTCACCTACCCAGATGTCCTTGATCTTCCCGCCGCGGGAGTGGTCTATCAGCACCGAGAACGCGTGCACCGCGTCCCCCGGATAGCGAAACGTGACGGTCACCGACTCCTGTCGCCCGCCGGTGTCGGCGAAGTGCCAGCAGTCGCCGATCTCGGGCGAGCCGATCGCCGCCGCCCATTCAGGATCCGCCACGCCGCTGGCCGCGATCCGGTCGGCGGCTCCGCTCGCCGCCGCGCGCAACCTGGCGTCACCGACCGCGCCGAAGATGCGCAGTAGCGCCAGCGACTCCGGGTTTCCGGTGGCCTCAGCCGCCGGGACCAGCGTCAGCGTGAGCGTTGACATCACCGACGGCAAGTCGTTCGCGGAACCGCACAGGGCACCGATCATGTCCGAACCCCATAGCTCGGCGTCGACTGGCACGCGGACGTGCGTCAGCACTTCCCGCGCCTCGCTTAGCAATACCCCGAACGTGTCCGCCGGGCGCACCGGGGCGAACAACTCTTCAATATCGGGATCAGAAGGATCCATGCGGCGTAGTCTGCCACACCGGACGTGCACGAGGGGCCCGGTCCCCCGATGGGTCCGGGCCCCTCGCCGCTTGTATTCGCGACAGCTCAGCCAGCGAGCGAACTGAGCGAGCCGCCCGAGGTGAGGGTGTTCGTCACCGCGGAGGTGGTGCCGCCTGCCTAGCCAAGGGCGCCAGTGACCGTGTTCAGGCCCGGCAGTCCACCGTTGTCCACGCCAAGGCCGTTGAGCACCCCGGTCGCCTCGCCCACACCCGGCAGGGTGCTCGTGGCGGAACCGAGGCTCCCCAGCGATCCCGAGTCGGTCACGCCGGTGCTGGACGCGTCCTGCGAGCCGGACTGACCGGCCGCCGAGTCCGCCGTGTTGTCCGGGTTGCTCTGCGAGTCGCTTGAGCCGAGGGCGCCGCTGACCGCGCCGGTGCCCGGCAGCGAACCAGTCGGGTCCGACGCGTCCTGCGCCGCGCTCGCCGGGACGGCGCTGGCGGCGTGCGAGACGGTGCTGGCGATACCAGAGCCACCCACCCCGGACAGTGAGGAGACCGCAGGCACCTCCGCGGTTACGCCCTGCAGGCCGCCCTGCATCATGCCGGTCGCGCCGGACATACCGGAGACGCCCGACAGCGGGTTGGGAAGCGTGGAGGACAGGACAGCGGTCGGCGCCTGAGCTAGCTCTGGCGCCGTGGTACCCGCCATGGCCGGCCCTGCCGCGAAGATGCCCAGCGCGAGCACGGCCGCTGGTGCGGCACCCCCGAGGACGATCCGCCGTTTGTACACAGAAATTCTCCATTCAGTCGGTGATTTGGGGTTGACTGACAGTGATGATCCGACGCCGGGACCTTAGCATACATCGAGTCATCGAGTGATTACTATTTGAAGTAATGCCAGCTCAGAGGCTGCCGTGTGGCCGCCGAACGATCAGGCGGAACCGGCGAACCGGAGGGCGATAGCCAGCGCGCCGCTGGTCATTTCGCGCCAGCCGTTACCCGGATCACATCGCCGCCGACCAGGTCCTCGTACCGGCCGAGATCGACATCACCGGCTGGCCCGGCGCTAGCCGCCAGCGCTAGCGCGTGACGTATCCGGTCAGGCCAGGACCAGCCGAGCAGCAATCCCGGTACTAGCCCGGCGACCAGCGCTCCGCGCCCGCCGACTTCGCCGACGCCCGCCACCGCGCGGTCACCGACCTCGGCGATCCAGCCCCCGTCGGGGGTCAGCACCTGGAGCCCGCTGGCTTCTGGTGTCGCGACGGCGCGCGGCCCGAGCGAGAGGAATGCCTCGGCTTTCGCCTCCGGCCCGCCGATGACGAGGTCTGGCTTACGCCGGGCGCCGTGCATGAGTTCCTCGCCGTCGGCGTCTACGATTACTGGTACTCCCGCCGACGCGGCGTAGCTGACCAGTGACCCGTAGATGTCCGACGGCAGCCCCGGGGGCAACGAACCGGACATCACCACCGCGGTCGCTCCGTCGAGCAGCCGACGGTAATCGGACGCGAAACGCCCGAGTTCCTCCGTCGTCACGTACGGCCCGGTCTCGCGCAGCCGCATCACCCGGCCGGTGCCGCGTTCAGCGATCTCGAAGACCCGCCGCGATTCCCTGCCTATCCGGGTGAAGTCGGACTGAACTCCGTCCCGCGCGAGGTCCGCCGCTATCAGTTCGCCCGCGGTCCCGCCGGCCAGTCCGGTCGCGAGGACGTCGTGCCCGAACTTGTGCAGCACCCGCGCCACCGTCACCCCGCGCCCGCTCGCCCGGTAGGTGGCCCGGCCAAGCTCGCCCTGCTTATCGAACGCGAGCGCGGTCGCCTCGTAGGAGACCGCGAGCGCGGCGTTAAGGGTAACGGTAACGATCACGGACGCGTCCCCGCCAAATGTTCAAGCACGTCCGGATGATATAAGCCACGATCGGGTGCGCCTCACCCGCCGCCGGAGGACGCGAAGAACTCGACCTCCGCGATCGCCACCTCGGTCGCCGATTGCGACTCGGCCAGGTAGGCCGACTCGATCGTCAGGCTAACGCTCACAACATCGCTTCCCTGGATGGCGAAGGTCTCGGGACCGGGGGAATCGGCTAGCGTGATGGTGGTGCTGGTGTCGCTGCCGTTAGCGTGCAGCAGGGTTACCTTGATGGACTCGGGCCGCGACTCCGCGTTGAACGCGTCCGCTTCGACCCCGGCGCCAGGCGTGACTATGAGGTCGAGCAGGTTAATCTGCTGATCGAAAGTGGCGTCGACGTACGCACCGGCACCACCGCCGGCCTCGCCCGTCCCCCACCAGGTGTTGTTGAAGCCGTCGTGCAGGTCGGCGACGGGGTGCGCCGGATCCGAGTGGGAGGCCGTGAACGTGGTCGGGAAGACCTCGTAGCGGTGGGCGAAGTGGTCCTTGACGTTGGTGACCGCCGCGCCCGCCCACGTGTCCGCCGCGAAGGCCACCAAGGCGACCACCGCGGCGAGAACCAGCCAGCGCGCGAGCCGCCCGGGGCCGCGACGGAGCCGCGGCCGCTGGCCCGCGTACAGCCCCGACGGCAAGTGCGCGGGGTCACGGGGCGAGGCCAGGACCAGCGCGCACCGGCGGCAGAAGTGACGGCCGAGCGGGTTAGGCGTCAAGCACCGCGGACATGGCGGCCCGGTAGCCACGTCCGTCTCGGGTCCCCGGACGGTATGGTAAGCAGGTTCTGGAACGCCAGTCAGTACCGGCGTGATCTGGTCAAGCTGCGGCGCTTGCGCCGGATCGGCCGCCAGCTCGTTAAGCGACCCGGCGTGCCAGCGCACGTCCCTGAAACGGATTTGGCCGGAGGTGCCAGCCAGCTTGGTGGCTGGTTCATCGGTGGCCGACGCGGAAGCAACTGGCAGCAGCGCACCGCAGCCATCGCAGGACACGTCCTCCTTCCCAGGAGTACCGCAGAAGCGGCAGATGATTATTTCCTCCGCGGCCATTATGACGGGCTCCGTTCTGTCCTTACCGCCGCGATTTAACGGGGACGTACCGATTCTGAAGTGATGCGGCAAGGCCGGCGGACCCGCCGCAAGCTCAGCTATCGGCAAACAGCTTCTTCACCTGGGCCCCGCTCAGCGCCGACTGGAACGTCTCGACATCACCTATATCGCCCAGGACCCAGTCAGTCGGGTCACCGTCGTACTGCCCGCTCCCGATCACGAAATTACCCGCTGCGGAGAACGGGGCCGGGTCGGTAACTGTGGTGTCCTGGAGCACGCCGTTCACGTAGAGCTGCATCTCATTGCCGGCGCCGTTATACACCCCGACCAGGTAGGTCCATTTCTGGATGCCGGCCGACGCATCGGAAACCGCTCGGTAAGAGTCGGCCGGGTTGTCACTGTCGCTGGAGACGCGGGAAAAGGCCCAGCTATCGTTGTTAGCAGCGGAGAACTGGAGATAGAAGCCGCTGTTGGTTGTGCCGTCCTGGCTGACGAACGTCGCGAACCCACTAGACGGGACGGAATACAGCCAGACCCAGGCCGCTACGGTGAAGCTCGCGCCCGCACCGGTGTTCAGCACCGGCCCATCCGCGACGAAGTGGCTGTCCGAGCCGTTGAACAACGCGCAGTTCTCGCTAGGGCACCAGCTGGTGTTGAAGCCGTTGGCCGGGTGATCGAACGCGGAGGAGTCGAGGGCCGTCGTACCGGAGGTCTGGTTCAGCTTCCACCAGCCGTCTGGTCCGGGTAGCGAGACCGTTGTCGCTGAGTGCGTCGTCGCCGCATTCGTCGCCGCATCCGCCGCCGCCGCCGGCCCGGCCACTCGATTCGCAACCGCCTTGCTCGCCGCCCGCTTGTGTGCCAGCACGTGGCTCTTGGCCGGTGATGGCGCGGGGCCCGGCGTCGCAGGCCCAACTCTCACGGCCGGGGCCGTCGTTACCTCAGCGGTATGGTTGCTCGGCACCGAAGGCTTTGTGGCGAACCAGAGGGTCACGACCACCGCGAGCAGGCCGACGAGCAGGCACATCCAGGTCGGTAGCAGGACGGATTGAACATAAGTACCAGCGACGGTGGCCGGGCTGGAACCGGACGGCCGCACCGTGGTAACGAACGGGTGGGACACCTTTCTGCCCAGCCAGAGCGGGCGTTCCGGCCCCAACTTCAGCACGCTGAAGTGAGCACGCCCTGGGGGGACCTGGAAGCTGGGCGTGCGGATGTCGAAGTCGATCCGATTGCTCCGCGCGGCCCCGACCACGGACGCGGTGACGGTGGTGTTCCCGTAGTTATCCACTACGAGGCGGGCCTTGGCACCTCGCCATCCGCGTACCGTCACCGGCAGCAGCTCGGCACGGATGTCGGCAAACGGGGTGATTGACAGGTTGCCCTCGGGCACGGTCACGACGTCGGCAACATCGCCGGACCGGACCCGCACGCCGTACGGGTGCGTCCCGGCGGCGACGTCTGGGCTTCGGGGCGGTGCGAAGGTCAGGCGCACCGACCTGGTTGTCCCAGGAGAGATCTGGATCGTCGTCGGCTCGATCACGCACCAAAGCGCGGGATCGCCCACCACGTCAACGTAATACTCCTCGGCAACGTCCCCAGTGTTCCTGACAAGCAGCCAGACGACGGCCTCACCGCCCGCCTCCACGGTGGACGACCACGGCTCGAGCGCTACCCAGGTACTCACGTCGCCGCTCCGTCGTCGGCATCGCACAATGGTGACAGGCTGCGTGTCCTAACCTGCACCCGCTGTGTCACCGCCGGGGCCCTTCCCGCGCCGCTTACGCGACCGCATGCGCCCGATCGCGACCGACCAGGTCAGACGACAGATCACCGCCACCGCGGTTACAGCAATACGTTGCTGCATGCCCCAACCTTCATTTCTGCCGTCCTCGGGGCGAGGCGGATCTCACGGCAGACCGAAGAAGTTACTCAGTAACGATCACGGCTCGTGGCGGCGGAAGCAGTCAGCCAGATGGTCGTTGACCAGGCCGCACGCCTGCATCGTCGCGTATGCGGTCACCGGGCCCGTGAACACGAAGCCGTTCCGCTTGAGCTCCTTGGAGAGGTCCTTCGACGCCGGGATGGACGCTGGTACGTCTTCCATCGTCCGCGGCGGCGGACCGGCGGATTCTGGCGCGAACTTCCAGACGAGCTCGCTGAGCCCGCCGGGGAGGGTCAGCGCGGCGCGGGCGTTGGTGATGACAGCGTTGACCTTCAATCTGTTCCTGACGATCCCGGCATCGGCGAGCAGCCGGGCGACGTCGGCCGGCCCGTAATCCTGGATCACCGAGGGGTCGAATCCGTCGAACGCCGTACGGAAGTTTTCTCGCTTGCGCAGGATCGTCAGCCAGGACAGGCCCGACTGGAACGCCTCCAGGCTCAGCCGTTCGAAGATCGCGATGTCGCCGTGGACCGGACGGCCCCATTCGTCGTCGTGGTAAGCGACATACTCGGGAGCGCTGAGGCCCCACGGGCACCGAAGTTTTCCGTCCGGACCGGGGCGCGACTCACTCATCGGGCTCGTCAGCCTCGCTCGGTTCCGGCTCTGGTTCTGGCTCCTGCTTTTCCTCCGTGTCCACGCGGGTCTCTTCGTGGGTCTCTTCCCGGACGGGAGTCTCCGGTGGTGCCCACGCCACGGCGGTGGCCGCGCGCCGGGCGTGCCTGGCCGGCGGCGGGACCGGCGCGTAGTGTTCGTCTCCCGTCAGGTCCGCTAGACGCTGCTCGAGCGCGACGATCCGCACGTCCCGCTCGCGGATGGCAGCGGCGATGCGTTCCAGGGCGTCGTCGGTGACCTGGACGTTGTATCCCCACAGCGCGGTCGGCGGCCGCATCAGCACCACATCGGTGGCCGACACCGGTCCCATATCCAGCGGCGCGTAATCCGGCGGTTCCGGCGTCAGCTCGCCGCCTCGGCCCACCGCGACGAAGACGATGCCACCGAGAACCGCGAGGATCCCTATCAGGATGACAATAGGCACATGCCGATACTAGGCTCAACCGCCCGGTGGCAGGTCCGGGACGTGTTATTCCTCCTGAGCGCAGGCTGACCCGCCGGTGACGCCGACGGGCGCCCAGTCGGGCATGGGCCGGGGATCGGGCGACGGCTGGTGATCCGCGGTGTAGGACCAGGCCGGTCCTTCGGCGCGGAGCAGAGTCAGGGCGTTGATGAGCCGGTCGATATCGTCGTTATGGCTGCCAAGGCCGAGGCTGACGCGGACGGCTCCCTCGCCGTCGGCGAGGCGGGCGAGCAGCGGGTGGGCGCAGAACCGCCCGTCGCGGACGCCGATCCCGTGCTCGGCGGACAGATAGCCGGCCACCCGGCCAGCGGGGAAGCCAGCAACCGAGAACGAGACGACGGGCACCTGCTCCGCGGTGTCCGGCCAGATCCGGTACACCCGCGCGCCAACCGACTCCAGTCCCTCGTGCAGCCGGCTCAGCAGGGCGGCCTCGTGGGCTACGACGGCATCATCAGGCAGCGCCGCGAGGGCCCGGCCCGCGGCGGCCAGGGTGACAGCGCCGATGATGTTGGGCGTCCCGGCCTCGTGCCGGGCCGGGGCGCTGGCCCAGCGGACGGTGTCCACCGTGACCTGACGGACCGCGCCGCCGCCGGCCAGGTGGGGCGGCGCGGCGTCCAGCCAGTCCCGGCGCCCGACGAGGGCGCCGGCGCCGAACGGCGCGTACATCTTGTGGCCGGAAAAGGCGAGATAGTCGATTCCGGTGGTTCCCATGTCGACGCGCCGGTGCGGCACCAGCTGGGCTCCGTCCACGGCCAGCCGCGCGCCGTGGCGGTGCGCCATCGCCGCCAGCCGATCCAGCGGGAGGCACTCACCGGTAACGTTGGACGCCCCGGTCACGGTCAGCAGCGCGGCCGGACAGCGGGCCAGTTCCGCTTCGACGGCGTCAAGCGTCTCGGCCAAACTGTTTCTTGCTGTTATCACGGGGCCGCGCCAGGGCAGCAGGTTCGCGTGGTGCTCGATGTCCAGGTGCACCACCGGTCCGGGCACCGCCGCGGCGAGCAGGTTGAGCGCGTCCGTCGTGTTCCGCGTGAAGATCGCCACATCGTCGTCGCGGGCGCCGACGAAGCTCGCGGTGCTGGTCCGCGCTGCCTCGTAGGCGGCCGTGCACACCTGGGAGGCGTACCCCGCGCCGCGGTGCACGCTGGCGTACAGCGGCAGCAGCTCGGTGACCTGATCGGCCACCGCCGCCAGCGCCGGCGCGCTAGCGGCATAGTCCAGGTTGGCGTAGCGAACGCGGCCGCCCTGCACCAAGGGCACCAGCTGGTCAGCGCCGACTAGCCGCGCCAGCGGGGTGTCGCACGGGGAAACGAGCGTTGTCATGACCGATCACTCCGGCACCTCGGGGGACCCGGGCACCGGATCCGCGCTTGCCGCTACCGTTTGGCAGCGGCCATGTCGTCACCCGGAGCACCCCACCGCGGAGGAGGGTTGCCGGCCAGCAAGCCGGGGCTTAGCACTGGCGCTCTTGACAAAAGGCACAATATCAGGAGCCCGCCCGCGACGCGGGCACCCCCTCCCCTGCTCGCTACGGCAGCGTCGCGAGTTCAGCCGCCACCCGGCTGATACCAGCGGCCGACGGTATGCCCCGGTAGACCTTGAGGGCCTCCTCGAAGTACGCCTTGGCATGCTCAGCCTCGTTCAGGCGGCGGCTCGCGACTCCTAGGCCTTCGAGTGCGGCGGCCTCGTCCAGGGCGGACTCGATGGAACGAGCTACCCGGAGCGCGTCTTCGTATCGCTTGCGTGCTTGCTCCGGGTGATCTCGTTCGATTGCCAGCGCGCCCAGGAAGGTGAGCGTTTCCGCCTCACCACCGGGGTCGTCGACCGCCCGGAAGAGTTCCACCGCGATCCGCAGGCTCTCGTCCGCCTGATCGAAGTGCCGGGTCCGCGTCTGTACCGCACCTAGGAAAGCACGTGCACCGGCCTGCCCCCGCCGCTCACCGAGCCGGTCGTAGGCTTGCGAGGCCATGGCGATGTGCCGTTCGGCTTCTGGCAGGTTGCCGGTATCGCGATAGACGCCACCGAGCATGAGCAGGTTGTTGGCCTGGTTAAATGGGTCATCCAGCTCGAGATGTATGGCAAAGGCGTGCTTCAGCGTTTCTTCCGCCTCGGCGTACTCCCCGGTTGACAGCAGGGTGCTGCCCAGGTATCCGAGAGCAGCCGCTTCGCCGCTGCGGTTACCCAGCTCCCGGTAAAGGACGAGCGCCCGCCTGAGCGCTTGTTCCGACGCGCCGAAGCTGCCGGTCTGCCGCCGCAGGCCACCGAGCTCCGTGAGCACTCCAGCCTCGCCGTGCCGGCTGGCGAGCTCCCGGTACAGGCCGAGCGCCCGATCGAGATAGCCGACAGCGCTGGCGTGCTTGCCGGTCAGCCGATGAATAACGCCCAGCTCAACGAGCATCGCCGCCTGCCCGTAGCGCTGGCCGGTCTGCTCATAGCGGCTCAGTGCCCGGCCGAAATAGTCACCGGCCATGGCGAGTTCCGCCGCCTGGCGGTGCATGATGCCCAGGAAACCCAGCGCGGTGGCCTCCGCCGCCAGGTCACCGGTAGCGGTCGCGATGGCGAGCGCCCGTTCCTGCATGACGATCCCCATCGGCCACGGTCCGTGCCCGCGCAGGTATTGACCCAGCGCGGCCGCCAGCGCGGTCACGTGCTCCGGGTAACCACCAGTGCTCGCGTAGCTGCCGGCCGCGTCCAGATTCGCGAGCTCGGCGGCCAGCCAGGTCTGTGCGTCCTTGGCGTTCTCCAGGGCGGCCGCACCCGCGGCAACCTGGTCACTGTCGGTGCTGACGGCCGGGATTCGCAGTTCAAAGAGCCGGTCAGCGGCCTGTGCCCGGCTCAGGTAGTAATCGAGCAAGCGACGGACGGAAGTTTCCGCGTCGGCCGGTGCCGCGGTGCTTCGCGCGTACATGCGTATCAGGTCGTGGAACAGGAAGCGGCCGGATACCTGCTGGATGAGCAGGTTGTGGTCGAGCAGCGATTCCAGGCTCCGCCGCGCCGCGCTGACCGGCCTGCCGACCAGGCTAGCGACGGCCATCGGGTCGAAGTCGGGTCCCGGGATCAGCGCGAGCCGGTGGAAGACGTCCTGGTCGCGTTCTGACAGGTGCCGGACCGACATCTCGAAGACCGCGATGAGCTTGGGATCCATATCCGCGAGACGGGCCAGCGGCCCGAACTCGCCGCGCAGCTCGGTGAGGACGTCGCCAACGCTGGCCGCCTTGCGGCGGCTCATCCAGGCCGCGACGATCCTGATCGCCAGCGGCAGGAAGCCGCACAGTTCTACGAGCTCTCCTAGGCGATGATCGGCTTCGAGAATGTCGTTCCGATTGGCGACCGCACGGAAAAGCGCGATCGACTCCTCGAGCGACAGGGTCTCCAGAGCGATTACCTCGGCGTCGTCAAGGCCCGCGAGGCTCCGGCGGCTCGTGATGATCACCAGCGATCCCCCCGTGCCGGGAAGCAGCGGCCTCACCTGCTCGGGGCTCTCCGCGCTATCGAGGATAATCAGCGTCTTGGTGCCCGCCAGGCGGCTGCGCAGCAGCGCCGCACCATCCTCGACCCGTTCCGGTATGAACTCGTCCGACACGCCGAGCTCGTGCAACAACGTCCGTAGCGCCTCGGCCGGGCCGGTGGCCTCCAGCCCTGGCACATATCCGTGCAGGTCGAGAAAGAGCTGCCCGTCCGGAAATTGACCCGCCAGCTCATGCCCGGCCCTGAGCGCCAAAGAAGTCTTGCCGATGCCAGCCATGCCTTCTATGACATAGACGCCGACTGGGCCGCTGGCGGCGCTCGCGACTTCCATCAGGGAATTAAGCTCGGCTTCGCGACCAGTGAAAGACCGGATATCACGGGGCAAGGTCCGTGGGACCTCGGCGCGGCCCGCCGATTCCGGCGCCACCTCCGGCTGCGGCGCGATTTCTGCCTGACCCGGCCGGGCGGCGGCCACAAATGCGCTCCTGACCTCTTCGCTCAAGCCAAGGGCCTCTGCCAGTTGCCTGATCGTCGACGGATGCGGCCGCACGGTCCGACCCGACTCTAGGCCGTGCAGTGCCCGCTCGCTGATCTTGGCCGCCCGCGCGAGGTCCGCGATCGTCAGCAGCCGCTCCTCGCGCAACCGACGTAGCCATTCCGGGAACGATGGATCAGGCACGGGCCCCACCCCTCCTTGATGCCTTGACTGCCGGTGAACTTCCAAAAGGTTGCCGATAAAACGCAGTCAAAATTCATTTAAAAGCCCTGCACTCACCGATATCAATTATTACATACATCACGACATGAAAGGAGGATGAGATGGCTAGAAAGCGTATGATACGCACTCTGATCGTTATAGCGGTGGCGGTTGCGGGCGTGGCGCTGATCGCGGGATGCACTTCTGGGACAGGAGGCAACTCATCTGCCACTTCCTGTACGGAGTGCAAGATGCTACTCGACCTATACCCGTGGCTGGAGCGAATCGGTCTTGCCACGCTGTGGGCCCTCGTCCAGCAGAACGGCCCAGACATCGCGGCCATCCTCCAAGCCGCCTTGACCGCGTTGGCGGGATGAGCCTTAATGCCTAGTCAGCACAGTGACGCGATCGTAGCGGCCGAGACCCGGCTCCAGGCGATCAGGGAATCCGAGGACTTGTCCCTGGCATTCGGGTCGGCAGCGGACCGTGAGCTACGGCGACTGAAGCGCGAATGCGGCGCCAACCCGCGCGCCGAATTCGCGCTCGGCTGGTTGTACTGGTACCGGCACAAGCTGCTCGCACCGCCGGGCGGACAGCCCACCGAAGACGGCAAACGGGCGTATGCCGCGCTCATGCCGTGCTTCATCGGCGGCCTGGAGCCGATCCCTGAGGACCTCTTCCCTGACATCGCGATCGGGTCCGCATACCAGGCCACCGTGCTGCTGGAGCGGGCAATGGCCGCGCACGACTCGGACGCCATCATGGCGGCGGCGGCGTTGTGGCGACGCATCCAGGAGGCAGTGCCAGTGACGGCCGCCGAATGGCCGCCAGTGATGGTGATGCTCTGTGTCGCCCTGCAGGGCAGCTTCGAGGTGACTGGTGAGGTCGCCGACCTCGATGCCGCGGTGGACGCCGGCCGGCGCGGCATCGCCGCCGTCCCGGCCGGCGATCCCCGGCTGGGCAGGCTCCTCGCGAACTTCGCGGCCGCGCTGTGGCTGAGATCCCGCATCAGCGGCACCCACCAGCATGCCGATGAGACCGTGGCGGTACTCCGGCAGGGTGTCGCCGTCAGCAGCGGCGACAATCGCGCACTGCCCGCCACGATGAGCAGTCTCAGCGCCGCGCTGCGCGAGCGATTCGCGGCGTACCAGGACCCGGCCGATCTGACCGAGGCGATCACGGTCGCGCGGCAGGCCGTTCAGGCGGCGGGCGCTAGTCACGACCGGGCACGGTGCCTGGCCGCTCTCGGCAACGCGCTGCGAGTGCGCTATGCCGTTACCGGCAACGATGATGACCTGAGCGGGGCCATCGCGGCGTTCCGCAGTGCGCTGGCGAGGACGCCTCATCGGCATCCTGACCGCGCGGCACATTGCGCCGACCTAGCGGCCGCGCTGTGGATGCGCGACGAAGACGAGCTCGAGGAAATTATCGAGCTGTTGCGGGAAGCAGCGAGCCGGATGCGCCAAGGCGACCCGGCCGAGCCGCTAGTGCTGTCGAACCTGAGCGTGGCCCTATGGGGGCGATTCCTGCTGGCGGGCGCGAGACCCGATCTGGATGCCGCGATTGAGATCGGGTATCAGGCGGTCGCCCCCGCCCACCATGGGTCCGCCAGCTATGCGCGATTCCAGTCCAATCTCTGCTGCTTCCTCCGCGTCCGCGGGGAACTATCAGGCAGTCAGGCGGACGCGGCCGCCGGTGTCGAGGCGGGCAAGTGTGCGGTCGACTCGACCGGAACCATGGATAACGAGCTGCCGCGACGGCTAGCCAATCTCGCCAATGCGCAGCGCGATACCGGTGATCTCGCGGCCGCCATCGGGTCGCTGCGGTTGGCGGCCACGGCCTGCGCCGACCGTGACCGCCCGGCAATCCAGTCAGACCTCGGACTCGCACTGGACAGCGCGGGCCAGACGGACGAAGCGGTCACGACCTTGCGCGCGGCGCGGCGCGATGCCGGTGACGGGCACCCAAGGCTGGCCGGCATGCGGGCGAATCTCGCGGCGGCACTGAGCCATCGTTTCGCGGAGTCCGGGTCAGCCTCCGTCCGCGAGGAGGCAGCCGGACTGCTCACAGCGGTTGTCCGCGACCCCATAGCGCCGCCATCGCTGCGGGCACACGCGGCTCGTGCCGTGTGCGCGGACGCCGACCTGTCCGACGGGCAGCAGCTCCAGCGGGCAGCCGGACTGCTGGCGACCGCTACCGGATTGCTGCCCGACATCGCGCCGCGGCGGCTCAGCCGGCAAGATCAACAGGGGCATCTTGCCGGCTTTGGCGCGCTCGCGACTGATGCCGCGGCGCTAGCGCTGGAGGCTGGAGCGGGCTCCAGCGCGGCCGATGCTCTCGGCCTGCTCGAAGCGGGCCGGGGCATCCTGCTCAGCCAGGTGCTGGCAACGAGAACCGGCCTTACGTCGCTATGGCTTCGGCATCCGCGGCTGGCCGAGCGGTATACGCACCTGCGCGAGTTGCTCGACACTGAGCAGGACTGGATGCCCACTACGGCTTCGCCGGACGGAGTCTTTTCGCTCGGGATCTTTTCGCTCGAGCGGGCAGCGGGTGACCGGCAGCGGCTGGCGGCGGCGTTCAGCGCGGTCGTCGCCGAGATCCGCTCGCTCACCGGATTCTCCGGTTTCATGCTCCCGCCGTCGGTGGACGAGCTCGCGTCTCAGGCGCGATACGGGCTGGTGGCGGTGCTGAACGTCAGCAAGTACCGCAGCGACGCGCTGCTGCTGACGGCCGCGGGGATTACCAGCATCCGGCTGCCCTTTCTTACCCCCGAGGCGGTCCAAGCGCGGGTCCTGTCGTTGCGGCAAGACGTCGAGGGGACGCTGAACGAAACGCTGGACTGGCTGTGGGAGGTCGCCGCGAAGCCTGTCCTGGCGGCGCTCGGAGTGCCCGCTACATCAGCCACCGCGCTGCCGCGCATGTGGTGGATTCCCACCGGGGCGCTGAGCCTGCTGCCACTACACGCCGCCGGAGAGGTGATGAACCGCGTTATATCGTCCTACGCACCGACTCTCCGCGCGCTGACCCACGCCGCGGACGCCGCGGCGTCCGGTGCGGCAGCACGCAGCCTCATCGTGAGTATGCCCTCCACGCCGGGCGCCCCCGATCTGAAAGGCGCGGCCAAAGAGGCCAGGATGCTGGGATCCATTCTGCCCAGGGCCAGGGTGCTGACAGAACCAGCCAGGGCCGAGGTACTCCGCCGGCTCAGCGGATGCGCGATCGCGCACTTCGCGTGCCACGGGATCACCAACGCTTCAGATCCCTCGCGCAGCGGCCTAGTGCTGGCGGACGGGGCGCTCACCGTCGCTGACCTCACGCCGCTGCGCCTGAACGCGACGCGGCTCGCTTATCTGTCCGCCTGCAGCACGGCCGTCGGTGACGCGGGCTCGCTCGCGGACGAGGCGATCCACATCACCTCGGCGTTCCAGCTCGCCGGTTTCCCGCAGGTGGTCGGGACGCTATGGCCGATCGCCGACGCCGCGGCGCGAACGTTCGCGGTGGCGTTCCACTCGGCACTGCGGGGCCTAGACCATTCAGCGGAGGCGCTGCACGAGACGGCGAGGAGCACGCGGGCGCAGTTCCCGTCTCGCCCCTCCGCCTGGGCAGGCTACGTCCATGTAGGGGCATGATCGTGGACAGTCCAGGGCTCATAGACACGCGAACTGTCCGCGATCATGAGAACGCCCACCCCGCGGCATAACGGGTAGGCGCGTTGGGGTGGGGCGCCGCCGTTTTGGTAAAAGGGGCTTTCTGCTATCCCATGGATGGGTCATCGATGGCGCAATAGGCCCCTCGATGGGACATCCATGGGGTGGCGTGTTGCGGGTCCTGGAGGAGGTTTACTTCGTGCCTGTAGGTCCGGCGGCGGTTCGCGAATGGGGACAATCGGCAGCATTTCTCCCGGCCGCTATGCCCGGCGATTGTGGTGGGTGCTGCATTGCCGAGACTCTTTGCTGGGTAGTGCGGCACCCACCATGATCACTTGAACTTGGGGGCCACTCCCCTTCGTTGGGTCCCCGGTTCTCCGCAACAGCACGCGCACCTCCGCAGGTTCTGGCCTCGGCCAGCCAGTATGGGCCACAGCCCGGGCCCTGCGGCAAGCCCCCTGGTGCGCTATATGTTGAAAGTGGAGAGGACTATGTTCTTTATTTCCGGGCTTGCTGCTCCGCAACGGCCGTTGTTGTCCAGGGACTAGGGACTGGGCGACTGGGGTCATTCCGGGGCGGGGAATGGCACCAGGCGGCGCATGAAGGCGTCCCAGCCGCGATCGCCGAGGACACGCCGGGCTACGGGGGCCAGGCGCGCCTGGGAGCCTGCCTTATACCGGGCTTTCGGATGCGGGGCGGTGACCGCTTTGAGGATCACGGCGGCCACGTCGTCGGCATCGAGAACGCCGCGGGCACCATCGCGGTGCGCGTGGGCGGCCATCTTCGCGACGTTCGCCTTGTAGACGGAGTACGGGCTGTGCTCGTCGTCTTCAGGCTGATACAGCTCGCTGTTGGCCATGAAACGGGTCCGCACCGCTCCCGGCTCGATCAGCGTGACCCGGATGCCGAACGGAGCTACCTCCGGGCGCAGCGCGTCGCACAGCGACTCCATCGCGTACTTGGTCATCGCGTACGGGCAGCCGGTCGGAGGCGTCACGAGTCCGGCGGCGGACCCGAGGTTGACGATCAGCCCGCTGCGCTGGGCACGCATGCCGGGCAGCACGAGCTGGCACAGCCGGATCACGGCGAACACGTTGGTCTCGAAGGTCTCGCGGACCACGCTGAGCGGGACTTCCTCGACTGGGCCGCCGCCGCCGTGCCCGGCGTTGTTGATCAGCACCCCGACCGCACCGTGCTCGGCCTCGACCTGCTGGACGGCGGCGGTCCTGGACTGCTCGTCGGTCACGTCGAGTTCAAGGACGCGGCAGCCCGCCCGCTCCAGTTCTGCTAGACCGCTGGCTTTGCGGGCCGACGCCCAGACCGGGAGACCCGCCTGGGCTAGGGCGAGTGCGGTCGCCTGTCCGATGCCTGACGAGCATCCGGTGACGAGCACGGCTTTCGATGGCCGCGCGGCGTGATGGTCGTTCACAATATGTATTCCTTTCGCTGGTGACGAGGTTCGCCCACCGCTGGTTCCTCCACCGAGACGTGCGGCAGGATCCGGTCCAGCCAGCGGGGAAACCACCAGTTGGAGCGGCCGAGGAGGATCATCAGCGCGGGGACGATCACGCTGCGGATGACGACCGCGTCCATCAGAACGGCGGCGGCCAGGCCGAGGCCGAACTCCTTGATGTCGCGGTTGTCCTCCAGCATGAACGCGGCGAACACCACGATCATGATGAGCGCCGCGGCGGTGATGATCCCGCCGGTCGCCGCGAGCCCGTCGCGGACCGCGCGGCGGTTGTCGTGGTGGCGCAGCCATGCCTCGTGGATACGGGTGAGCAGGAACACCTGGTAGTCCATGGACAAGCCGAACAGCACCGGGAAGAGCAGCACCGGCATGATCGACTCCACCGGTCCTTGCTTGTCCACCCCGATCGCCGTGGCGGCCCAGCCCCACTGGAACACGGCGACGAGTACTCCGAACGAGGCCGCCGCCGACAGCAGGTTCATCAGCGCCGCGGTCAGCGGGATGACCAGGCTGCGGAATACGACGGCGAGCACGATGAACGACAGGCCCACGATGGCTCCGATGAAGAGCGCCAGCTTGGCCGCGAGCACGTGCGCGAAGTCGACGTAGACGGCGGTGCCGCCGGTGATGTAGAACCGCAGGCCACTTCCGGCCGTCAGCCGGGGCAGTGTTCGCGAGCGCAGGCGCTGCACGAGGTCGGTGGTGGCCTGGTCCTGTGGCGAGCTGGCCGGGTAGACGACGATGAGCGCCACCTCGCGGCCGCCTGACCCGCTGATCACCCGCGGCGGCGCGACCGAGGCGACATCGGGCTGCTGCCCGACATCGGCGGCGATGCCGTCGAGCGTGGCCCGTGCGGCCGGGCCGGGGACCATGCTCACCAATTCAAGCGGGCCGTTGAAGCCCGGGCCGAAGCCCTCGGCCAGTAGGTCGTAGGCCTGGCGGGTGGAGGTGCCAGACGGGTCGTTGCCCTGGTCGGAGAAGCCGAGACTGAGCGAGAGGACCGGGATCGCGATCACGGCGATCAACGCGGTGGCCAGGACGGCCGGAACGATCGGGCGGCGAGCGATGAAGGCTGCCCAGCGGGTCCAGAATCCGTCCGGCCGTTCCGCCTGCGGTTGCCCGATCCGCTGGCGCTGGCGGCGGGAGAGCACCCTGGTGCCGAAGAATCCGAGCATCGCCGGCAGCAAGGTGAGCGCGGCGATCATCGTGAGCGCGACCCCGATCGCGGTGCCGACCGACAGCCCGTAGAAGAAGTTCACCCGCAGTGCGAACATGCCGAGGATCGAGATGCAGACGATCGTCCCGGCGAACAGCACTGCCCGCCCGGAGGTATTCACGGCTTCGGCGATCGACTCGTCGGGGCGCTGGCCGCTGAGCAGTCCTTGCCGGTGGCGGACCACGATGAACAGGGCGTAGTCCACCCCGACGCCGAGGCCGACGAGCAGGACGAGTTCGCTGGAGCTGGAGGCCACGTTCATGACATGCGACAGCAGGCCGACGATGCCCAGCGCGGTGCCGAGGGCGAGGACCGCCGAGATCAGCGGCAGCAGCATCGCGAACAGCGAGCCGAATACCAGGGCGAGCACAATCGCCGCCGCGAGGATGCCGAGCCCGGCCCCGATCGGTGCTGGCGTCTCGCTGGCCTCGGCGACCTGCCCGGTGACCGCCATAACGGCGTCCGGGGTGCTGGCGGCCTTGACGTCGTCGAGCATCTGCTGACCGGAGGATTTCGGCACGTCCTGCGCGGCCATGCCGAACTGGAGCGTGGCGAAGGCAACGCGGCCGTCCTTGCTGACCTGGGCCGCGCCGATGGAAGCGTACGGGGAGACGACGCCGGTCACGCCGTCCAGCCGGGACAGCCGCGACAGCAGTCCGGTGAAGCGGGCGCGGACGGCCGGGTCCCGTACGGTCAGCCCCCCGGACGTGCCGACCACGACCTGCTCGGTGTCGCCCGAGACCGCGGGCGACACCGAGGTGAGCAGGCTCACGGCGGTGCTGGAGTCAGTACCCGGCAGCGACCAGGAATCGACGAAGTGACTTCCGGCGGCGCGGGAGATGCCGGTCACCGTGAAAAGCGCCAGCAGCCAGGCGGCCAGCACGATGCGGCGATGCCGTACACACCAGGATGCCGTGGCACGCATGTTTTCTCCTGAATATCCGATGACTCATTATGAGACATAGATGTATCAATAAGAGACTCATACGTCAAATATTGATGCAGCGCCTACACTGACGTGCATGCCTGAGACACCGACGCTCCGCGATCGCATCGCCGCCGGGATCCTCGATACGGCGGCGGCGGTCCTGGCCGAGCGCGGGGAGTCGGCGAGCATGGCCGAGATCGCCGACGCCGCCGGCGTGAGCCGGGCCACGCTCTACCGCTACTTCCCCAGCCGGGAAGCGCTGCTGCGCGGCCTAGCCGAGGCCGCCTCCGCCGAGCTACGCGGGCGGATCGCCGACGCGGAGCTTGACACGATCCCGGTAGCGGAGGCCATCGCGCGGCTCACCCGGGGCTTCGTGTTCGCGGGCAGCAAGTACGTCGCGCTCGCCCATTCTGGCCACAAACCACCCGATTCCGAGCAGACCCAGCAGGACCTCGCGGAGCCGGTGTACCGGCTGTTCAAGCGGGGCATCGCCGACGGCACGCTCCGTTCCGACCTGACACCGGAGGTGCTGGTACGGATCTTCAGCGGCCTCCTGGAGACAGCCATCGGCATCTCCGGACCGGACGGCGTCGGGGCCGAGAAAGCCAGCGCGGCGATCATCAGCGTCTTTCTCGACGGCAGCCGACCTCGGAAGGCGTTCTAGCTGCCGTCGGCGGGCCGCAGCGAGCAGCCCATTTCGTCAGGAAATGCCGGAACCTGAGGCTGAGGCATTCCGGGCTGCGGTCCTGGCGGCACCCATGCGCCTTTGATGTCGTTGATCCTGCTCCTGAGGAGGTTTCGATAGGGCTGAAGGCGTTCTACGGCTATAGGCGTAGAACAGTCAGCACCCTAGCTCGATCCTGGGCGCGAAACCGAGTGGCTAGCGCCGCGGCATGCATTTAGGGCAGCCCGTTCCGGCTTGAGCCGCTAGCACTCGGGCCGCACGCTTCATCAGATGGAGGACCGAGTGGATACCGAGACCATAGACCAGAATTACGCCCAATTGCAGCAGCAGGGGCAGCAAACGGCAGCGCTGATACAGGCTCTGGCCCGCAAGCTGCAGGCCGCTGCCGCCGAGGGCGACTACAACGCCAGCGGATGGCTGCCTGACCTGAATGAGATAGCGCTAGGCGTGCAGCAAGAGGAAGGGAAGATGACCTTGCTGCTCCAGTCCATCCACTCGATGGTCGACAATCACGTTCAGTCCGTCGCACCGCCGGAGCCCCAGTACCAGCAGCCGCGCTACCAGCAGGGGCCAGCCCGCGGAGCCGAGCTGGAGCGGTTCCTCGGCGGCACATTCGGCCGCGCGATCATGAGCGGCGCCGGCTTTGGCATCGGCAGCGACCTCGTCAACAAGGTTCTCTGACTGTCTCCGACCCACGAGCAGAAGCCGCACATTCCGTCAGCTCACGTCCGGGATACGGGCGAGCTGGCGGCAGGACTACCATTGGCCCGACGGATGGACGCACTGGTGCCAGGACGGGAGGTGCGATGACTGTCGGGCCAGGTTGGATACCGCCAGGAATTGACAAGACCAAGGCAAACATCGCCCGGGTCTACGACTGGTGGCTGGGCGGTGACCATAATTTCCAGTCAGACATCGACGCCGCCCGTACGTCGGTCGCCCTCGACCAGAACATGCGGGCCTCGGCCCGCGCGAACCGGGCCTTCATGGGCCGAGCGGTGCGTTTCCTCGCCGACGAGGCGGGGATCCAGCAGTTCCTGGATATCGGGTCAGGCATCCCCACCCAGAACAACGTCCACCAGGTCGCCCAGGCGACCGTCCCCGGCTCTCGAGTCGTGTACGTCGACAACGACGACGTCGCCGTCGCCCACAGCCGGCTTATCTTGCGGGACAACCCGGACGCCGCCGTCATCCAGTCCGACCTGCGTCAGCCGGAAAGTATCCTCGCCGACCCCTCCGTCCAGCTGCTGCTCGACTTCAACCGCCCTATCGGGCTACTCCTGGTCGCCGTTGTGCATTTCCTGCCCGACGACGACGAGGTGCGTGACATCCTCGCCACCCTGCGCAGCGCGCTCGCGCCCGGCAGCTACCTGGTGATCAGCCATACCTGCCGGGACGCTGACCCAGTCCTGGCACAACAGCACGAGAAGATCTACACCAGCCGCGTGGACACCACGTTCCGCATGCGAACCCGCGAGGAGATCGGCCAGCTGTTCAACGGATTCACCTTGGTCGAACCCGGTCTGGTATGGGTGCCCGAGTGGCGCCCGACTTCCCCAGCCGACGTTCCCGCCGACCCGCGGAAGTACTGGATCCTAGGCGGCGTCGGCCGCCTCGACGCACCCTCAGCCTGAATTCACGACGTGGCCCTTTTAAGGGCGCTGAAGGTCCGTTTCTCGGCTCAGAGCTGTCACGGGACTAACCCTCTGGGGCTGAATATGAGGGGTGATAAGAAGCGTATTAGGGACATGGAATCCTATGAGGATCGCTCAGAGCATGCTTCGGCGCCGTCACGGCGAAAGTTCCTGGCCGGCGCCGGCGCCGCTGCCGCCGGAGCGGTGATATGGAGCCCGGTGTTCCGGGTCACCGCGGCCAGCGCGCAGACCACCACCGCGCCGCCACCAGACTTTCCCTCGTCGATACCGGTGTATCAGCAGGCCTACCAGAACTGGTCGGGCATGGTCGTGATCGATGATGTCTGGACCTGCACACCCGCTTCGGCCCAGGACGTGGTCACACTGGCCAACTGGGCCCAGGCGCAGGGCTACCGGCTGCGTGCCCAAGGCATCGGACACGGCTGGTCACCGCTGGTACTGCCCGCAGGCAGCACCGGCGCCGGCTATGTACTTGTGAACACCACTGAGCAGCTGACCTCGGTATCTATTAGTGACGGGTCCCCGGCCACGGTCACCGCACAGCCGGGAGTCACGATGGACACCTTCGTCACCACTCTGGCGGCGGCCGGGTACGGGCTCTGCGCGATCCCGGCTCCCGGCGATCTCACGCTGGGCGGGGTGCTGGCGATCAACGGGCACGGTGCCGCCATCCCGGCCACCGGCGAGTCTCCGCTGGCCGGACAGACTTACGGATCGCTCTCCAACCTGATCGTCTCGCTGACGGCGGTGGTGTGGAACTCGGAGCAGGAGCAGTACGTGCTCCAGACGTTCCAGCGGTCTGACCCTGACATCCGGGCTTTCCTGGTCCATCTTGGCCGCGCGTTCATTACCAGCGTCACCTTGCAGGTCGCCGCGAGCCAGAATCTGCGCTGCCAGAGCTGGGTCGACATTTCGGCCGCGGATCTGTTCGCGCCGCCCGCTTCCGCTGGGTCGAACTCGCTGGCTAGCTACGCTAACAAGACCGGGCGGGTGGAGGCCATCTGGTTCCCGTTCACCGACACACCTTGGCTCAAGGTATGGACGCTGGCCTCCAGCGACCCACTGTTCTCACGCCGGGTCACCAGTCCCTATAACTACTCGTTCACCGACGTGAGCACGACGGAGAATTCCGCCCTTGAGGCAGTGGTGACATCCGATCCGAGCGGAACTCCCGCTCTCGAGGTGACCCAGATCGGGGTTGTGGACGTCGGACTGGTCACGACGCTCAGCTGGGACATCTGGGGACAATGGCAGAACGTGCTGCGTTATGTGCCAGCCACGACGGAACGGATTGTCGAGGCCGGATTCGCCATCCTGACCTCGCGAGCCAACATCCAGCAGGTGGTCAGCGATTTCTACCAGCAGTACTCGGAGCAGCTCGCCGATTATCAGGGAAACGGTGAGTACCCGATGAACGGGCCGATAGAGATCCGGGTCACCGGGCTCGATCAGCCCGGCGACTCGATCGTTGACGGTGCGCAATCGCCGATCCTGTCCTCGGCCCGGCCTCGTCCTGACCACCCGGAGTGGAATGTCGTGGTCTGGCTCGACATGGGCACCCTGCCGGTCACTCCCGGTTACTCGGCGTTCTACGCGGACATGGAAGACTGGATCTGGAGTCACTACACCGGCAGTTACGCTTGCGTCCGTCCAGAGTGGTCCAAGGCCTGGGCATGCACCGCGACGGCACCCTGGACGGATACCACCGTTCTCAGTAGCACCATCCCCGACGCGGTGAGCGCGGGCCAGGCCGATGACGACGACTGGAACACCGCGGTGTCGATCCTGACCTCCTATGACCCGTACTCGGTCTTCAGCAACCCGTTCCTGGACACTTTGATCCAGCCTGCGTGACACCCGTACGGTTAAGGGGTAATGACGCACGTCATTACCCCTTATTCGGGTTTCACCCAGAGCAGTCCGTCGTCTGACGGGATCAGGCCGCCTGGAAAGAGCGGCTTCTCGTACTCCAGATCCGCGCCGAGCAAGGTGCGCGACTGGACCTCCGGCAGCAAGATCAGCCGGAGCCCGAGTGGAAAACTGGAGGAAGCATGCGGGTACTTGTCGTCGAAGACGATGAGGAGATGGCCGAAGCGATCGCTCTCGGTCTGCGCCACGCCGGGACTGAGGCTGACGTGGCCACCGACGGTCCGTCCGGTCTGGCACTTGCTCTGGACAATGACTACGACGTAATCGTCCTGGACCGCGACCTGCCAGGCGTACGTGGTGACGAAATCTGCGCCAGGCTGGTCATCGCCGCATCCTGGAGCAAGATTCTCATGCTTAGCGGGGCCGCGGCGACAGAAGACCTAGTGGCTGGATTCGCTCAGGGTGCCGACGACTACCTGACCAAACCGTTCGACTTCCCTGTGCTCGTCGCCCGGCTTGGTGCTCTGACACGGCGCACGACCCGGCATCCTCCGGTATTGCGGCACGGAGATCTTGTCGTCGATACCGCGCAGCGGCTCGCGTTCCGCGACGGCCGAGCGCTTCATCTCTGTCCCAAGGAGTTCGGTGTCCTGGAAACGTTGCTTGTCTCCCGGGGGCGGATCGTGTCAGCAGAGGAGCTCCTGGAACGGGTATGGGACGAATTCGCTGACCCGTTTACCAAGGCCGTGAAGACCACGATTAGCCGGCTACGGAGTAAATTGGGAGATCCCCCGGTGATAGCGACTGCGGCGAGGTCCGGCTACCGGATATGAGCGGGGCATTTTCGCGGCATCGTAGTCCGGGCGGCTCCGGCCGCCGGGCCACGCTCGCTCACGGTACTGTGCGGCTGCGGCTCACCGTGCTCTACGGCTGCCTCTTCCTTGTCTCCGGCGCCGCCCTGCTGGCCATCACGAACGCCTTGGTACGCCATGCCACCAGCGGTCCGATCATCTCTGATGAACCCGGGTTCACCATCGTCGTGCCGAAAGCGACCGACAGCCCGCGCGGGGTGGCCACACTCCGGCCGGCCCAAGCACAGTCCGGGCTCCGCGGGCAGCCCTCGCCTCAGCTGCGCCAATTCATCGACCAGGCGCTTCACCAGCAGAGCACCGAACTGCATCAGCTTCTTATCGGCTCCGAGATCGCCCTGGGTGTCATATCGGTGATCTCGATCGCGCTCGGCTGGATCGTGGCAGGCCGGGTGATTCACCCGCTTCGGGTCATTACCGTGACCGCTCGCAAGATCTCCGCCGCCAACATGAGTGAGCGCCTCGCTTTCGGCGGTCCCAAGGACGAGCTCAGGGAGCTCGCCGACACCTTCGACGAGCTGCTCGGCCGGCTTGAGGCATCCCTTTTGGCCCACCGCCGGTTCGCAGCGAACGCCTCCCATGAACTCCGCGGGCCGCTCGCCAGGCAGCGGACCCTGATTCAGGTGGCTCTCGCTGACCCGGATGCCACCGCCGAATCGCTTCGCGCGGCGCATGAGCGGGTCCTTGTCGCCTGTGCCCAGCAGTCAGAGGTCATCGACGCCTTGCTTACCCTCGCCCGTGTGCAGCCGGGCATCAGCAAGTGCGAACCTGTCGACCTGGCCGACCTCGCGGGCGAGGTCCTGCCCAGCCGGGAGGTCGAGGCCGCCCGGCTGGGCCTGAAAATCCAGACGGTGCTGCGCACCGCGCCGAGCACCGGCGACCCGCGCCTCGTCGAATGCCTGATCTCAAACCTGGTGGACAATGCGCTGCGCCACAACGTCCACGGAGGCTGGATCGAAGTCCAGACCGAGACGAGAGCCGGACGGGCCATCATCTCGGTGGCCAACACCGGCGATGTCGTCCCGGCTAGCGTGATCGATGAACTCTTTCAGCCTTTCCAGCGGTTGGCCGCGGACCGGGCCGACCGCCACGAAGAAAGCGTCGGGCTCGGTCTGTCCATCGTGGAGGCCATCGCCGAGGCGCACGATTCAATCCTCACCGTTCACCCGCGAGAGGAAGGGGGCTTGTATATCGAGAGCAGCTTCCCGGCCGCGATATCGGCCCGCTTAGTACTGGCGCTCAGTGCTGGACCGATTCCTGCTGACGATGAACCGCCTCGTAGGCGGCGGCCGGGCAGAACCGTTTCCGGCCACCCGACCCGCAGGTGCGAAAGCCGAACGCATCGCATAGTTCAAAGGCGGAACCCTCGAGATCATCGACGTAGAATTCGAGATGATCGATCGCGTCGATGTTCACGGTTATTACCTCCGATAGTTGTTAGAGTGCCGCCGCCTGGTCAGGTGTCCAACCGCAGGTACCAGCCAATTGGACACGTACCGGAGATCATCGGGTCAGGGTCACCCGGTCGTTGACGCGCCCACTTGCCTCGCCGACCTGCACGGATCCGCTGCCGACCCGTTGCTCGACACTATGAACTTTCTCAATGAGGTCACGGCACGATATCCGCAGGCGATCTCCTTTGCACCAGGACGGCCTTACGACGGGCTGTTCGACCCGGCGTCCATCGCCGAGTACCTAGACGCCTACACGGACTACCTCCTGAGCCAGGGCCACACCAGCGACCAGGTGCGGGCCGCGTTGTTTCAATACGGCCGGACCAAGGGCCAGATCCACGAGCTGATCGCGGAAACCGTGGCCAACGACGAGGACATCCGGGTTCCGCCGGAGTCAGTGGTCGTCACCGTGGGCGCTCAGGAGGCGATGTTCCTGCTGCTCCGTGTCCTCTTCAGCGGACCCCAGGATGTGCTTCTCGTCAGCTCACCGTGCTATGTCGGCATCACTGGCGCAGCCCGCCTACTCGACATTGAGGTCATTCCGGTTCCCGAGAGCGGTGCAGGCCCTGACCCAGACGCCGCCCGCCAGGCCGCGCGCCAGCATGACGGTCGCCGCCCGCAGGACACTACTCGAAGTCGCCGAGGCGGAAGGGATCCTCCTCATCGAGGACAACCCGTATGGCTTCTTCACCAGGGAAATCGCGGCACGGCCGACACTCAAGTCGATGGACAGGTCGGGAACAGTGGTCTACATCGGCTCCTTTGCCAAGACCTGCTTTCCCGCTGAGCTCAGGTCTGAGCTCGAGATCAGCTGGAATTACCCTGATGGGGGATTTTTCACGGTTCTTACCGTACCATTTACTGTCGACCAGGCAGCACTGGAGATATCCGCTCGTGATTACGGCGTCCTATGGACTCCCATGTCTGGGTTCTTCGTTGACGGTGGCGGGCAGGATCAGCTGAGGATTTCATCAAGCTACCTAGAACCGGAAAAGATGCCGGAGGGGGTAGCACGGCTCGCCGCGTTCATCCGGTCCCGAACGCCCCCTCCTGCTGGGATCCTGTGAGCCAGGGATCATTGCAGTTCGGCGCCCTTTTCTTCGACTCGCTGAGCGAATTCTGACCACATCTGAGCGCAATCTTTAGCCATGTCCGCTACTAGATTGCAGCAATGCACGGGAAGGGTTTTGCTAATCGTTTCCCATTCTTCGCGTTTTAGCGAATGCGCCCGCAGCAGGATAAGCAGAGTGCGTCCTGCTTCAGTCATGCGCAACGCCGGATCGGCGCTTAGCCGTCCGACCGCGCCACTCCAGTCCTGGATAGGGCCCTGGCCTTGCGCGGCGGAACGGATCGCCTGTTGCCGTCGTTCATCACTGGGATTCTGGTCGGGCAGGCGCTTACGCCCCTCTTGTGGCAGTGGATCTTCGCCACGGCGCAGTCTGTTCCTGACATCACGCACAGTCTCCGGTGATATGCCGGCCCGCTTAGCCACCTGTCGCAGCGACAGGCTCGGGTCGTTCCTCATTACCTCATATGCAATGCGACGCCCATCGGAACTATCAAGTGGCCGTACCCGACCATCCCGCCCGATCCTACTGCCGCTCCTTGCGTCTTCCTGAGCCCCCTTCGCGCGAATTTCACTGACGGTCCTGCTCGAAACGCCGGCCACTGACGCGATCATCCGGTCCGACCACTGTGAATGCGAGGAAAGAATACGCTCGACCGCCGCCTTCCGGTCGGCCAGCGACAACGGGAGCCCGTGCGCGATGTTCGCCTTGACCGCCAGCACGAAGGCGTCTGCGTCGTCACCGTCGAAGAACCGCACTGTAATCTGTGTCTCGCCACGGAGTTCAGTCGCCCGCAGCCGGTGCATGCCGTCGATGATTCGCATGGTGGACCGATGGACGATGATCGGTGGCAACTGAGTTTCGGTGGCCGCGAGCGACTTTACGTGCTCCGAATCCTCCCCAGAGAGGCGCGGAGAGTCAGCGACGATGGAGAGGAATTCAATCGGGACGCTGATTACCGGCGCATCCGTCAGCTCCACGTCATAAGAGCGGGACAGAAAATCTGCTCGAGAGGCAACAAAATCGCATATCTGGGTAGTCAATTACTCGCACCTCCGGATAGCCTGCGCTTCGCCTTCGTCGGCAATGAGGCCACAGAGCACACGGTGGCCTCCGAGCATCTCTACGGCTGCACCCGGGGAAACCTTCAACCGCGGTTTCGATGACGGCAGACCACCGCGCTCCGAGTGGCGTTAAGCCGACGGGCGGCGAACTGGGATCCGCTGCCGCACCCAGCGGTCTGGGACGAGCGCTGCTGCTGGTGCCGCTGCTGCTGGTGCTGGTGCTGGTGGTGGTGCTGGCGGCCGACCGCCACTGCCATCCCTGAGTTCAAGGCTCTGACCGGAGAGTCCCTCCCCCAGCCGATGCGGAGCAGCGGACTGATTCTGGGCGGTGCGACGCTGACCAGCAAAGAGTGCGGGCAGTGCCACACCGGCCAGCAAACGGCACTCAGGCCGACCGCTTCACCGCACCCATGAGCACCACCAGTACCACCAGCAGCACCCCGCCTGGGGCCGCCAGGCGCAGCAGCCGACCCCAGCCGCCAACGGCCCGCAGCCACCCGACTCTTACGCCACCGCGACCCCCCGGGACGAGGCAGGCTTTGCTGGTTGGTGTGACACCAACCAGCAAAGAGCCTGGTTAATGCAGCACCCACCATGATCACCGGGCACTACGGCACGGCGAAATGCCCTGCATGTCCCGGTTCGCGAATCACCAATGGACCCACAGGCGCGGAGCGAACCACACCCCGGACCCCCGGGGGCGCCGGGAAGTCGGGTTGGTGGTGAAGGAATCTGGGAGGCCGATCCGTATTGCCTGCAGATGCCGTCCTGGCAGCTGCGGCAGAGCCGGAATGGAGATCATCGTGCCAATCGTGGAAGCCGCCGGGCAATGACGCCGACCCTGCTGCCGCCTGGCTAGTTACGGCATGCAGGTTGGCACCCGATATGACCAGGATGCGACATCCGTGGGTAAACAGTGGCGACGCCGATGACCGGGATCCGTACGGGCGCTTTCGTCGGCCGGGACGCGGAGCTCTCGGTGTGCCGCGAAGTCATCAGCCAGGTCATTCACGGGCGGGGACGCGCGCTGCTGATCGATGGCGAGCCTGGGATCGGGAAGTCGGCACTGCTCGGCATGGTCCTGGAGCTAGCGAGGAGCTGTGACTGCACGGTATTGCAGGGTCGCGCCGACGACCTGACCCAGCAGTTCCCGATGCGGGTGATGCTCGACTGCCTCGGCGGCAACCCGGTTACGGCGATTCATGAAGCCGACCCTGGCGAGCCACACAGCGAGCTGGCGGCACCGCCGCTTGACCGGGTGGTGGCGATCGTGACAAGCCTCTGCACGCAATCACCGGTTGTGCTGGCCATCGACGATCTGCACTGGGCCGATGATCAGAGCCTGCTTGCCTGGCGCCGGCTGAGCGAGCTGGCACCGGACCTGCCGCTGGTCGTGATCGGTACCTACTGCCCGGTGCCGCACCGCCCAGAACTGATCACGCTGAAGCGTGAGCTGGCTTCGGCCCGCCAGCCGGTAACCTCCCTCGGTCCACTGGCCACCGACGAGGTCATCAACCTGGTCGGCATCCTCACCGGCGGAGAGCCAAGTGACAGGCTGAGACGGCTGGCTGAGCGGGCGGGAGGGAACCCGCTGTACGTCACCGAACTGGTGGACGCCCTGGTCCGCGGTGAGCGGGTGCAGGTGGCCGACGGGGTCGCGGATATCGTGACCGGCCAGCAACCGCAGGTGCTCGCGAGCGTGATCACCGAGCGGCTGAACTTCCTGTCCCCGCAGAGTAACCGGATGCTGCGCTTCGCTGCCCTGCTTGGCCGGCACTTCACCACCGCCGAGGTGGCCGCCGTAGCCGACCTGACCCAGGAGCAGCTCGCCCCGGCCCTGGCCGAGGCACAGGCTGCCCGCGTGATCGCGGAGACTGATGGCCATCTAAGTTTCCGGCATCTGCTGATCAGGCAGGCGATGTATGACAGCGTGCCCAGCTCGCTCCGGGTGGCATTGCACCGCCAGGCCGCCCGGTCCCTGGCCGAGGCGGGAGCAGCGGACGAGCGGGTGGCCGAGCAACTGCTCGCGACGACCGAGCTGGCGACGAATCCGTGGGTCAGGGGATGGCTGACTGGAGCCGGCCCGCAGCTGGTCCAGCGGGTCCCGGGGATGGCGGCCAAGTTGTTCCGGCAGGCGATCGCCGACATCGGCCCCGAAGATCCCGACCGTGATCGGCTGGAGAGAGGACTGGCCTATGCGCTGCTGCGGCTCAACCGGCCTCACGAGGCGGTGGATGTCGCCTGGCCGTTGCTCGCGCGAAGCGAGGACCAATCTGAGCGAGCCAGGATAATCCCCACGCTGGGCTACGCGTTGCTCGGGTCCGGCCGGGATCACGAGGCGCTCAAGCTGATCGAGGATGTGCTCGCCGATTCCGCCCTCAGCCCGGCGCGGCGGGCCCGCCTTCGCGCGGTCATCGCGTTCATCTACGCGCTGGCCGGGCAACCGCAGAATGCCGACGAGGCTGCCCGTCAGGCACTCGCCGAGTCCGAAGATGTCTATGCCGTAGGCAATGCGCTCCATACCTTGTCCCTGCTGCGCGCACAGCAGTCCGACAACACGGGGGTCTGCGAGCTGGCCGGGCAGGCCCTCAGTATCCTGCCCGACCGGCCCGGTGCCGCGGATCTGCGCAGCGCGCTGCTATTGAACCGGATGATGGCGTTGCAGGAGCTAGGCCAGATGGCAGCGGCCGACATCGATCTGCGGACCGGGCAGGATCTAACGAACCTCGAGAACGTCCCGGTGCAGCTCGCCCACTCCGCCGCCGAGTACTACCTGCGCGTCGGCCGCTGGAATGAGGCACTGGACCAGCTGGCTTCTATCAGCGGGACGCCGGTCCTCATCGCGTACCCGGTCCCCGGCAAGGATGACCCGCTGCGGCACGGGATCGGTGCCTTGATCGCCGGTCACCGTGATGATCGTGCGGTGGCGGCCGCTTACCTGAGCGCGGCCAGAACTGTCTCGCGCAGCGCGTTTCCCGGCCATGCCGCTTATCTCATCCTGGCTGAGGCACTGGCCGCCGAGCGCGATGGCCGTTTCGAGGACGCGCTCACGTTGCTGCGCCCCGCGCTCGACGCCAACGACATCGCGAGCGTGAGGCTACGCAGCCTGTGCCTGCCGACCCTGGTCCGGCTGGCATTGGAGTGCGGTCACGCGGACCTTGCGCGGACGGCGGCTGATGTCGCCGAGCAGGCAGCCAGCCAGGAACCGACCGCGGTAAAACGGGCAACCGCTGAGCACTGCCAGGGGTTGATCACCCGAAATCCTGGCCTATTGCTCGCCGCCGCGAAAACCTACCGGGATGTCGGCGTTCCGCTCGAGCGAGCGCAGGCAACCGAAGACGCCGCCGAACTGCTGGCATCGTCCGAGCAGACCTCGCAAGCTCGCCATGCGCTCAACGAGGCCACGGAGGGATACACGGCTCTAGGCGCGGAGTGGGACATCCGCCGGGCTGACACCCGGCTTCGCCGGTACGGCATCCGTCGTGGCCGCAGCCGGTCACCGGGATCGGACTCCCTGACACCTACCGAGTCCAAGATCGCTCAGCTCATCTCGCTGGGGTGGTCCACCCCGGACATAGCCCGGGACATGCTGCTTTCACCGCGAACCGTGCAGACCCATGTCTCGCACATCCTGCGCAAGATAAACGGCCGGTCCCGGATGGACATCGTCCGGGCCAGCATCGCCGCCGGGGATCCCAGGCCAGGAAGCGGCGCCGCGGTACCCGGCGATCTCTCCGGCTGAGCGGGCGCCCCCACCCACCTAGGCCCCCGATTCGGCGCCTGGCTCTGATGGCGGCCGCGACTGGACCACGCGGAGATGGCGGGTCCGGCCAGCAGCGGCGCCGCCGTTCGCCGGGTCATCGTGGTCAGCGTTTTCTTTCATCAGATCTAGCCACCCGGGAACGCAGGCTAGGTGGTCGTGCTCTGCCCGGCACCGCGCGCAGACGCTGAGATGCGCTCGTACAGCCGATTCTTCGTCCGCAGTGAGGCCACCCAAGAGGAAAGCCCCGAGCAGCACTTGAACGTGCCCGTCATCATCCCCAGTCCGCCGCATGAGTTCCAGTCACTTCCCCCACCCTAGGGATACCAGCCCGGATTTGACCTGCCTCGTATTAGTTCATGTTCTCACCCTGCCGCGATTTCATCCAGCGGCACCAGACAATGAGAGTACACACGTAGTTATTTCGTCAGGTATCGATTCCGCAAGCCGGTGTTGGCTAGCTGCCGGGCAAGATGTCACCCACTGCCAGACGGTGAAACAGCACCCGTCATAAATCCAGGCGTTTGAACATGCGGGCCGCCTCCATACGTAGTCCTGTTCGTGGGGAGTTGCCGGGGAGCGACTGCCCGGCTGCCACCCACGCACCTTAGGAGCCTGAATGTCAGCCGACGCTGCGCCTGACCCGCCGGGGATGGTGTTTTTCGACCCCTCCGGACGGCGACGGCGTGTCGTAACCGCGCTACTCGTGGCCACGATAGGCACAACGGTCGCGGTGACCGTGCTGCTGATCATCGGCCTGCTTGGCGGGGGGCATCCACCCCAGACTCGCCTGGCCAGGGCCAGCGCCGTACGTAATACGGCTACCGGCAACCCACCCACGAGCCCGCCCGCCAACTTGCCGCCACCGCTGCCGAGTTTGCCCGCGCCCTGACCCCCGTATGACCAGGACATCTCCGGCGAAGGACAGCTCTACCGCGCCACCGCGTGGCAGGCACCGCCCGCCTCCCCAATCCTGGGGCCACTGGATCCTCGTGCTCATCGGCGTGACCGTGCTCGCGCTCGCGCTAGTAGTCCAGCATGAGATGGCCACCGACCAAGTCCCTGACGACGCCATTGGCTGCCCGGTTGCCGCCGGAGGGACCGCGCTGGCGGATCCGGCCGGGCAACTGGCCTGCCTGACCGCGCAGCCGGGCACCGTCTCGCTAACTTTCGCCGCCGGAACCGGTGGCGACCTAGTACCTCAGATCACCGCGGCGCTGCGGCGGCTAGGTGTGCCCGGTACCTTTTTCGTCCAGGCTGCCCAGGTGGCGCGACAACGAGCCGCTATCCGTCAGCAGGTCACGTTCGGCGACGATGTTGGCCTGGCTTGGCCGGCCGGGCTCGGCCCAGCGCGGCTACCGGGCTGGTGGCTGGGTGCGGCGCTAACCAGCGCGCAGTACCAGCTGCAGCGGGCCGGCGGGCCGGCGTCCGCGCTGGTCCAGGTACCCGGGGCGGGGACGGCGGGAACGCCGAGCAGCCGCGCCCGAGCCGCGGACCAGCAACTGGCGCAGCTGGGTTACGTGGCGGTGCTCGCGGATCACAGCGGACTGGCGGCCCGCAGCCCGCAGGACGTCCTGCGGGCTGTGTCGCCAAGCGGACTGGCTCCAGCCGGCCACCGCCCAGGACCAGCCGCGCGCACGGGAATCGTGCTGTCGCTAGCCGACACCGGCGGGCCGGGCCTGGCCGCGCTGCGGGCACTACCCAGCCTGGTCAGTGCCCTCCGCGGGAATGGCTACCGGTTCACCACGGTGCCGGCGGCGTTCGGGCTATCCGTCCAGCCGGCCGAGGTGACATCGCTGAGCGCGGCCGGCGCGGCCGCACTGCTTCGCGCCGCGTGGCTGGCCGGCGTCCTCACGGAAGCTCTCGGATGGATCTTCCTGGTGGCGGCCGCGCTGATCGTCGTCAGGCTGATCCTGCTCATCCTCACCGGTGTCAGGCACCGACGGCGCGACCGTCAGGCCGGCCCCACGTACACGGAGCCGGTATCGGTGATCATCCCGGCGTACAACGAGCGAGCCGGGATCATCCGGTGCCTGCGCTCCATGCTGTTCTCCGCTTACCCGAGCATCGAGGTGATTCTCGTCGACGACGGGTCAACCGATGGCACTGCCGACCTGGTCAGGGAACTGGGTCTCCCCGTCACCATCGTCCGCCAGCGCAACGCGGGCAAGGCCGCCGCTCTCAATGCCGGGATCCGTCAGGCGCGCTACGACATACTCGTGCTCGCCGATGGTGACACCGTGTTCGAGCCAGTCACGATCAGGGCGCTGGTCGCTCCATTCCGGGATCCCCTGGTCGGAGCGGTCGCCGGGAACGTCAAGGTAGCCAATCGCGGACGGCTGCTGGGCCGGATCCAGTATGCCGAGTACGTGCTCGGCTCCAGCCTTGACCGGCGCATGTACGACGTGCTCGGCTGCATGGTGACCATCCCGGGCGCGGTGGGCGCGTTCCGCCGGGAAGCGATCGCCGACGTCGGCGGCGTGCCCGGCGATACGCTCGCCGAGGACACCGACCTGACGATCGCCATCGGCGAGATCGGCTGGCGGACACGTTACACGGCACATGCCCGCGCTTGGACCGAGGCACCGTTCACGCTCGGCCAACTGTGGACCCAGCGGCACCGGTGGGCGTACGGAACGATCCAATCGCTATGGAAACACCGCCGGACCCTAGTGTCACCGTCGGGCCGCTGGGCGCTGGCCTGGATCGGCCTGCCGTATCTGTTCCTGATGTCCTGCGTACTGCCGCTGATCTCCCCGGCCGCGGACACCTACCTAGTCATCGAGGCGTGGATCGCACCCTGGCGCGGGGCGGCGCTGGCTGGCGGCTACCTCATAACGCAGGGCACGCTCGCGCTTGCCGCGTTCCTGCTCGACCGGGAGCGGCTGCGCTATCTCTGGACCCTTCCGGTCCAGCAGCTGTTCTACCGGCAGCTGATCTACCTGGTGGCATTGCATTCAATGGCCACCGCGGTTACCGGCGTGCGACTGCGCTGGCACAAGCTGGAGCGGATCGGAGTTTCTGTGCCGACTGGTAAGGGCCAGCCACGCGGGCAAGAAAATTAATCATGCACGTGATGAACCGATTACAAACATTGAGCGTAATGGACGGAGCAATATGGAAACAATGACGATGGGGAAAATCCAGCTAATCGCCTTACTGCTATACGTGAGTTGCGGGAAATTGCCAACCACGTCCAGTAATATTTGTATCCGTGGCCGGACAACAATCGCTTGGCAGTCGTTACGTACTCGAAGATCGGATTAGTTCCGGCGGCATGGGTGAGATCTGGCGGGGCCGGGACCTGGTGACCGGGCAGCCGGTCGCGATCAAGCTGTTGCACGAGGGGTTCGCGTCCGATCCGACGGAGGTGACCCGCTTCGTGCGGGAGCGCACTGTCCTGATCGGATTGCGCCATCCGAACCTGGTCCCGGTGCACGACATGATCATGGAGGGCAACCGGCTCGCCCTTGTCATGGACTTCGTCCAGGGCCCGGACATGTTTCGCTATCTCCACGCGCATGGCCCCCTAGCACCCGCGCTTGCCGTGACGCTGATGTCGCAGGTCTGCGAGGCCCTTGAGGTAGTACACGCCGCGGGCATCGTCCACCGCGACCTCAAGCCCAGCAACATCCTGCTCGATACCGGCAATCCAGCCCCCGTTGCCCGGCTGACTGACTTCGGGATTGCCTGGGCTGACGACGCGCTGCCGCTCACCAGCGACGGGATCATCATGGGTACCCCGCCGTACTGTGCGCCCGAGGTGATCACCGGTAAACGGGGCGGTCCCCCGTCTGACGTGTACGCGGCCGCGACCAGCCTCTATGAGCTGCTGGTAGGCAAGCCGCCGTTCGCCGGCGGCCCGGCCTCAGCCGTCTTCTGGCGTCAGGTACTCGCCGAGCCGCTTCGCACGCCGGCGATGCCGGAGTCGCTGTGGATGGTGATCTCGGCCTGCTTGGCGAAGGACCCTTCGCTGCGTCCTGACGCCGCGACCACGGCCCGGCTGCTGCGGGAATGTTTGCCCGCACTGCACGACACGCCGCCCGCTCCCCCGTTGCCCTCCGACGTGCTGACGTTCGCGCTACGCGACCCGCCGGACGAGGGGAAGCAACCCGCTCCTGTCGATCCGGAGCCACCCCTTGGACTCATGCCGGCCACTTCCCAGAACGCGTGGCGCAGCCTCGCCTACACCAGGCCAAATCCCGCCAGGCGGCGGAGGCTGCCGACGACGCGGCTTGCCACTCCCGTCATGGGTCTGCTCGCGATGACCGGGATCGTGGCGCTCATCGGCGCGTGGCTGTTCCCCCGCAGCCAGAACACGGGATTTCGCTTCCCGGCGGCACCGCACGCATTGGCGACACCGCAGGCGTCCGCCACACCGGACCCGCGGGCGACGCCGCACGCGTCGGCGGCACCGCGCGTTTCGACGGCAACAACCCACCGGCCGACTCAGCCGCCCGCACCGCCCGCGTCCGCGGCCCCGATCGTGTCCAAGGTGCTGTACTCGTTCCAGGATGGGACGACCGATGGCTGGGAAGCTGGCGCTAATATCGCCTCGATTTCCGCCGTAACGAGCTTCGCGGACGGCCCGGGTCACCCGTACGGCGGGAACTACGCGCTGGACGGATTCTCGACCGACGGTGCGGACCTGCAAGTGCCGCGGACGATGATGGTCACCCCGGCCACCCCGCTGAACCTGTCCGCCGCGCGGACCTTCTACCTCTACGTGGATGGCTACGGCGACCCAGGTATCGCCACCGGGTATGCGGCCACGGTCACCCTCAGCAGCGGAAGCCAGTCGCTCACCACGACAACGCCGGTAAACGCCAACGCCTGGAACCTGGTGAGCGTCCCGGTGTCCTCCTGGGCCTACCGCGACCAGGTCACCGGTATCTCGGTGAGCTACGCCGCGTCGGGCAGCGACACACCTTGGTACTTTCACTTCCAGGTCGATGACGTCGGCTACACGACCTGATTGACGCCCGCGCGGTCAGGCCGCGTGATGCTCGCTCGAGCCCGGCACCGCGTCCATCTCCCGTCGCAACGTCCGCAGCGCGTAGTAAGCGCGCGAGAACACCGTTCCCTCCGGGATACCAAGCCGGGCCGCGGCCTCGCGGGCCGTGCACCCGTTCAGGTAGATCTGCTCCAGCACGTCGCGGTGGCCCGGGCTGAGCCGCGCGAGCGCGTGCCGGACCTGGAGCGCGGTCACAACGGTGTCCGCGTGATCCTCGGTGACCAGGGCATCGGGTACGGCATCCTCGGCGACCTCGGTCGGTCGCGACCGGCGCATCCGGACCTTATCCATGGCTATGTTGTGCGCTACCTTCATGAGCCAGCCGCGCACCGAGCCCTTCTCCGCGCTGAACTGGGCGCAGTGCCGCCACGCGCGGAGCATCGTCTCCTGAACCACATCCTCAGCCAGAAAGCGATCCTTGAGCAAACCGGTGACGTAACTCAGGACGAAGGCGCGGTTATCGGCGTACAGCCTGGTAATCATCTCTTCCGGGTCAATGTCCGGGCCTGTCGTCAGGCACGGCGGCTGAACGGCCATGTCATCCCCGACGGGAACGCTCCGCAGTTGCGATGTACCTGACTCGGTCATCTCTCGTCTCCTCGTGGACGGACTACCCGCGGGGTGTCCTGTTGTCGGAAGCTGGCGTCGATTGTGGCTACGAGAGCGCCTTGGGCCACGGTTCAACGGGCAGCGTGCACGAGCGAGAAGCGAGCGGAAGTAACACGGCCTGCGGATGCCGGGCGGCCTCGCTGACGATCTCCGCCCGGGACCGGGCGCCTAGCTTCGCCAGGATGTGCGAGACATGGGTCTGTACCGTGTTGCGGGACAGGTACAGCTCCCCGGCGATATCCGGATTAGACCGGCCAGCCGCCACTAGGTAGGCGATCTTGAGCTCGGTGGGAGTAAGAGCGTCCCATCCGGTCGTGGGCCGGTGCTGGTATGGCGTCCGGCCCCGCCGGACGCCATACGGGCGGAGCCGGACGACGGCGCGCTGGGCATCCCACTGCGCGCCCAGCGAGTCGTAAACGGCCGCCGCCGCGGTCAGCGCCTTGCGGGCGGCGGGTAGTTCATTGCGGATCGCCGCTAGCACCGCGGCGTCTTCCAGCGCCTGCGCCCGCTCGAGTGGCCTGCCCGCCTCTTCGAAGTAGCGGGCGGCGGCCATCACCGGTTCCGGATCGCCAGCAACCAATCCCCGGCAGTAATCCGCCACGGCGGTGTTGACCGGCACCGGGTCAGCGGTCGCGGCGATCGCCGCGGCCTCCGCGGCGGCGGCCGCGGTCGCGGTGTCGCCGATCTCGAGGGCCAGCCTCGCTAGCGGGTGCAGCAGCTGGCAGCGGCCTGGCAGCTGGTCCACGAAGCGAACCTCGAGGCATTCCCGCAGGATGGCGACTGCCTCGCCGGTCTGTCCCGCCTGCTCGGCGCCCAGTGCCCGGGCGAGCAGCAGATAGTGATTGCCGTCCCAGGACGGCAGGGAGCTGACCTGTCCGCCCGGTATCTCGCTCAGGTGCTTGCCTGCCTCGTCCCAGTCGTCCCGGCGGGCATGGATCAGCGCCAGCAGCGCATCGACCAGGTTCTCCACCGGGGAAGGCGCGGAGCCCTGGGCCGCCAGTTCCAGCTCGGCAAGTGCGTCGTCCCACCGGCCGACCTCGTAATAGAGCTGGCCAAGTACGGTACGGATAATCCACAGCCGAGGAGTACCCGTCTGCTCGGCCAGCGCCAGCGCCTGCGCCGCGCTGCTGATTGCCTCCGTCTGGCGTCCCATCAGCGCCAGCTCCGACGTTTTGTCGCCGAGCAGCGTGACCCGCAGGTCAGTGGTCTGGGGATCGTCGGCGGTGACGAGCAGCGCGCGGTCAATGTAGCTGAGCCGCCGGGAGCGATCCGGCTGGACGGAATCCACCTTGGATAGGGCGTGCAACGCGTATCCGGCGCCCAGCCGGTCACCGGTCCGCTCAGCCTCGGCCAGCGCGACCTCGGCGACGTGAGCCGCCGCGCGGAATTCGCGCAGCTCTATCAGGATGAGGGCTCGCAAGGCTCGCAGCCGCGCCGTCCGCAGCTCGCTCACGCCGGGAATCGACAGCGCGGCGTCCACGTCGGCGAGCCCCTCGGTAACCCGCCCGGAGCGCAACCGGGAAAACGCGACCAGCCAAGCCATCTCCGCCAGCAGTTCCGGCTCCGCGTTCCGTTCCAGTAGCCGGAGCCCGGCCTCCTCCACCTCGTCATCACGCATCAGCAGGAAGGCCACCGAGACGAGGCTGGCTTCGAGCTTCCCGCGGCGCGGGTCGGATTCCGGCAGCTGACGCAGGACCGCCCGCAGCAGCTCGGCGGCGACCTGCGGGGCCCGATAGGTGAGCGCCGCGGCCGTATCGGACAGCCACTGCGGCACCCAGGCCTGGTTCCAGTCCGCGCTCAGCGCATTCGGGCGCAGCGCGAGAACCAGTTGAGCGGCCACCACTTCTGGAGGTGCCCCGGCCACGGCCAGGCTGTGGGCCGCCTCCAGGTGGGCGACCGCACGTTCCAGTACGGTCATTTCCTCGTAGAGCAGTTGCCGGATGAGCGCATGCCGAAAGCCGAGGTGCAGTCCAGCATCGGTGAGTACTCCCGCCGCCACCCCGGACGCCACGACTTCCATAAGCTCACTGGCGGTGAGTCCGGTCAGGACTTCCAGGTCCGGCACGGCGAACTCCAGCCCGAGCAGGGCGGCCCGCCGGAGAACCGCTACGACATCCGGGGGTAGCCCGGCTAGCCGTTCCTGAAGCACGGCCGCTAGCGACGCGGGCACGCGGAAGGCCGGCGCCTGGAAGTGGGCCACCCCACCGGTCAGCCTGACCAGCTCCCCGACCATACGCACTCGGCCCTCCCGCACGAGGGCGTCGGCCAGTTCGCGAGCGTACAGCGGATTCCCGCCCGCCTGGCGCAGCACGTCCGCGAGCTGCGGGGCCGGGGGTCCGCCCAGCACGTCCCGCACCAGCTCCGCGATCTCTTCCGGACTCAACGGCTCCAGCGTGAGCACGGTTCCGCGGTGAGCTATCAAGCCGCGGCGCAGCCGGTCCAGGTCATCCCGCCCGGATCCCGGTCGTACCGAGCCCGCCAGCACCAAGGGCAACTGGCCAACCGCCCGGCTCAGCCGACGCCAGGTCGTTACGCTGGCCTCATCCGCCCACTGCAGATTCTCCGCCACCAAGAGAACGGGGGTGATCGCGCACATCTGATCTACCACCGAGAGCAGCCGCTCGATCCTGGCCAGCACCGGATCTCCGGCCAGGACGGTCTCTCCCGTCCGAAGATATGCCTCGATCTCCTCGGGCGTGCTCGTACTCACGCAGCCGATCGCCAGCCGGAGCGGGAACGGCTGATCCACCTCATCGGCCGAGCCCCACCACACCGTGAGACCCGCCTCTTCCGCGCCAGCGAACCCGGCCCGCAGCAGCGCGGACTTGCCCACGCCCTGCTCGCCTTCGACCAGCACCGCCGCGCCGACACCCGCTTGCGCGCTCTCGACCAGGCCACGGAGGAACGCGAGCTCAGGGCCACGCCCGCAGAGTCGCGCATCAATCACAATCACATCGTAATAGGAAATGCATTATTTCACCCGTTATCAACACAAAACCAATTCAATACTGACGAGTAACAGGCGCCCAGTACTAGCGAACGGCTCAGCCGGCGAACATCGCACCGCTGGCCGCCAACCAAGAAATGACGAGCCGCGACGCGGAATGGAGATTACCGCGACGATGCCGACGACCCGGGCCCCATTACTGGAGACCACGGAAACGGAGGCAAGCGTGACCGTCGTTTTATGATCATGAGCTGCGGAAAGTGCTCTCGGACCGAGGACCCGAGGCTGACCTGAGCCCGTGCTAACACGCGGACGCGCCGTACGGCGCGAGCCAGCCGGCCCGGCCAGGGACTCCACCGTTATATTCCTGGTCATTACTATCATACGCCCCAGCAATGTACGACTGTTTCACTGGCACCGGCGACCGAATCTCACTGAGATGGCCGATACCGCGGATGCGGGGGACCGCCGAAGATAGGCAGCATACGGAAGCAGAACCCGTTTCCGGCAGCAAGCCCAAGAGGAGAGGATCCACCATGACACCCGCCATGGCATATCCGGGCGGCCGTACATCTCGCAATACGCTACTCCCCCCAGGTCAAGGCACCAAGACGGGCGCAGCCACCGCCGACGATCAGGCCATCGGCGAACTGTGGCACGCACACGGTGCCGCGCTGCGACGGTTCGCACTCAAGCTAACCCTTGGCGACCGGCAACGGGCCGAGGACATCGTCCAGGAGGCGCTGCTGCGAGCCTGGCGCCATCCCGAGATCGTAGGAACTGGCCAGACCGCGATCAGGCCATGGCTGTTCACTGTCACCCGGCACATCGCCATCGACATGTGGCGGGCCCGCCGCCGCTCCGAGGCGGCCGAGGAGATCATCGACGATCGGCACACCGAACTGCCTGACCCAATCGAACTAATTGAACAGACAGTCGAAGCTCTGGACGTGCGCGCCGCCATGGCCCAGCTCAGCCCGGGGCACCGCGAGGTCATCACGGAAATGTACTTCCACGGCCATTCCGTCGTTGAGACCGCTGAGATCCTCGGCATTCCCGCTGGAACGGTCAAGTCCCGTAGCTACTACGCCCTGCGAGCGCTGCGCCGGCTCGCCCCCTCGCCGCGAGAAGCCGACTACCCGGCTGATTCAGGAGAACTGCCCTAAGACGCTCAGGCGCTAAGACACTCAGGGCGCCGCCGACTCCAGCACCCGGCGGGCATGTTCGACCAGCACGACGAGCGCGTCCCGGCAAGAGATGCGGTCCCGGGCATCACACGAGATGACCGGGACCTCTTGGTCCAGGTCCAACGCGACGCGCACCGCCTCGGAATGGAAACGAGGCGCTCCGTCGAAGTTGTTAATAGCCACCACAAACGGGATGCGCCGCAACTCGAAGTAGTCGATGGCAGCGAATGAATCGGCCAGCCGACGTGTATCGGCCAAGACGATCACACCCACCGCACCGTACGCCAGCTCATTCCACATGAACCAGAATCGCTCCTGGCCTGGCGTGCCGAAGAGGTACAGCACGATGTCGTCGTCAATGGTGATCCGGCCGAAGTCCAGCGCGACCGTCGTGGTGGTCTTGGTCCTGGCGTCGCCGAGCCTCTCATAGTCCTCGCTGGCGTCACTGATCAATTCCTCGGTGTGCAGCGACTTGATTTCGGTGACTGCCCGCACCAAGGTTGTTTTCCCTACCCCGAAACCTCCGGCGACCAGGAGCTTTATCGCTATGGGGGTGGCGGCGGGGCGCTCGATCAGCTCAGAGTCGGCGGAGGCCATCGGCCACTCTCCTAAGGATTTTCGCAGTAGGCAATTGAGCAGGTGGTATTGGCTTGTAGATCAGCACAAAGCCCTGTTCCCGCAGGTCTGCGAGAATGACCCGGACCACGCCGACCGGCAGGCTCAGCCCGGCCGAGAGGTCGGCAATCGACGTCGGCAGCCGGCACAGCCGCAGCACCAGCAGGTGCTCCGGCTCCAGGCTGGCCGGGTCCGGGTCGATCCCGCGCCGGGCATGGACCATCGCGATCAGGTCGAACCGCTCCCCCGAGGGCTGAGTCCGCCCGCCCACCAGGGCATAGGGGCGGATGACCGGTCCCGCCTCCTGGTTGACCCATCGCTCGCCCGACGGCCACATCAGGTCACGTCAGTCCATCACCGAGCGACACCCGCCGCAGCGGCGGCAGGTGCGGGCTGATCCGCCTGACGAGCAAGGCCATCTCGTAAGCGATCAGGCCCACATCCACGGTGGTTTTGGCGACCACGGCCAGGCAGCCGTTCTCTCCGGCCGTGGTAATGAACAAGTAGGCTCCCGCCATCTCCACGACGACCTGGCGGACCTGGTAGCCGTCCAGGTATCCGGCGGCTCCGCGGGCAAGGCTATGAAAGCCGGCCGCGATTGCCGCTAGCCGTTCCGCGTCTTCGCGGTCGAGGATGGCTGAGGAGCCGTTGGCCAGCCCGTCCCTGGACAGCACAACGGCCTTCTCGATCTGAGGGATACGGTTGACTAGGTCGTCGAGCAACCAGTCGATAGATACGCTGAATGTCATCTCCAGCCTCTCCGGTAGCGCTAGGTGGCCGCTTCGTCGATGCCGTCCGCGGGCGGCGGCTCCGGTGGCCCGTCGGTATCGGCCCGGGCCTCGGGACGCCCCGGCGCGGCTGTGCCACTTGGCGGGGTGGCACCGGACTCGGCTGGCCAGTTGTCGTCCCCACGGCCGCGTTCCCAGCCACGCTGCATTGCTGACATCGCGTCGCGGATGTTATCTGCCGAGGGCTCGGCTGCCGCCCCGTCGTCGCTGACCGCGGCGTCCGGCGACTCTGGCTCCCGCAGCTGCGGGGACAGGCTCGCCTGCCGGACCCGGCGCGGTAGTTCGAAGTCGGTCAGGCTGGTCCCGCCCGCCGCGGGCTGCTCCGGCGGCTCGGCCCGCCGGTCTCTCGGCCCGGCTCCGTTTCCGTTTCCGTTTCCATTTCCGTTGCTGTACATCCATTCCGGCAGTTCCCACGGTCCCGATCCGTCCGCCGTCAGGGTGCCAGTGCCCCGCGGCTCACCACTGCCGTGCGGGCCGTCTCCGTTGCGGCCAGGAACGACGCCGCCCTGCGCGACCGGGGTACCGGTGACGCGAGACGCGTGGCGGCCGGTGAGCGGGCCTGAGCCCCGCCGGGGTCCTTCGGCCGGCCCGGCCGCCTGAGCCCAGGCATCCTTGCCTGAGGCCACGATCAAGCCGAGCGGTATGAGCACGATCGCCGTGGTCCCGCCGAACGGCGAGGAGCGAAGGGTGATGCGGATGTCGTGCCGGTGAGCGAGGCGGGCGGCCACATACAGGCCCAGCTGTCCGCTCTCCTGGAGATTCAGCGACGGCGGGTTGAGGAACATGGCGTTGTATCTCGCCATCGTCTCCTCTGACATGCCAAGACCGCGGTCTTCGATCTCGACCGCGAAGCCGTGAACCACCTGGCTGCCGACGATCCGCACCGGGGTCTGCGGCGGGGAGAACACGGTGGCGTTCTCCGCCAGTTCCGCGATCAGGTGGATCGCGTCGGCCACGGCCAGTCCCTCCAGCGCGGCACGGCTGGTGCACACTACGCGGATCCGTGCGTAGTCGACCACCTCGGCGACCGAGCCGCGCAGCACGTCCGACATCGGGACCGGATCGGTCCAGGTACGCCCGGGGCGGTCACCGGCCAGCACGACGAGACCTTCGGCGTGCCGGCGCATCCGCGTTGTCAGGTGGTCGATCCGGAACAGCCCTTCCAGCTCCGCGGGCTCGGTGGCGCGCTGCTCAAGGGCGTCCAGCAGGCTGAGCTGCTGATGCAGCAGCGCCTGGCTGCGCTGGGCTAGGTTGCGGAAGATCGTACTGATCCCGGCCCGCAGCCTGGCCTGGCTGACCGCGGCCTCGATGGCCGACCGCTGCACCGAGTTGAACGCCTGCCTGACCTGCCCGATCTCGTCCGGGCTGGTGGCCAGGGGCGGCGCCTCGGCTTCGATGTCGACTTCCTCGCCCGCGCTCAGCCGTACGATGACCCCGGGCAGCCGCCGGTGCGCCAGTTCCAGCGCGCCCTGGCGGAGCTCGGCGAGTTGCCGCACCAGACCGCGACCGGTCCAGACAGAGACCAGAATCGTCACGATGATGGCCATCAGCCCCAGGCCGCCCGCCAGGTAGAGCCTCAGGTCGATCGGCCCCGCCGCCTGGTGCAGCGAGCTGGCCAGCGCTTGCCCGACCTGGTAGCCCGCTATTCCCAGCCCGTAGACCACAGCTCCGGCCGCCTGATAGTAGGAGGTCAGGTTCACCCGGGGCAGCGCACCGGCCGGCGAATTGATCACGGTGTTCTCGTCTGCTTGCAGCGCGGCGAGGGTACGCGGGCTGAACGCGTGCTGGAACGACGCCAGGTATACGGGCTCCAGGTCCGGCATGGCCTCCGCCATCAGACCCTGGTACTGGCCGACCAACCGGGCGAACTGGGCATGATCGGCGGCGGGGAAGTGCCGGGCGGTCAGGTCACCGACGAGCAGCGCCTCCGACTGCACGAGGATGTCGTCCGCCTCGGCCATCCGCAGGTCGGCGAGGGACTGGTTCACCATCAGAACGTCGGGCATCTGCAGGATGGACTCGCTGATGGCGTGCATGCTGGCCGCGATCAACTGGCTGTACGCGCTCTGCTCGGCCGCTCGGTCGATCGCGCCGGAGATGACCTTCGCGCGAAGCGCCGGCAGGCCGGCCGCCTCGCGGAGCGTGACGGCCATGGCCGCCTTGACCGCGGACGACGATGCGCTCGTAAAGCTGGCCGAGTCGGCCGCCTGGCGTACCACCGCCAGATCCGCGTCTGTCTTGCCTTCCTGCTCGGTTAGCGCGGCGCGGTCCTGCGGGCTAGGCGCGGCCAGGTAGACCGTCGCGAGGATGCACTCACCCTGAAGCTGGCCGGTGAAGAGCCCGACGGGATCGGCAAGGGAATTCCGCACATCGGTGGCGCGGGCCAGCGTGATGGCGTCGCCCGCGGTAATGGTCGCGGCGAACGCGTACAAGCCCAGCAAAGCCAGCAGCGGGAACAATACAAGAACGAGCACCCTGGCCCGGATCGAACGTTGACGCAGACGCATTCTTCCGCCCTCAGTGGTGACGACAGCCGCGAGGCACCGGACACCCACAGCGCTGGCACCGGGCAGGCTGCCCGCGCAGTATGGCGCTGACAGCAATACGCGGCGCCGGTGCCGGGTCCTTCACCGAGGACGGCTTGATAGTTTGACCCAGTCCCGGGCGTATTGTCGGCATGGGCCCATCCAGCATCGATGCCTCCTCCCCGTCGCCGGCTCGTACCCGTCAGCCAGGGGACGTCGTGGTACCCGTACAGCACAACGCGGCCAGGCGCACCGGTTCCCGTCCGCCTGGCCCGCCCGGCCCGCCCGGTCCTGGGCGCGCCTCCCGCTGGCGCAAGGTCTTTCCCGCGCGGTATGACCAGGCGATGGAGGCCAGCGATTTCATCGCCGGGCTGACGGCCCGGCGGCCGGACAGCCGCGATATCGCGGCGGGTGCGGCCGGGATCGCCGCGATCGCCATCGGGCACGCTACCCGCGCCGGACACGGCTTCTTTGTCACCGGGCTGGACTGGACAGGACCAGCCGTCCACGTGCGAGCCGCCCCCGTGACGGCCGCCGGCTTGGTCTCCGGGCCGGTAGTGTCGGCGTATTTCGTCCCCGGCCCGGAGACGGCCTGGCAGTCGCCGCTTTCCGCGCTGCCCCTCCCCGCGCAGGCCGCGGAACTGGCCAGGCGCTATCCAGCCTGGCATGTCTGGTTCGGACCCGAGACCAGGGAATGGTGGGCGATTCCCCGGGATCCGTCCCAGGACCGGCTCATCGGCGCACCGACCGCGGACGTGCTGGCGAGCCGGCTGCAAGGCGAGCCAGCCCCAGGGATCGGCCGGGGCGGGCCGACCGGGGAGACGGGCTACCAGCACCCGGGGCCTCCCGCCGACCCGCGCGCCGGGTACCAGCAGCCTAGGCCTGGGGTGCGTGGCGGATGATGTCGGCGCGGGACCGGGCGTCCAGCTTGGCCAGGATGTGCGAGACATGGGTCTGCACCGTCCGGCGCGATAGGACCAGCTCGGCGGCGATGTCGGGGTTGGACTTCCCGCCAGCGACGAGCCGGGCGATGACCCGCTCGGTCTGGGTCAGCGCCTCCCAGCCGTGGTCCGGGGTGCGCCGCCGTCCGGGGCGTCCGCGCCGGATGCCCAGGCCCCGCAGCCGCACATCGGCCCGGCGCAGGTCGAACACCGCGCCAACCGCCTGGTACCCGGCTACCGCATCCGCGTACGCACCGCGCGCCGCCGCCAGCTCGCCTTGCCCCGCCAGCAGCACCGCCGCTTCCTCCAGCGCCTGTGCCTGGTCGAACGGCCGTCCGGCCGACTGGTAATACGCCGCCGCGGCCAGCAGCGGCCCCGGATCCGCCGCCGCCAGACCCCGGCACACATCAGCCGCCGCCTCCAGCAGCGGTAGCGGCTGGGCGGCGGCATCCTCCGCCGCTGCCTCGGCGGCCGCCTGGACCGTGCCCACGTCGCCCGCCATTGCCGCCAGCCGCGCCAGCCGCGTCAGCAGCACGTACCGTTGGGCCAGGTCCGCGCCGAGATCCTCGTCCAGGCAGGGCGCCAGTACCGCTACCGCCGCGGCCAGGTCACCCTCCCGTTCCGCCGCCAGCGCCCGCGTCCGCAGCAGGGCATACGACACCGTCCGCAACGCCGGAGACGTGAGGTCCTGATCCTGGACCACCGCGAGATGCTGAAGCGCGGTCGCCCAGTCATCGCGGTGCGCCGCGATCAGCGCGACCTGCCCGTGCAGCTGGACGAGCAAGAAACCGGGAGTTGGCAGGCCATTCGCGGTTTCCAGGACGGTGAGCGCGTCGTCCCACTGGCCCACCTCAAAGTAATACTCGGCGGCGGTGGTGCAGATCATCATCAGCCTGGGCGTTCCGATCTGCTCGGCCAGGGCCATCGCTTCCCGGATCGTGGCACCCGTCTCACCGAGGCGGTCGGCCTCCTGCAGCCAGCCTGCCCGGTTGGCCATGAGCATCAGCCGCAGCTCAGGGGCCTGCCCGCCGAATCCCGGGTCGTCACGCAGCACTTCCAGCGCCCGGTCCACGCACGCTTGGGCGCCGACGTAATCACGCTGGGCCGATGACACCATTGACAGGTAATGCAGGACAAAGCCGATGGCGAATCCGTCCCCGATTCGCTCCGCGACGGCCAGTGCCTCCCGCAGCGCTTGCTCCCCCTGATCAAACGGGCCGCGGGTGAGAGCGGCTGTCGCCTGGCGGGCGAGGAGCCGGGCCGACCATACGTCGCTGGTGCCGGTCCTGGCCAGTGCCTGGCTGGCCACCTCGATGCTCTCGGCCAGCCGCCCGGTCTGCGCCAGCGTGGCCGATAGCAGCCAGCTGACTTCTGCCGCGCGGTCCGGGTCGGTGGTGCGGGCCAGCAGCGACCGGGCGACCCGTTCCACCTCCTCGCCGTCCAGGAGCTGCGAGGCCGCGGTGACCAAGCCGGCCTCGAGGATCTCCCGGCGGTGATCTTGCGAGGGCAGCTGCCTTACTGACCGGCGCAGCAGCTGGGCGGCTACCGCGGGTGCCCGGTAGACAAGCACCGGGGCTGCCTCCGCCAGCCACTCCGAGGTCCATTCGTCGTCGGTGGCGGGGGCGGCCATGAGGTGGGCGGCGACGCGTTCTGGCGGTTCGCCGGCCTGGGCCAGTGCCCGGGCTGCCTGCCGGTGCAGGGCGCCGCGGACCGCCACCGGGATCCCCTCATAGACCGCCTGGCGGATCAGCCCGTGCCGGAACACCATCGCCTGGTCCGCCGCCGGGGCTACCACTCCGGCCGCGACCGCCTGCGCCACCGGAGCCGCCAGTTCGCCGACCGGCCTGCCGGTGACCCCGGCCAGGTCATCGACCGAGAACTCCTGCCCCAGCACCGCCGCGCACCGCAGCACCCGGACCGCCTCGACGCTCAGCACCCCGAGCCGCTCACCGATCGCCGCGGCCAGCGTCTGTGGTATCGCATCCGGCTCAGCGACCAGCTCCGCGACCCCGCCGTACACCACCACCTCGCCATCACGCACCAGCGCGTCCAGCAGCTCACGGACATACAGCGGATTACCGCCGGCCCGGCTCGCCAGCCCGGCCAGCCGCCGGCCCCACCGCGCCCCCAGCAGGTCGGCCGCCAGCTCCGCCACCTCCCCGGCCGCCAGCGGCCCCACCTCCAGCACCACCCCCGGGCCCGCCGCGACCCCCCGCACCAGCTCCTGCACCTCATCCCGCACCGGCGCCGACCGCAACGACCCCACCAGCAGCAACGGCAGCTGGCCGACCGCCTGACTCAGCCGCTCCCATACCTCCAGGCTCGCATCATCAGCCCACTGCAGGTCCTCCGCGA
>JBEKHI010000007.1:0-47801 GCA_050012355.1 Streptosporangiaceae bacterium | reverse complement strand
CGTTGCAGGATCGATCTCATGATTACCCCCGCAGAGGATTATTAACGATTTTGTTGATGCTAGACAGGAGACGAAACGCCCGTCAACGGGGTTGACGCACACCGAGGCCAGGCATATCGTCCGCGATATCGTTAACCATCCGTGCGCAGCCTGCACTAGTCCACGTCACGGGAGATCAGAGCACATGATCATCGACTGTCACGGTCACTACACCACCTCGCCTCCTGAGCAGCAGCAGTACCGGGAGACGCTGCTGGCGCATCTCGATGATCCAGGCAGCGTCCCCGAGTTCGACGACGAGGGCGAGCTGGAGGATCACCTGCTGAACAACGTGTACTTCGACACGTGCGTGTACCACCAGCCAGGGATCGAACTGCTCACCAAGGTCGTTCCCACCAAGAACATCCTTTTCGCCACCGAGATGGTAGGGGCGGTCAAAGGGGTAGATCCCCGCACCGGGCACAATTACGACGACACCAAGCACTACCTCGACGCGACCGAGCTGACACCGGAGCGGCGCGCCGCGATCTTCAGCGAGAACACGCTGCGGGTCTTCCCGCGGTTGAAGGAGAGGCTGTCCGCATGACCTATACAGTCGCACTGGGTAACACCCCGCACTCGATGCTCATCAAGAACGGAACGGTCCCGGTTCCCGGTGCGGACCTCACCTTCCCGGAGATCAAGCCGATCTACACCGCGTTCGCGCCGATGGTCCGCGAGCTGAAGTACGACTTCTCCGAGATGGCCATCGCCACGTACCTGCAGGCCCGCGAGGCCGGCAAGCCCATCACGCTACTGCCAGTGGTACTTAACGGCGATTTCCATCACCACTCGATCACCCGCTGGCCCGGATCGAAGGAGATGGGGCCGCGGGATCTCATCGGGCAGCGCGTCGGCGTCCGGGCCTACACCCAGACCACCGGCCTGTGGGTCCGCGGCGTGCTGAAGGAGGAGTTCGGCGTCGAGGCGGACCAGATCACCTGGATCACCACCGAGGGCCCCCACGTGGCGGAGTACGTGGAACCGCCGTTTGTCGAGCGCACCGACAGCACGCTGGTTGACCTGCTGAAAAGCGGCGACATCGCCGCCGCCGTGCTCGGCCCGCAGGCCATAGACGAGGATGGCGCGGAGCTGATCCCGGTGATCCCGGAGGTAGATGCCGCCGAACGAGCGTGGGAGGAAAGGCACCACACGATCCCGGTCAACCACATGTTCACCGTCAAGACCGAGATCGTGGAAAACGACCCGGACGCGGTGCGCGCGTTGTACCAGGCGTTCACCGAGGCCATCGACCAGGCCAGAGCCCAAGGAGTGACCACCAACCGGCAGCGTTCCATCAGCTACGGTCTGAACGACGCGCTTCTTACCTCGTTGGAGATCGCTATCCGCTACGGCCGCGAACAGGACCTGCTGCGCAAGCCGGTGACGGTGGACGAGATCTTCGCGGACTTCCGCCAGCTGGCGGGAATCTGACCATGCCGCTCGCACCAAAGGTCATCCGCGACATCGAGCGTCCGCCCAAGGAACTTGTGGACGAGCTCGCCGACTACGGAACCGCCACCGTGCACGAGGCCTATCAGCGGACCGGGCTGATGCATGGAATCCGTCCCGTCGTTATGGACAATGTTGTGAGTGGTACGGCGGTGACCTGCCTCAACTACGCCGGCGACAACCTCATGCTGCACGCGGCCATCGACGTCGCGCAGCCCGGCGACATCATCGTCTGCGCGGTCACCGCGCCATCCGAGCACGGCATGTTCGGTGAGCTGCTCGCCACGTCGGCCGCCGCGTTCGACGTGCGCGCCATCGCGTTGACGCGGCGGCGCGGGACGTGACCGCGCTGCGCGAGATGAACTTCCCCACCTGGGCGCGGCACATATCGGCGAACGGCACGGTGAAGAGCCAGCCGGGCTGGGTGAACACCACGGTCTCCGTCGGCGGCATCGTGATCAACCCGGGTGATGCGGTGGTGGCCGACGACGACGGCGTGGTCGTCGTCGAGCGCGCGCACGTCGCGGCCGTCGCCGAGGCGGCGCGGGCGCGGACCGAGCGGGAGAAGGGCGCCAGAATCAGGCTGGCCGGTAAGGCCAGGAGCCTGGATAACGGTGGCCGGCACAAGCTGCTCGAGGACGCCGGGGCCTACTCCTGACATGCCGATCTTTGACACGCACACCCACGCCATCTCGGGCGACACGGCGCGGTACCCGGCGAACCCGCTGGGCGGACGCCGGTCCGCCTGGTCGGAAAACGGCGCGCCCGACGGTGACGCGCTGCTCGCCGGGATGATCGCCGTCGGCGTTGACCGGGCGGCGGTCGTCCAGGCGTCCACCGTCTACGGACACGACAACTCCTACACGGCCGACTGCGCGCAGGCGCATCCGGATAAGTTCGTCGGGGTCGGGTCCGCCGACTTCCGGACGCCGGATGCCGTGGTGACCGCGTCGCACTGGATGCGGGAGCGCGGACTCGCCGGACTGCGGCTGTTCACCCAGGGCACCACGATGGAGCTGGCGCCGTGGCTGGACGACCCGGCTACCTTCCCGGCCTGGGAGTGGGCCGAGGAGCAGGCGATCCCGGTGTGTGTCCAGGCGGGGGTGGTCGCGGTGCCGCAGCTGGAGAACCTTTCCCGCCGGTTCCCCCGGGTCGTCGTGGTGCTCGATCACATCTGCCGGATGCGGTTCTCCGACCGGTCGGTGCTTGAGGACCTGGCGCCGGTGCTACCGCTCGTCGAGTATCCGAACATCTACCTGAAGGTGACGACCAACAACCTGGACACCGCGCAGGCATCTCCCGAGGGCCCGGCCGGGCTGCTTCGCGTGCTGGTGGACCGGTTCGGCGCCGACCGGATGGTGTGGGGGTCCAACTATCCCGCCTACCACGGGACGTTCGAGTCGCGGGTCGAGCTGCTGACAAAGGCGCTGGCCGGGCTGCCGGAAGCGGACGCCGCGGCGTTCAGCTACCGGACGGCGGAGCGGCTGTATGGCTGAGACTGCCGGTACGGCGCTGGCGCGACTGCTGGCCGACGCCGGGGTCCGGCGGTTCTACACCGTTCCTGGTGAGTCGTTCCTCGAGGTGCTGGACGGCGCCGACCGCGACTCCCGGGTGACGCTGGTTTCTACGCGACATGAGTCGGGCGCGTCGTTTATGGCCGAGGCGGAGGGCAAGCTCACCGGGGTCCCCGCGGTGGTGATGGCGACCCGCGCGGTGGGCGCGTCGAACGCGGCGATCGGCGTGCACACCGCGTTCCAGGACTCGACTCCGATGATCGTGGTGCTCGGGCAGGTCGAGACCGGGTTCCTGGGACGTGAGGCGTTCCAGGAGGTGGACCTGCGGGAGTTCTACCGGCCGCTGGTGAAGTGGTCGGCGATGCTGCTGGATCCGGCTCGTGTTGGTGAGGTGGTGCGTCGCGCGTACGACGAGGCCACCACCGGACGGCCGGGACCGGTGCTGATCGTGCTGCCAGCCGATGTATCCGGGACGCTGGTCCCCGAGCCGGCCGCGTTGCCGCCTCGGGTGGTGGCCCCGGCCGGTCCGCCGCCGCGGGAGGTCACCGAGTCGATCGCCGCCCGGCTCCGGGCCGCGTCCGCCCCGGTGGTGATCGCCGGCCCGGGGGTCCGCGCGGGCCGGGACCTGCTGGTCCAGGCCGCGTCGCGGTACGGGCTCGGGGTGTACGCCGCGTTCCGACGACAAGACATTTACCATAACGACGATCCCCATTACCTCGGTCACCTCACTCTCAACGCGTCCCCCGTCATCCTGGAATCGCTAGAGCAGGCGGACCTGGTGATCGCCCTGGGAACCAGGCTCGACGAGATCACCACGCAGTCCTACCGGCTGCCGTCGGCGACGGCCGACGTCGTGCAGGTGGACACCGATCCGGGGGTGCTGGCCGCCGCGTTCCGTCCCACGACGGCGGTGCTCGCGGACCCCGCCAGGTTCCTGGACAAGCTGCTGTTCGCGGATGGCGGCGGCGAACGGACCGCCTGGCGCGCCGGCAACCAGCGGTACCGCGCGCACTCCACGCCGCCGGCTCCCGCCTCTTCGGCTGATCCGATCCACCCCGCCGACGCGATCGCGGCGCTCGCCGCCGCGGCGCCGCCCGGCACCATCGTGACCAACGACGCGGGTAACTTCTCGATCTTCCTGCACCGCTACTGGAGGTTCACCACGCCGCTCAGTCAGGCAGCGCCAACCAGCGGCGCTATGGGCTACGCGGTCCCCGGCGGGATCGGCGCGGCCCTCGCGTTCGCCGACCGTCCGGTGCTCGCGGTGGCCGGTGACGGCGGGTTCCTGATGACCGGCCAGGAAATCGAGACCGCGGTCCGCTCGGGGATTTCCCTGGTGGTGGCGGTGCTGCGCAACGGGTTGTACGGGACGATCGCGATGCACCAGCAACGCGCGTTCGGCCGGACCGCGGGCATCGCCATCGGCGACGTAGACATAGCGGCCTTCGCGCGCAGCCTAGGCGCAACCGGCGTCCGCCCGAGCGACGCGGTGGAACTCCGCGACCTAGCAGCCGCCGCGTTCACGTCGGGTGGCGTCACGGTGCTAGATGTCCCGATTGACCCATCTGTCCTCAAGCCCGCGCCGTAGACTCGGGGCCCGCGTTCCTGGTCGGTGCTGCATTACCCACACTCTTCGCTGGATAGTGCAGCACTCACCAGGAAAAATCGCCGCGGCGCGGAGGCCGCGTGACCGGGAGCCGTAGCGCCAAGGGCAGCGCTGAGTCATCGATGCCCATAGAGGGGCAGCGATGAGTCATCGATGCCCTTGCCGGGGCGGCCGTCAGACGGGTGGGTCTTCTAGGCTGTTGGTGGCCATCTGGACGGCGGTGATCAGGCTCGTTAGGTGGGTGCGCATCGCGGCCTCGGCGCGCTCGGGGTCGCGGTCGGCGATCGCTTCGACGATCGCGGCGTGCTCGCGGGCCGACTGCTTGGACCGACCGGGGATGCGGCGCAGCCGGTACTGGTGCATGATGCCGCTCTGGCTGCGCAGCCGCTCGACCAGTTCGAGCGCGGCGCGCTGGTCGGCGATCCGGTTGATGTTGTGGTGCAGCGCCTGGTTGAGACCGTTATATGCCGGGAAGTCCGACTGCTGGACGCTCAGCGCCATCGCCTCGGCGATCTGCCGTAGCTCGGCGATCTCGTCATCGGTCGCCCGCATCGCGGCCCGCGCGGCCATCATCCCTTCGACGACCGCACGGATCTCGGTGAGCTCGATCATCTCCGACAGGCTCGCCCGGCGGACCCGGGCGCCCTGATACAGCACCCGTTCCACGAGCCCCTGCCCGACCAGCATGCCGAGCGCCGATCTCGCGGCCCCGCGGGAGGCGTTGTATTCCTCCATGATGTCTGTTTCGGTCAGCCGCTGACCAGGACGGAGAGTGCCTTCGATAATCGCTTGGCGGATACCATTAAAGACACGCTGAGCCCCTGCATCCGCACTTTCCTCGGAAGCATCCTTCTGTACTTCGAGCCCGCGCAACTCAGCCTTCCCCTCGTGCACCCCAGATACCGTAGCCTTCTTCCGGATAATCTTACCTGGATGGTGCCGGCACCCGGCGGTCACCTCCCGCGAGCCCAAGCTTCCTGAGCGCCAACTTGTCGAGCTGCGTCAACAGGCTGTTAAGTATCAGTGACATCGCTACCAGAATGATGATCCAAGCCATTACACCAGCGGCATCGAGTGTATTCGCGTCGGTGAACAGCTCGTGGCCGATTCCCTCGTAGGGCGCGATGAACTCCCCGGCGATTACCGACAGGATCGCTATTGGCCCGCAGCCTTAAGTCCGGCGAAGAACGGCGCGGCCAGGCTCGGCAGCGTCACATACCGGAGCACGTGCAGGCCGCGGCCGCCCATTACCCGCACGATCTCGACGAGTTCGTCCTTAACCAGCCGGATGCCGAGATACAGGTTGTAGAGAACTATGAAGGCAACTCCGGTAATCGCGATCGTGATCTTCGACCAGTCGCCGATGCCGAAGAAGAGCAGGAACAGCGCCGCGACCGCGCCGATCAGCACCCCGAGTACAAAGCTGAGCACGACCTCGTACGCCGTCGTAGACCTCACCACGGCTCGGCTTCAGCAGCCCGGCGGCCAGGTTAAGCAGCGTGCTCTCACCGCAGCCACTCGGCCCGATGATCGCGACGAACTTCCCTCGGGAAACGCTGAAGCTTATGTCCTTGATGGCGAGCCGGCCAGTGCCGGGAAACCCCAGCGTGACATTCTCGAAGCGCAGGACCTCGTTAGCCGTGGTATCAGGAATGGTAGAGTTCATGATGCTGCCGGAGGATGTCCCTGCCATAGTCATTTCCATTCAGAGTGCGGACGACGGTGTGAATGTGGTTCCTCGTCGGCTCTTCGTTGTCGAACATGACACCATGCTGATGCTCGAATTCGATAAGTATCACCGGGCTGTGAATCCGGTAGTAGAAAACATCTGTCCCGCCAAATCCAGCAGAAATACGTTTCCGCCGCGTGCGAAACCACCTCCGACCGGTGCGACTCCTGCTGGTCGCCCCTGATCCGGTCCAGGTAGAGCCCGAGCAGCCGTAGCGCCGTCTCCACTGCGCGGCGGTCAGCTCGTCGAACCGCAGGCCCTCGTAGTTGAGCTCGAAGTTGTCACGGAACGCCCCGGTGAACAGATCGCGCGGGAGCTTGTCCCCGAGCACCGCGGCCGACCGCTGCGCTGGGCTCAGCGAGCCGCAGAACTCTTCCGCCAGTGACTCCTCGCGGCGGAACACGCTGGTCCCCGCGTACTTGCCAGCATCCGCGATGACCGGCTCCGCACCGAGAAACGTCGGGGTGATGACCATCTGGTCGCCGATGATCGCGCAGTTGACGCAGACGTGGTGCCCGTCCAGCTGCCACCCCCACGGGTCGCCGGATTCCGGCGACCCGTAGACGCTGAACCAGTAGACCCACTCGTTCAGCTCGTCGGTCTCGCCGCGCAGCTCACCGATGGTCAGGTTGAGTTTCATCAGGTCGCGGACCAGCGTGTATCCGTACTCGCTCAGGCTCAGCCGCACGATCTCAAGCACCCGCGCCCGCTTACCGGAGTCCAGGTCATCGAGCAGCAGTCCGTGCCGCAGGAAGTACCTGGCCCCGTTCGCCCAGTGCCGCCGCGAGACGTGATCCACCGGGAACCGGCCGATCGCCGCTTCCACCGGAGTCAGCGCGGACAGGTACTCCCGCCCGGCGCGGGTCACCGACGAGACGTCCGCGCCGGTCCGCCGGGCGAGGAACAGTCCCGGCACGATCCCGTCGCCGCCCGCCACCCCGCGGAACGGCTCCGCGGCGGCTCGTTCCCGCCACCCGATCTTCTCGATCGTCGAGTCGGGGAACACCTCGGGCCGGTGAGTGCGGACGTTGACCCGGTGCCGCAATCCCGGCATCACGACGCATACTTATTCGCCCAGGAGCTCGGGTCCCAGGTGGACGGAAGACCCGGGACCGCGCCCTCGGCCCGGATGAAGTCCACGGTCTGCTGGAGCTGGGCGGCCGACAGCTGCCCGCTGGCACATACGCCGCGGACTGCCTCCACTCCGCAGCGCAGCCCGCACACCCCACCCCGCAATACCCACGTAAGGGATAAATCGCCCGTCGCGCCGCCTTCTACAGGACTGTCGATGGCCCATCGATGGCGTTATTCGGCTATCGATGACCCATCGATGCGGTTGCGGGAGGGACGCCCTGCAGTCAGTTGACCTCGTTCAGCTTGCCGGTCGCGACGTCGAAGACGAAGCCGCGGATGGAGTCCTTGCGCGGCACGAAGGGGTTCGCCTTGATGCGCGCGATCGACTGGCGCACGTCTTCCTCTAGGTCGGGGAACGCCTCTGCCGCCCATTCCGGCTTGATGCCGGTGTCGTCCTGGATGGAGCGCTTGAAGTCGTCGTCAGTGAAGGTCAGCATCCCGCAGTCGGTGTGATGGATCAGGATGATCTCCTGGGTGCCGAGCAGCCGCTGGCTGATGGCCAGTGAACGGATCTCGTCATCGGTGACCACGCCACCCGCGTTGCGTATGACGTGGGCCTCGCCGTCGTTCAGGCCGAGAATGGCGTAGACGTTGAGGCGGGCATCCATGCAGGCGACGACGGCGACCTGGCGCGACGGCGGTAGTGGCAGCGGGCCGGCGAACGACTCGGTGTACTGGGCGTTGTTACGCAGGTACTCGTCGGTGACGCTCATGATGACCTCCATTGGGCTCCGATGTCTTGCCCACTATCTTGGTCGTCATTGTCGTATTTAGCTAGTGGCGATATACGCCTTCTACCTGGGGTTATTTACCGGTACGGGCGTTTTGCCCCGAAGTTCTAAACGCCTGGTGCCCGGTCCCATCATGGACCGGGCACCAGGTGTCTGCCTGTCCGCCCCCGCGGGTCAGGCGGCGGCGACTGCTAGGCGGGCAGCGGATCGGGGTGCGGGAGGTGCGGCTCTGCATCGGCGTCATCGACGGTGCCGTCCGACCAGTCCTCGGTTGGGGGATGGTCCACGCAGTTGACTCGGATGATGTCCAGCCGGACCCGGTGCGGCCGGCGTGCGTCGGGGATCACCTGCACGTCCACCGCCCAGCACGCGACCCGCAGGACTTCCCTGGCTCGGACCAGGTCGCCTGCTGTGATGCCAGGGCGGCACCACAGCATCACGCTCTCACCGAACGGGCGAGGTACGGTCCACATGATCACTGGCAGCTTGCCGGATCTGGTCTGCACCCATGCGGCGGCGCAACCGACCCGGACCCGGTGCTGTACTACGACGCACCTGACCCGGGCGGCGATCCGGTTGCGCGACGGCGGCCACGACATCGCGGCGACAGCACTGAACACCGCGATGATCGTGCCAGCGATCAAGCCGGAGGTCCCGGCGATGAGCTCGAGTCCGATCGCCGAGCCAGCTATGGCGAGGCCACTGCCGAACTCGTAGCGCCAGCGCCAGAGCAGCCCCGCAATTCCCGGTCGCGCGGCGGGGGTGTACGCCATGTCGATACCGTCGATCATGTCGCCGGGCGGAATGTCCCACTGCGGAGGAGGCATGATTACTCGCCTCCCGTAGCCGTGTCCGGCGTCGCAGGCCTGGACTCGGCGGGATCCGTCCAGGTATCTCGCTGGCTGAACCTCGGGTCGCGGTAACGACGGCCGAGACCCAGGTGGCGTTCGTGGATTTCCCAGCCGCGCCAGCCGGCTTCGTCATCCGCGGCGGCGAACAGCAAGGCGCCGATGCGGGACAGGATGGTACGCCGCCGCGGTGACGCGGCGAGGCTGCACGTGGTGACTGTCAGCGGCCTTGTGACATTGAAAGCGACATCGGTTGTGTTCATGGCGTCGCTAGCCCTTCTCGCTCGTGGTGAGATCGGGGTCATACTTTCCGAGTCGGCGTGGCAGCGCCGGTTCAGAGGGGTTCGCGGGACAGCTTCAGACCCTGCGAAGTTCCGGGGACGCACCGTCCGGCAAGAAGCCGGAGGGACGAGACAAGGACGTGGGGCCTCCTCTCCGTCGCGCTCGCAACAGCGGGCGCGATCTGGTCCGGTAACCCTCGGGTCACCGCTGACCCCATTGTCAAGCGGGTCTTGAGGACGGTCTGTAGTCTCTGACTTCATGGTCGCTCGCCAATTGCCGCGTGACAAGTGTCTCGGCGCGATTAATTGTCGTGAACTTTTGTCGCCCAACTGGAGAACCCCCGGTGAGCCGAGTTACGCTAGATGCACACTCCCCTCCGCCAGAGAAGAGCTGAGATGCCCGAGCCTCTGGATCCGATCGTCGCTGGTGTCGCTACTGCGCTCAAGAGCCTGCGCACCCGAGCGGGTCTGAGCGAGGACCGGCTCGCGGACCCCGACCTCGTGGCGTCCGACGTACTCGCCGGCCTGACAACTGTCCAACAGTTTGTCGCCCAGGGCGGTACACCCGAGCAGGCAATTGCCCAAGCGGTCCGTGAAGCCGTCCAGACCCTCGAGCCCACCGACAGCATCGTCGCGGACGTGATCCTCGGCCTCGGCCTGCATGAGGAGTCGCTACCCGACCTGTATGCCGGGGACCTTGGGAAGCGGCGTTCGGCACTGCTGAAGAACTGGCGGCGGCTGCACGAACTACGCGCGGCACCATGGCAAGGCCGGATACCGAGTGCGCGGGCGCTCCGGTTGGACGTCGAGAACCAGACACTCAGCGCGCTCGCCGTGGCGCTGACGGCCGGCGAAGGTGCTCCGTCCGGCGGAAACGCACCAGCATTCTTGAGCGCACCCCCGGTGGTAATCGATCCGTCCACGCGCGCAGGGCTGCGTCGTGAACAGGTGCCGTTGTTGTCCCACGAGTTCCGGCGGATCGCCGCCAAGCTACGCGAGGCGCTGATAGTGCACGGAGATGACATGGGCTGGGCGCGAGACCTGCGTAAGGGGCCGCTCACTCCCGCGTCGGTGTCGCCCACGCCAGTGTCCACGTCTTATGCGCTCCAGACGATCATCCTTCTTGAGGGATACCTCTCCGCAGATCTGATCCCGGTCGTCAAATTCCTCCGTCAGGCAGCAGCGCCAGGCGGCGGCTACTCGGCAGGGGCAGAGAGTCCACCGCGCCCGGAACGGACGGCTACCGTGCTGGACACGCTGCACAAGGTGGATGGCACCGCGCCCTTCGACGCCCACATCGCGTCAATAAAGAAAGGGATCGGCCCCTTCGAACGGACTCGGCCCTACATTCTCTCAAGGATCCTGGAGACGAGTGCCCGTTCCGGCCGCGACTCAGACCTGATTCGCACGGTGACCGCCGACCTGCTGGCTGCACGCCGACCCTTCAGCGGCCGACGGCTCTGGTCACAAAAGGCGGAAGACCACCTGGTCGCCCCCGTTCCGTCTACCGTCCACACGGCGCTCGCCGTTCGCGCGCTCGGACTGGCCAAGGATGCTCTCCCCGATGACGACGAACTACACACTCAAGTAAGCGAAGCGATCGAAGAGGCTGGTGAGTGGCTTGCTGAAGGTCAGTACCTCGATAGCACGAGCGAAGAAATCGAACGGCCACTCGGGGACCAGGTTGAGAAGGTGTATGAACGACATTTCACGGCAGCCTGGGTACTTAAGGCCTTGGTGTCGCTAGGACTTCCAGCGAGTCATCCAGCAGTCGACGCAGCCGCGCGACGGGTGTGGCAGGATTACCATCGCGAGACTGCCCTCTGGCGCTGGTCAAACGGTGACCTGCCAGTGTGGATGACATTCGACGCGGTAGAGGCGCTTTACCTGGCTGCTTTCGCCGTGCCCGTGCCAACTTCGGCCTGACCCGGCTGACTTGTTTCGTGAGCGAATAAAATTGTTAACGTGCGCGCAAAACGACAGGAGCACCTAGGTGTCCTACCCCGCCGACTGGCGAATTACGTCACGGTGCACGCTTGATTGTGACTTTTGCTACGGCCCTGTGCCTGGCAAGGACCCGGTTCATCTGCGGTCCTCGATAGCTCGTAATATTCTCGAAAGCTCGGCCGGCGTCGTAACCTTCTGCGGCGGGGAACCCCTGCTCGTGAAAGAGGTCGGAGAGTATGCCGAACAAATGCAGCAGGCCGGGAAGCAGACGGTACTCAATACCAACGGCCAGCTGTTCAGCCGCCGCATCGACGATGGCATGCCGCTCGCGTTCAATATAGTTGGTTTGTCACTGGATGGCTCAGATGAGGCCATGCACCGGAAGATGCGTGGCGATCGGGCCGATTTCTCCGCCGTCATCGAAGCAGCCAAGTTCATCGGCTCTCTTCCGGATGTGACGCTCAAGCTGGCGACCGTTGTCAGCAGCGTGAACCGTGACGACATCAAAGAGATGGCGGAACTGGTCGCGCAGCTAAAGCCGGACATCTGGCGCCTGTATCAGTACGTGCCAATCGGCGCATACAACCGTGGCCGGTCGCGTCACGAGATCCCGGAGGATGACTTTCTGGAGATCGCCGAGGCAGCCAAGGCGGCGGTGGCACCACTTCCGGTATTTGCCTCGACCGCGAGCACCCAGGGGCCAGGGTGCCTGATCATTAGCATGGACGGGAGAGTATTCCACGCAGGCCCGGACGCCGACATCTTCCACGGCGACTGCCTGGAGACTCCGCTCGACACCATCTGGAAGGAAGTCAAGGACTCGCTGCCGGGCCAGACGATCGTCCGTAACAAGGGATGGCATGACCTAGTGCTGCATGACCTGTTATCGACGCCCTCTTCGCGCCTACTCCGTTACGATCAGTAGAGTACATATGCACCAATAGTTGGTTTTTGCCAGCCTACCCAGGTGCGATAACTACCTTTCTGGGAGTTGTATCCGTTATGTTACGATTTAACGGTGCTCATCCCGTCGGTGGACTGGTGGATCACGAGCCATTGCAATCTGGCGTGTGATTTTTGCTATGGTCCTGAGCCCGGCAGGGACCAACGGTCCCTGCACGACGCCATCCTTGAAGCGATCAATGCCAGCTCCACAGATGCTGTGACGTTCTGCGGAGGCGAACCGCTGCTGGTGCGCGAGCTTCCTGAGTACGCACGGTTCCTCACCACGAAACACAAGCGCGTCGTGCTCAACACAAACGGCCTGCTGCTGCGTCGCCAGTTCACACGGAGGGACTTCCCCTTCGATGTCGTGGGACTGTCCATCGAAGGATCGACCGAAGACGTCCACCGGGCAATGCGCGGCGCGAAGGCGAATCTGCCCGAAGTCCTGGCCGCCGCGGCGTTCGTGTCAGCGCTACCGGGAGTCAGCCTGAAGGTCGCGACGGTCGTCAGCGCCGTCAACAAGGCTGACCTGGAGAACCTGGCGACGATGGTCCGCGAGCGGATTAAGCCGGATGTCTGGCGGCTGTACCAGTACAGCTCCCGTGGGCCGGTGAACAAGGGACAGGCTCGGCACCGTCTCAACGCCGAGGAGTTCGCCCTCCTCGCCGAGAGCACCGCGAAAGCTGCCCATCCCGTCAAGGTCGTTCCGTCCAGCGAGGACGCGAACGTCGGCTGCCTCATAGTGGACATGCGCGGCGACGTGCTGCAACCGGTCGCGGACGGGTATCGCATCCTCGGAAACTGTCTCCGGCAGCCGATCGACGAGATCTTCCAGTCGTCGTCGGACTTCGTATCGATGGTTGTGCAGAACAAACGCTGGCTGTCCGTCCTCTGACACTCAGGTGTCGCAGGCTGAATCAGCGGCGACCGTGGGATGAAGACTGCCGTTATGGGGAATCTGCGATATGGCGGATGCGTTGCGTAAGAGCAGCGTGGATCACATACCGTATCTATGGAGGCAAACCTTTGAGTGAGTTCGTCAGCACCATGACCGCCCGTGAGGTCGCCAGCCACGCGGCTGAGGCGATCGGGGCGTTGCTGTTGCTGGCGTCCGACGGAGGTGAGCTTACCGATCCGCGCGAGGCGGCCGCGGTGATCGCGGACCTGGAACGACTCGGGACGAGCCTGCCGCAGCTGTGCGAGCAGCTCGCGCGCTTCCTTGTCGCGCGGCACGAGGACGGGCAGATCGCCGGCGAAGACATCGACCTGACAGTGCCGGCCGCGGCGGAGGCACTCTCGGCCGCCAGTCAGGCCGCCGACATGATGACCGCGGCGCTGGCCGAGGCCCGCGTTGCGTCGTCAGGGCTGCAACGCGTCTGGTTACGACGCCAGCGATGGGACATCGATAGCGCTATAGGCCCAGCGGTGGGCCATCGATGGCCCCGGTGCGCCCCGGCGCTCTGCAACGCGCGGGACGGGTGGGACTCATGTGACAGCAGAGCACCGTCAAAACCGGCCCGGATGTCTCGGAAGCGACTCATAGGTAGCCAAACGAACCTCTCGGGTCACACAATGACGTCATGGTCGGCCTCACAGTCGCGGCGCCCGCGAGCCCGCCCGCCTCAGTAGCTGAAGAGCCGCTGCTGACGATCCGGGGACTGTCCGCGCGGTTCGGGCCGGTGCGTGCGCTGGAGAATGTGAACCTGGACGTCCGGCCCGGCGAACTCGTGGCTCTCGCCGGAGAGAACGGCGCGGGCAAGACCACTCTGGTCAGGTGCGTCGCGGGGGATGTCAGCGCGACCGCGGGCGAGATCACCTTCGCCGGCAAACGGGTCCGGTCGGATCCGGTCAAAGCGGCGAAGCAGCCGATCGCGGTGGTCTGGCAGGACCTGGCGCTCTGCGACAACCTGGACGTGGCCGGGAACATCATGCTCGGCCGGGAGACCAGGCGGCTGATGCTGTCGGACACCAGGCTGCATGCGAAGGCGGCCGAGGTGCTCAGCGAGCTCGGCATACCGCTCTCCGACACCACCCGCAATGTGCGATCGCTATCCGGCGGGCAGCGGCAGCTCGTCGCGGTCGCCCGCGCGATGGGCCGCAAGCCCCGGCTGCTCGCGCTCGACGAACCGACCGCGAGCCTGGGCGTCCGGGAGTCCAAACAGGTCGAGGACCTGATTCAGGAACTCCACAAGCAAGGCACCACGATCCTGCTCGCCTGCCATGACATCGACCAGATGTTCCGGGTCGCCGACCGGATCGTGGTGCTCCGCCAGGGAAAGGTCATCGCGGACCTTGAGCCCGCGCGGACGCACCCCGATGACGTGGTCGCGCTGCTGTCCGGGCAGGAACCCGACGCGACCGCCCGCCGCCAGCTCACCCGGCTGCACGGCCTTACCGGACGGCTCACCGAATCGGACCCGTCCAACTCGCTGTCGCTGATCCTGTCCGCGCTCGGCGCGGCCCTCGGCGCCGAGTACGGCTGCATCCATCTCACGTCCGGCCGTGTTCTCAACCGGGTCGCGACGCTAGGTTTCAGCCCTGACTCGTGGGCCCGGCTGCCGTACGGCCTGGCCGGCGGCGCGGCCGGAGTGGCGGCCGAGGAGGAGCGTCCCGTCATCGGCGAGGCTCCGCCGGAGATAGCCGCCAGCACGGCCTGGTCGGTGCCGGTGCTCGGCCCCGGCGGGGTGAGCGGGGTAATCACGATCTTCCGGCCGCCGGCCAGCGTCCCGCAGCGCGACGAGCTTGACCTGGTGACCGTGTATGCGGGTTATGCCGCCAGCGCGATCGAGCGGGACCGGCTGCTTGACCAGGTAACCACCCGCAACCGGGTACTGGAAACGATCAGGGACATGCTGGAGACGCTGGCCGGCCCGGTGCCGGTCGCCGAAGGGCTGACGATCGCGCTCCGGTCGCTGCGCCGCGGACTGCAAGCGGACGAGGTCATGCTGCTGACACTCCCGGACCAAGAGCGCGCCTACGCCGGGCAAAGCGACCCCACACCTGAGCTACGCACGCTGGCCGACCGCGCGGCCAGGCAGACCCCGGCGGACGGCGTCGCGCGCGAACTGCCCGCTACCAAGCGAAGACGCTACCGTGCGGTGGCGTTCCCGGCGCCGGGCGGCGCGTCGGTGCTGATCGCCAGCTGGCGCAAGGTGCCCACCGCCAAGGAGGAGACCTCGCTGCTTGAGGATGCCGCCAATTCGCTGCGGCTGGCACTCGAACGCGAGGAGGCGGGCGTCGCGCACGCCGCGGCGGCCGCCCTGCGAAGATCACGCGAACTCCAGCGCGGCTTCCTGTCCCGGCTTAGCCATGAACTCCGCACCCCGCTCACCGCCATCCGCGGCTATGCGTCCTCACTGATGCAGCCCGACGTGACCTGGGACGGCGATTCCCAGCGCCGCTTCCTTGAACGGATCGCCGCCGAGTCGGCGCGGCTGGGCAGGCTGGTCGATGACCTGCTCGATTTCAACGCGATCGAGTCCGGCATCCTGCGGCTGCAGCGCGACTGGTGCGACCCGCGGCTGGTGCTGGAGGCCGCCATCGCCTGCCTCCCGCCCAGCGCCGGCGTGCACCTCGACTGCCCGCCCGACCTGCCGCCCGCCTGGGGTGACCACGACCGGCTTGAGCAGGTCTTCGTGAACCTGCTCGGCAACGCTGCTCAGCACAACCCGCCGGGCACGACGATCGCCGTCACTGTCGCCGCGGCCGGCGACCAGCTGGAGATCACCGTGGAAGACGACGGCACGGGGATGCCGCCGCCAGGTACCCGCAGCCGCACCGCCGGCGCTGGCCTGGGCCTGTCGATCGCCAAGGCGATCGTCGCCGCGCACGGCGGCACGCTCGACATCGGCCCGGCCGCGTCAAAAAGCGCCACGCCAAAGAGCGCCGACCCGAAAAGCGCCAGACAACGGGGGACCCGCGTTCACGTCCTGCTGCCTATCGAAACCGATCCGCCCGCCGAGACACAGGAGTCCCCAGATGCGTGACGGTAATACCCGCGCCCTGCTGGTCGAGGACGACCAGAACATCGTTGACCTCATCCGATCCAACCTCACCGTCCGCGGCTATGACACGGTCATCTCAACCGACGGCCTGCGGGCGATGCAGCTTCTCGAGACGGAGGAACCCGACATCGTTCTGCTCGATCTGATGTTGCCGGAAGCGGACGGGTTCGAACTGTGCCGGCAGATCCGCGAGCGCTCCCCGGTCGGGATCATCGTCGTTTCCGCCCGCGGCGGCGAGCGGGACAAGGTCACCGCGCTGCACATGGGCGCCGACGACTACATGACCAAGCCGTTCAGCATCGAGGAGATGCTGGCCAGGATCACCGCGACACTGCGCCGCACCCGCCCGGCCGATCCCGCTGGCCAGACGGTGTCGAATATCACCGTCGGCGACGTCGAGATCGACCTCGCGGGCCAGCAGGTCTGGCGTAACAAGCAGCCCGTCCACCTCACCCCGACCGAGTTCGCACTGCTGCGCGAGCTCGCCGTCAACCGCGGCAAGCTGCTCACCCATGCCTACCTGCTGCGCCGGGTATGGGGCCACGGCTACGAGACCGAGACCGAGTACCTGCGGGTCTACGTCCGGCGGCTGCGGGCCAAGCTGGAGACCGAGGGCTCCGATCCGCTGATCGTCACTCAGCCCCGCGCGGGGTACCGGCTGGTGCCGGAGTAATCCCCTCGTGACCATTCTTCAACCACAACGCCACCTCATTCACGCCTTGTTTATGCCGCCGCCGTGATGTTAAGCCCTCGTTAATTCCGCGCGTCCTATGGTCGTCGGAGAACAACCTCATCCCCGACGCGAGGTAGCACATGAGAAAAATTGTCACAGCCGCACTGCCCGCTGCCCTCGCCTGCCTGCTCGCGGCGGCCTGTAGCAGCAACAGCTCCCCATCGGGTAATTCCACCACGTCGTCGTCATCGACGAACGTATCAATCTCCATTAGCTCACTTAATCGCACGTTCTCCGCCATGACGGACCTGAAGCCACTCGCCTCCGAAGGCAAGGGGAACGTGGCCGTTATTCTTCCTGACACCGTGAGTTCGGCGCGGTACACAGAATTCGACGCTCCTTACCTAACAGAGGCCCTGACCGCGGCCGGGCTGTCGCCGTCGCAGTTCACCGTGCAGAACGCGCAGGGCAGCGACACCACGGAGTTCACCGACGCACAGGAGGCCATCACCAAGGGCGCGAGCGTCCTGATCATGGACCCGCTCGACTCCGGCGTCGGCTCGCGGATCGAGTCCTACGCCAAGTCGCACGGCGTCGACGTGGTCGACTACGACCGGCTGACGCTCGGCGGCAGCCGCGAATATTACGTCAGCTTCAACAACGTCGAGGTCGGGACCCTTATCGGCAAGGGCTTCGTGGCCTGTGCGACAGCTTGGCACGTGGCCAAGCCGAACGTGCTGGTGATGAAGGGCGCGCCGACCGACAACAACGCGACGCTGTTCGCGGAGGGCTACAACGCGGTGCTCGCGCCGTACTTCTCCAACGGCAGCTACGTGGATGTTGGCACGCCCGCTGGCACCTGGGACCCGCCGACCGCGGAGACCGAGTTCCAGCAGCAGTTCACCGCGCACAAGAACATCAACTCGGTGCTCACCCCGAACGACGAGAACGCCGCCCCGATCATCACCTACCTGCAGCGGCTGCACATTAAGCCGGACACCTTCCCGGTTACCGGGCAGGACGCGACCCTCATCGGACTGCAGAACATCCTGTCCGGCTACCAGTGCGGCACCGTCTACAAGCCGATCTACCTGGAAGCGCAGGCAGCCGCGGCGCTGGCCATGTACCTCCGGGCCGACAAGACCCCGCCGAAGGCACTGGTGAACGGCTCCACGACCGACTCGACGACCAGCACCAGCGTTCCGTCTGTCCTGCTGACGCCGGAGTGGGTAACCCCGTCCAACATGAACGCGACCGTCATCGCCGACCAGTTCGTCCCCGCGCAGCAACTGTGCACGGGCTCGTTCGCGGCCGAGTGCACGGCCGCCGGGATCTCGGTGTGAGTTCAGCTAACAACGATGCCTCGCCGGCCAGCGCGCAGCCCTCGCTGCTGCGCCTGGCCGGCATCGGCAAGAACTTCGGCCCGGTACGGGCGCTGTCCGGTATCGACCTGGACATCCCGGCCGGGCAGGTGACCGCGATCGTCGGCGACAACGGCGCCGGCAAGACCACCCTGATCAAGACGATCTCCGGCATCTGGCAGCCGGACCACGGCTCCCTGATGTGGGAGGGCAAGCAGGTGCACCTGCACTCTCCCAAGGACGCCGTGGGTCTGGGCATCGCGACGGTCTACCAGGACCTCGCGCTGTGCGACAACCTGGACATCGTTCAGAACATGTTCCTCGGCACCGAGCTGACGAGGCACTGGCAGCTCGACGAGGTAGCGATGGAAATTTCGGCCAAAACGACGCTGGCCGATCTCTCCGTCACCACCGTTCGCTCGATCCGCCAGCCCGTCGGGTCGCTATCCGGCGGGCAGCGCCAGGCTGTCGCGGTGGCGAAGGCCGTCATGCGGCAGGCCAAGCTCGTGGTCATGGACGAGCCGACCGCCGCGCTCGGCGTCACCCAGACCAAGGTCGTGCTCGACCTGATCCGCAGGCTCGCGACCAGCGGGATCGCGGTCATCGTCATCTCGCACAATCTCACCGACGTCATGGCGATCGCCGATCGCATCACGGTGCTGTATCTCGGCCGGCTTGCCGCCGCCGGGCCAGCGTCGGCATACGACACCGCCGCGATCGTCGACCTGATGACCACCGGCAGCACGCAGCGGCTGGTAGCGGCGCCACAATCGGAGACTTCATGAGCACCGACGAGCAAATCCCCGAGGCCGAGGACATCGCTTCGGTAGCCGCGCCCGAGGTGGTCGCCGGGTCGCTTAACGAGTACGCCCGCCTGTGGCTGGCCCGGGTCCGCGGCGGTGAGTCCGGCGCGCTCCCCGTGCTGCTCGGCCTCGCCGCGATCGTCATCTACTTCCAGGTGCGCAGTTCGATATTCCTGTCCGCCGGCAACCTGGTCAACCTGATGACGCAGGCGGCCTGGATCGTGACGCTCGGCATGGCCGAGGTCTTCGTCCTGCTGCTCGGCGAGATCGACCTGTCGGTCGGGTACAGCTCGGCGATGGGCGCGGTGATCACGCTGTGGATGCTGTCACCGCCGCACCCGCTCCCCTGGCCGCTCGCGGTGCTGGCCGGGCTGGCGGTCCCCGCGGGCTATGGCGCCGTTCAGGGCGTGCTGATCACGCGGCTCAGGCTCCCGTCGTTCGTCGTGACGCTGGGCGGGCTGCTGATGGGGACGGGGCTGCTGTTGTTCCTTGTCAATACCGCTGCGCCCAGCTCCGGTGGCACGATCCGGCTGAGCAACAGCGTGATTCTTGACATCGAGGGCGGCAGCATGAGCCCGCTGTTCGGCTGGATCGCGATGGCCGTCGCGGTGGTGGCGGCCGGCGCGCTGATGATCGTGCGGGATAGCAGACGGCGCGCGAGCCACCTGGCCGCTCCGCCCATGAGCGTGACCATCCTCAAGGTCGCGGTGATCGCGATCGCCGGGGTGATCGTGGTCGCGATCGGGAACACCAACCGCGGTGTCACCGTGGCGGTACGCGGGGTCCCCTGGGTCGTGCTGCTGGTACTGGTCTTGCTGGTGGCGTGGAGTTTCCTGCTCGGCCGGACCAGGTTCGGGCGTTACGTGTACGCCATCGGCGGGAACGCGGAAGCGGCGCGGCGGGCTGGCATCAACCTGAGCCGGATCCGGATCGTGGCGTTCACCCTGGGCGGGGTGACCGCGGGCATCATGGGCATCATCTACGCCTCATACCTGGGGTCCATCTCCAACGACGTCGATGGCGGGCAGAACGTGCTGTACGCGGTGGCGGCCGCGGTGATCGGCGGGACAAGCCTGTTCGGCGGACGCGGGCGGATGCTCGGCGCGGTACTCGGCGGCCTGATCGTGGCGGTCATCTACAACGGGCTCTACCTGCTCGGGCTCGGTGCCGCCGCCCAGGACATGTGGACCGCCGTGGTGCTGCTGGCCGCGGTCACGGTCGACACCCTGGCCCGCCGCTCCCGCCCCGCCTCCTGACGCAGCTGATCATGGTGGGTGCTGCACTGACCAGCAAAGAATGCGGTTAATGCAGCACCCACCAGCAAAAAATCAGCCGACGCGGCGGAGGCTGTCCCGGGTGAGATCGGCGATCGACGGGTAGCCGTTAGCGGCCATGATCAGGTCCGTCTCGGCGAGTATGGACCGCAGCACGTGCACCGCACCGTCGGTGCCGCCGAGCGCCAGCCCGTAAGCGTACGGCCGGCCGATGCCGACGGCGGTGGCCCCGAGCGCGAGCGCCTTGACCACGTCAGCGCCGGAACGTACTCCCGAATCGAACAGCACGGGCAGCCCGCCGACCGCGTCCACCACGTCGGGCAGGCAATCGAGCGCGGGCAGGCCGCCGTTGGCCTGCCGTCCGCCGTGGTTGGAGCAGTAGATCGCGTCCGCCCCGCCATCCGCCGCGCGACGCGCGTCATCGGGGTGGCAGATGCCCTTGAGGATCAGCGGGAGACTCGTCAGGGACCGCAGCCACGGCAGGTCGTCCCAGGTCAGCGGGTTGCCGAACACCTGAGCCCACAAGGAGGCGGGGGCCTGGTCACCTAGCAGCCGCTGAAAGACCTCGTCCGAGGTGTAGTTGGCGAGGCACTGCCCGCGCAGCATCGGGAAGTTGCTGGTCGTCAGGTCACGCGGCCGCCAGCCGGTCGTCCAGGTGTCAAGGGTGACGACGATGCCCTTATACCCGGCGGCCTCGGCGCGGTGCACAAGGCTGGCCGCCAGGTCCCGGTCGGTCGGGGTATACAGCTGGAAGAACGAAGGGGTTTCGCCGGTTTGTCCGGCGACCTCTTCCAGCGGGTCCGCCGACAGCGTGGACGCGATCATCGGCACCCCGGTCGCCGCCGCGGCCTGTGCCGCCGCGAGATCCCCGTGACCGTGCTGCGCGCAGATGCCGAGCACGCCGATGGGAGCGAGCAGCAGCGGCGATGGAAGCGTCATCCCGAACAGGTCAACCGTAAGATCACGCTCGGCCGCGCCGACGAACATCCGCGGGTACAACCCCCAGCGCAGAAAGGCTGCCACGTTGGCTCGCTGGGTGTGCTCGTCGCCGGCGCCACCCGCTACGTACGACCAGACCGAGGCCGGCAACGCACGTTCGGCTCGTTCCTCGAGCTCGGCGAATGTCATCGGGAACCGCGGCAGTACCCCGGTGAGCCCGTTCAGGTAAATCTCGAACTGGTAATCCCCAAACCCGGCCATATGCCGACCGTAGCACCGCCGCGTAGAGCAAGCCGCATGTAACAGTCCGGCATAGCAGAACGGGACCGATGTCCTCATAGGGGACAATATTCTCTGTATCCAGGACAGTTCCGCGTGCGGCGGGCAATCGCAGGAGTGACCACATGGGTGTTCCCCGCTCAGTCCGCCTTCGCTTCACGGCCAGGGTAGCCGCGCCGGTCATAATCCTGATCGCCGCGTGGGTAGCGTTCGCCATCGTTGTCAAGGATGGCAAGATCAGACGGCTCACCACCGGCAAGGAGCTGCTGGCGGTCACTGGGGCCGGAGCCGCGGTGCTGATCATCGCGCTGCTGCTCACCGCGGTCTTCGTCGCGCGACTATCCCGCGATGTCAGCGGTCTGGCGACCGCCGCCAGCGAGATCGCCGACGGCCGCGACACGACGTTCAAGCCGGCCAGCCGGGAGACCGCCCGCGCGGTCGACGCCATCGTGAGCGTGCGCCACTCGGCCCAGGACGCCACCGCGGCCGAGACCCGGTTGCGAGACGGGCTCCGCCAGGTGCTGGTCAGTCTCGGCAAGCGCAACCAGTCGCTGCTGCACCGGCAGCTGCGCATCATCGACGAGCTGGAAAAACAAGCAGCCAGTCCGCAGGCGCTCGCCGATCTCTTCGCGCTGGACCATCTCACTACCCGGATGCGCCGGCACGCGGAGAGCCTGACCATTGTCGCTGGGAGCGGTCCCGCTCGCGCGGGCAGTGACGCGGTGCCCGTGATCGACGTGATCCGGGCGGCGGCGGCGGAAGTGGAAGACTACCGGCGCGTCACCGTGATCACGGACGCCGAGGAGGCAGTCGCGGCACCGGCCGTGACCGACATGATCCACATGCTGGCCGAGCTGATCGAGAACGCGACGCTGTTCTCCCCATCGGCCACCCGGGTCGAGGTGAAGGCCGAGGCGGTCGCCAACGGTTTCGCGATCGAGGTGGAGGACCGCGGGCTCGGCATCGCGCCGGAACAGCTGGTCCGGCTCAACGAGCAGCTGGATAGCCCACCTGATTTCGACGTCGCCGACGCCGACCGTCTGGGGCTGTTCGTGGTGGGACGGCTGGCCGCGCGGCACGGTGTCCAGGTCTCGCTGAACCCGTCGGCGTACCGGGGCACGAAGGCGGTCGTGATCCTTCCCGAGTCGATCGTGACCGAGCCGCCCGCCGAGGAGGTCAGGCCGGCGCCGACCCAGCGCCGCCGGGCGGCGGAGCTGGCCACTGTCCAGGAGACCGAGCGTCCCCCGCTGCCAGAGCGCAGGCCAGAACCCGCGCCAGCACCCGCCGACGAACCAGAGTCCGGGCGCACCCTGCACGGCTTGCCGCGCCGCGTCCGTCCGGACGCGCAGCCGAGCGACACGCAGCCGAGCGACACGGAGCCGGCCAGCGACGGGGACTCGGCCGGCGGTGCACTGCCGACTCGCCAAGGCCGGTCGCACCCGGCTGAGGCGCCCGCGCCTGAGCACGCACGCAACCTGGCGGCGTCCCTGCAGAGCAGCTGGCAACGATCGCGGCACGATCCGGAGAGTGAGGACAACTGAATGGATGGCACAGGTGGCACCGACCTGGCCTGGCTACTCGACGACCTATCGGAACGGCTAGCCGACTTCCAACGGGCCGTCATCCTCTCCCGTGACGGGTTGCCCATCGCGTCATCGAAGGACCTGTCTCAGGAAGAATCCGAGCACCTGTCGGCGCTTTCCGCCGCCATGCAGAGCCTGGCGACCGGTGCCGGTGACCGGTTCCAGGTCGGCGAGGTGCGGCAGACGATCATCGAGCTTGAGCGCGGCCTGCTGTTCGTCATGGCGGCGGGCGAGGGAAGCTGCCTCACCGCGCTCTGCCCGTCCACCGCGGACGCTGGGCTGATCGCCTACGAGATGGCGATGCTCGTCAAACGGGCCCGCCCGCATCTGTCCTCGCTGCCCCGGTTCCCGGCCACCACCCCCAGCTCGCTGTCGGAGACGGAGTAGTCCACGATGCCTGGCAGGCTAGGACGCCGCGATACCGGTCCGGTGGTGCGCCCGTACGCCGTGACCGGCGGACGGACCGAGCCAGACGGGGGCGAGGTCCTCGACCTGCTGACGCTGGTGGTGACGAGCGGGCAGCCGACTGGGCACCGGACACCCGAGCACCGCAAGATACTCAGCCTTTGCGAACGGCCGGCCCGGCTGGCCGACATCTCGTCCGATCTGCGGCTGCCGGTTGGCGTGGTCCGGGTATTGCTCGCCGACCTGACAAGCGACGGTTCGATCAGCGTCGTCCGCCAGCAGACCTCCGGCCAGCAGCCAGGCAACGACGTCCTGAAGGAGATACTCCGTGGCCTCCGCGCGCTCTGAAGCGCCGCCCGTGCCGCCGGTGGCGCAAAAGATCCTCATCGCCGGCGGATTCGGCGCCGGGAAGACAACGCTGGTCGGCGCGATCAGCGAGGTCAGGCCGCTGCTCACCGAGGAGACGCTGTCCAGAGCCAGCACGGGCCGCGACGACCTGGAGGGCGTCCCCGACAAGACGACCACGACGGTGGCGCTCGACTTCGGCCGGATCTCGATCTCCGACCAGCTCGTGCTGTACCTGTTCGGCGTGCCGGGGCAGGAACGCTTCTGGTTCATGTGGGACGAGCTGGCCTACGGAGCGCTCGGCGCCGTCATCCTCGCGGACGTACGGCGGCTCGCGGACTGCTTCCCGTCGGTCAACTACTTCGAGAAGCTCGGGCTGCCGTTCATCGTCGCGGTCAACTGCTTCGACGACGCACCGCGCTACGACGCCGACGAGATCAGGCAGGCCCTCGACTTGAATCCCGGTATACCGCTCGTGCTGTGCGACGCGCGGGCGCTCGAATCGGTGAAACACGTGCTCATCAAGCTGATTGAGAGCCTGTGACATGTGGATCGGTACCCCGCCCCCGCTCGTCGACAGTTACATTTACCGGTCCGCGCTTGAGGAGCGGGCGCTCGCCGCGCTCACTCCAGGCGCGACCGTCGCGCTCGTTTCTGACGGCCTGGGGCTGTGCGGCACCACTCAGCTCGCGGTCTCCGTCGCGTCGGCCGTGGACGCGGATCTGCGGATCTGGCTGAGCGTCGGCACCCGCGCCTCGATACTGTCCGTCTACGCCGGGGCCGCCGCCATCGCTGGCTGTTCGCCGGACAAATTTCTGGCGTGGCTGCGCGATACCGACCGTAGCTGGCTGGCAGTCATAGATGTCATAACGGCGCGAGCCGGTCTACCCGAGGACCTGATTCCCTCGGGGGCAGCGGGCCGGGTGCTGGTCGCGGGCGCCAACGTCCCCGGCGCCGCGCTGATCACCGTCGGCGAGTTCACCCGGCGGGAGTCGATGGCCTACCTGATGGGCCGGCTGAGTGGTGATCCAGACCAGCGCCAAGGCGCGGCTGACCTGGTCGCCGAGCTCGGTGACGACCCGCTGGCGCTAGCCCAGGCGTCCGCGGTGATCCTCTCGTCCGAACTCACCTGCCGTGAATACCTCGAGCACTTCACCCGCGAGGCCGGTGAGTCCCCGGCCGAGGCGACCTGGGGGCTGTCGCTGGAGCACGCGGACGCGCTCGCGCCAGGACGCGCGCAGTCGGTGCTGGCGATGGCGGCGCTGCTGGACCGCGACGGCGTGCCGGCCGCGGCGCTCGGTGATGCCGGTGCGCTGGACGCGGTCCGGCTGGCGGGGCTCGTCTCGGTAACCGGCGGGCTGGTCAGGATGGCCTCGCCGGCGCTCGCGGAGGTCCGTTCGGCGACGCCGGACGGACTGCTGAAGTCGGCCACGCTGGATGTGGCCGACGCGCTGCTCGCCGCCTGGCCGGTCAGCGACCGCCCGGAGCCGCTGGCCCGCGCGTTCCGATCCTGCGCGGAGAGCCTGCGGCTGGCGGCCGGCAACCTGTTGTGGGAGGGCGGCTGCCATCCGGTGCTGCTGCGCGCCGGGCAGAGCATGGAGGCGGCGGGCCTCACCGGCCCCGCCGCCGACTGGTGGACGGTACTCGTTCAGACCGCGACCCGGGTCCTCGGGGTGGCACATCCGGACACGGTGGTGCTGTCCGAGCGGCTATCGGCCGCTCAGCTCGCCGCCGGGCGGTTCGCCGACGCGATCGCGGCGTTCACCGAAGCGGTCAGCGAGGCGTACCACGCGTACGGCGCGAACAGCCTGCAGTCGTTCGCCGCCCGCGAGCGGCTCGCCGCCACTCACCAGGCGATGGGCGGTCTATCGGATGCGATAAGCCTGTACCGTGGCGTCCTCGCGGACCGTGAACGGACCCAGGGCACCAAGCATCCCGACACGATGACCACCTGTTTCAGCCTCGCCGGGGCGCACCTGGCGGACGGACGGCCCAAGGTCGCGATCTCACTGCTCAAGCGCGTGGTGCCGGACCGCGAACGGGTGCTCGGTACCGACCATCTGGACACGATCGGGGCGCGCACCGCGCTGGCCGCCGCCTACCACGCGTCCGGCCGGATGGCGTCGGCGGTTCAGCTGTACGAGCGGGCACGCGATGGGTACGCGGCCGTGCTCGGCCAAGATCACCGGGAGACGTTGAACGCGTCGTTGCGACTAGCTCATGCCTATTACGCGGTGGGGCGGCTAGGCGACGTGAACCGGGTGCTGCGTGAGACCCTGTCCCGCAGCGAAGCCGCGTTCGGCCCCGCCGACCCGCTAACCGCCGCCGTCCGCGAATCCCTGGCGAACGTCTCCTAGTCGGTCGCCGACTCGCGGCGGATGTTGAAGAACGGGGACTTGAGGAACACTCGGGCAGCGACCATCAAGACGACGCCGGCGATGAGAATGCCGATGAAGGACCAGCGCTGGCTGCTCGGTGCCTCGACGACCGACTTGACCACCATCCAGCCCAGGAACACGGCGGCGGCCAGCGGGAGGATCCCGAGGACGATCGAGTTCCACACGCTGCTGAACACGCGGTGCCGGTAGTACACCATGCTGGCCAGCGCCGTCAGGATGTAGAACAGCGCGAACAGCAGTCCGCTGACGTCGACGACGTCGCTGAACGCGTTCTGCACCGAGGTGACGACCAGGTACACGACGGTGATGCCGACCGTGATGACGCCGAACACGATGGTGGCGGCGGCTGGCGTGGCGAACCGGCGCGGCACGTTGGCGAGGAACTCTGGCACCGCGCGGTAGCTGGCCATGCCGTAGACGATGCGCGCGCCCAGCAGGATGCCCGCGTTGGTGCTCGCGATCGCCGACAGAGCCAGCGCGAGCGCCATCACCTTCTCCCAGCCGCCGCCGCCAAGCACCTGCGCGACGTAGACGAGGGCGTCAGAGGAGTTGGCGTTGAGCTTGGCCGGCGACACCACGCCCTGCAGGCCGAACTGCGCGATCACGTAGATCACCGTCAGCAGCACCACCGCGATGATCGCCGCGCGCCCCGGGTTCTTGCGGCGGTGGGTGACCTCTTCGTTGACGTACACGGTGCCGTCCCAGCCGCTGAACGCGAACACCGCGATCAGGAAGCCGCCAACGATGTCGCCCTTGCCGGCGATGCCACTGAGGCTGAACCAGCCCTTGCTCACCGGGTAGGTTCCGGCGTGGTGCCCGAGCACCGTGATCAGGCCCCAGATCGACATCCCGATCAGGATCGTGTACTCGACCGCGGCCATCGCGATCTGGATGCGCGCCGTGATGCGGATGCCGACGACCGCGATGATCACCATGACCACGCCGATCCCGATCGCGATCGCGACGTTACCGCTGACGCTCGTCGCCGAGCCGCCGAATATCGCCAGCACCGACGGCCCGAGCACCTCGATCACGCTGATCGTGCCAAGCACGTAGCCCGCGATCATCAGCCATCCGGTGTACCAGCCAAGATATGGGTTTATCGCCCGGCCAACCCATTCGAATGACGCGCCGCAGTTCGCGTTCCACATGTTCAGCCGGTGATAGGCGAAAGCGATAATCAGCATGGGAATCGCGGTGACCAGGAGCGAAGGCGCGCTACCGTAGTTGGTCGTCAGGGCGAGGCTCGCGAGGATGAGTGCCATCACCGCGGCCGGTGCCGACGACGCCATGCCGATGACAGTGTCCTGCGCGACACCGATCGCATCGGCCTCCAAGCGCTGCGGCGGCACCAGGACGGCTGGCGTGCCGCCCGGTGCGGTGGTCGCGGGCTGGTCACTCATGGCAACTCCGTTTCCGACCGTGCACTGATGTCGCATCGGATCATAACGGCGACTAACACCACAAAACCGTTTTGAAGCCCAATCGTTAACGGGCCTTTCATCTACAGAACGACCCTCCAGATAATCAAAGTGACATCCCAGCCACTTCACATCCCTATGCGACCGTTTTGCCGGATTTCAGCGCTCGCGCGACCCCAGCGATGGGCCATCGATAGCGCCAGAGAACAAGCGCCAGAGCACCAGCGATGGGTCATCCATGGGCCGCGCCGCGGGCGTAGGTTCCGCGCAGCAACGGGACGAGCGGCGCGTCGGCCGGCACGGCCGAATCGATCCGCTGCTCCAAGCGTCCGCCGGCGATGCGGAGCACGGTCACGGTCCGGCCCCGGTCGCTGCGGCGCTCCAGTATCAGCTCGCCGTCTTTCCAGGCGGCGGTGCCAGGGGTGACGGGAGTGAAACCGTAGGAATCAAACCACCACCACCCGTCTCCGGAGAGCACGCCGTGGCCGGTCATCCTTGCCCCGTCACGCTCTTCGGCGTAGTCCACCAGCAGGCCGCCGCCCGGTCCGGCGACGATCGACAGCATCCCGCGGGCCGTACCCGCGGTTGTCCACGCGGTGGCCGAGAGCTGCTCGTCGCCTGTCCACTCGCCGATCAAAGCAGATAGTTGGTCATCACCAATCATAGGTTGGACTGTATCATTTAGATGTGCCCCGACCAGCGATCCCGCCCGCCGCGCTGCTGCGGATGCCGACCTACGCGCTCTCGTTGCTCGGCCGTGAGGCGCATGACCAGATGGCCGCCGCGCTGCCGGATGGACTGCGGCTCGGTCACCTAGCGGTCCTCGGGGCGCTGGCGGACGAAGCGCCGCGTACCCAGCGAGCGCTGGCCGAGACCCTGAGAATCCACCCCAGCGACGTCGTCACCATCGTCGATGACCTAGTCGCCCGTGATCTCGCTTCCCGGGAGACCGATCCGGAGGACCGGCGCCGCAACCTCGTCCGGCCAACGACGGCCGGACGGCAGCTGGTGCGGCGCGCGACCCGCGACAGCCGGCGAATCAGCCGCGAGCTGCTGGCCGCGCTCTCCGCCGACGAACGCAAAACGGTCGAGGAGCTCCTGCTACGAGCGCTCTCCTGAGCGCAACGATCAGGCGATCGCCGCACCGGTGAGCTTGGAGACCCAGGCGATGAACGCGGGGGCGTCCTCGTTGACGGCATGGCCGCCGTCCCAGTAGAGCGATGAGTTCACTGTGTCACCGAGATCCGTCGTTATGGCCGCTAGATTTCCTACCACCGTGTGTGCGGTGTTGGTGTCGAGCGTGCCGGTGCGGATCCACCAGTTCTTCGCCCGGGACGGGTTCGCGTTCTCCAGGAAGTACATCGGGTTCATCATCTCGATCTTCGCGGGCAGGTCGCTGGCGAGCTGAGCGCTGTCGTTCCCGATCGCGTGCCGCAGGCTGTACAGCGTGAAATGCCGCGCGTTGGTGGTCGCGTCACCGAACTCGATGTTCTCGGCGTTGGACAAGGTGAAGCTGTCGAAGGCCGGGACGCTCTTCAGCCTGGTCCCCACGTGGTCGAGGAACTTGGCCCAGCTGAAGGTGGCCGCGCCGCCGGACCAGCTGATCCAGGTGTTCTCCTTGAGGTACTTCTCGCGCGCGGAGTCCGACAGCGCGGCGAGGTACTTGGTGGCTGACGGCCCCAGGTACTGCGTCGTGAGGTAGCTGGCGTAATTGCCGGAGGTCAGCGTCCCGTAATCGTTGATGCCCTTGAGGTTCAGGTCCGCCAGGTAACCGGTGAAGTTGTCCTTGAGCTGTCCGGAGTACGTCTGGTTGACCAGCGTGTCGCCGCTGACCGGCAGCGTTCCCCACATCCACTCGTACGCCATGTCCGCGTGGTCCAGGTCGGTGATCGGCGAGTAGCTGGCGCTGGCGTAGACGGCGTCGCTCACGTCGGCCGCGCCAAGCTCGGTCAGGTACGAGTCGTACATGGTGCTGTCACCGGAGGCGGCGACCAGCGTGGATAGCGCGCCGCCGGCGCTGCCACCCGTCGTGACTATTGTGGCGCCAATCGTTCGTCGTGCCAGCCGCCCTGTCAAGGACCGCTGGGTGGCGTGATGATCCGGCGGACGCACTCGGCGAGAAACTCGCGGTGGGCAGCCAGGTCTTCCTCGGTGACCTCACGTCCGAACAGCAACCGCAGCAGTTGTGGCAGCGAGGTCCAGTAATCGGCCATGCCGAAGATCGCCGCGAGCAGGTGCCGCGGGTCGAGGTCCGGGTCCACCAGACCGGCCCGCTGCTGCTCCTCAACCGAGGCCAGCTTGTCCTCGTAATGCTGGCGGCGATGCTGGAACGTACCCGGGTCGAGTTCGCTGCCGAACTCGAGCGCCTCCCACAGCGACATGCGCAGGAACTGCGGGTTGCCCGCGTGGAACTCGAGCAGGTCGCTGACGTACTTCGGCAGTTCGCGGGCTTGCGGGGTGAGCTGCTCACCTTGTTCATCCAGGTACTGGTCGATGACCCGGCGCAGGAGTTCGTCCTTGGTCCCGAAATATCGATAGATGGACTCCTTGTTCGCGCGCGCCTTAGCCGCGATCCGGTCGACGCGAGCCCCGGCCGAGCCATGCTCGGTGAACTCTTCCACCGCGGCTTCGAAGATGCGCTGCTTGGTCGACTCGGGATCAGGCATGCCGGTACCCCCTTCCAGGTGCCAGCGAGTATACCAACTAAATTGTCAAACCATTTGGTTTGACAATCCGGTTGGACTGGGCGGATAGTGGGGAATCGTCGGCCCAACCAGATGGTTGGACTGAACGGTTGGATTCGACGGCTGGAGGATGGATGGCTGAGGCTCGGGAAGTGGCCGGGACGGTCGCGACGGCTACCTCCGAGGAAGCAAAGGGGGCGCCACGGGGACTGGTACGCCTGATGGCGTTCGCCAGCGGGGCGATCGTTGCCAACCTTTACTACGCGCAACCGGTGCTCCAGCCGATCGCGTCGGGGCTGCACGTTTCGCAGTCCACGGCGTCGCTGCTCGTCACGGTCACCCAGCTCGGTTACGCGGCCGGCCTGCTGTTCCTGGTCCCGATCGCGGATATCGTCCGGCGGCGGCCGCTGTTCACGACGCTGCTGATCCTGGTCACCATCGGGCTGGCCGCCAGCGCGGCGGCGCCCAATATCGCGCTCCTGGGCGCGGGCGCGCTTGTCATCGGTGTCACCTCGGTGGTGGTGCAGATGCTGGTGCCCTACGCCGCCACGCTGGCCGGCGACCACGAGCGCACGCATGTGATCGGCGCCATGATGGGCGGGATACTCACCGGCATCCTGCTGTCCAGGACGTTCGCCGGCGTCGTCTCGGAGTTCCTTGGCTGGCGCGGGGTGTACGCGATAGCCGCGGTGATGATGGGAGTGACCGCCGTCGTTCTGTACCGGGCGATGCCGGAACAGGGACGGGAGGTCAGCTCGGGATACGGCGCCCAGCTGCGCGCGGTGCTCTCGGTGGCGCGGTCCGAGCCGGTGCTGCGCTGGCGGTCGCTGACCGGGGCCTGCGGGTTCGCCGGGTTCAGCGCGTTCTGGACGACGGTGCCGTTCCTGCTGTCCTCGCGCTACGGCTTCTCACAGCTCGAGATCGGGCTATTCGCGCTGGCCGGCGCGGCCGGCGCGCTGGTCTCGACGAAGGGCGGACGGCACCTGGACGCACGGCCGCGGCTACGGTGGCCGATCACCGGACTGCTGCTGGCCGTTCAGATCGTGTTTTTCCTGGTGATGCTGGCCGCCGGTTCTGGGCCGGAATGGATAGGCCTGAGCCTGCTGGTCATCGGCGTACTCGGGATGGACGCCGGCGTGCAATCCGCGAACCTGACCAACCAGAGCGTCGTGTACCAGCTGCTGCCCAGCGCCCGGGCCCGGCTGACCTCGGTGTACATGACCACGATGTTCATCGGCGGAGCGGTCGGGTCGCTGGCCGGAGCGCACGCGTACGCGCTCTGGGGCTGGCCGGGCGCGGTCGGCGCGTGCGCGATGTTCCCCACGATCGGGGTCGGGGCGTGGCTCGCTGATCACCGCCACGAGCGCTGATGTTGCCCGCTTGTTAACCTGTCCGACCAGGTAACCGGCATCGCGACCGCCGCCGCTCGCGATCCCAGCCGCCACCGCGAAGACCATCGCGGACAAGATCATCGCCGCGGCCGGGTAATTTCCGGGACTTGAGCTATGGCCGACCCCGTCGATGGGCCATCGCTAGCGTTATCACCCCAGCGATGGGCCATCGACGGCGTTGTAGAAGCAAGCCCTCGTCCCTCTCACCTGCGGCGCAACGCCGATGTCTCAGTTCGCGCAACGCGCATGCCGCAACCTCGGGGCATGACGGTTATACGTGGCCCGTTTGGGCTCGACTCAACGCGCGGGGCGACCCTGACGACGGACAAAACCGTGCTCGTGGTCGTGCATTCGCTGACCTCGGGCGCGTGGCTTGGAGACGTTGTCCCGCTGCTGGAGAACGACCTCCGGGTTCAGGTGGTTTACACGCATCCTCCGGCCGCGCTATTCGCGGCCGGAACTCGCAATTTCCTCAAGCGGCTCGGTGGAGTGAGGCTCCCGTGGCAGCTCGCGACGCAGCACCGGTTCGGCCTGGCCCTAGCCGCGCACCCGGGTCTTCTGGAGCAAGTCCACGCACCAGTCGTGAGTTTTCCACATGGCGCGGCCGGGTGCTCGAAACTAAACAGCCGCTGGGACATGGATGGGCCCCTCGCGACGCGCGAAGCAGCCGGGCCTGACCGGGCGAGGCTCGTCTATCACGGCCGGGTGATCGCGTCGGCGCACCTGCTGGCCACCCGCGAAGAGGCAAACCTTGTGCTGAGGTCCTGTCCCGAGGCGGCACCCATCACTCATGTCACTGGCGATCCGGTATACGACCGGCTGCTAGCCAGCATTCCCAGTCGGCAGCCCTACCGGGACGCACTCGGCACCGGCGACCGCACTCTGGTAACAGTGTCCTCCACCTGGGGGCCAAGTTCGTTGCTAGGTTGCCGCCCGAGCTTTCTGGCCGACCTCATGCGTCAGCTTCCGAGTCACAAATACCAGGTCGCGGCGATCCTGCACCCCAACACCTGGTGCTGGCACAGCCGCCGGCAAACGGTGTCCTGGCTATCGGACTGCATTGCCAGCGGCCTCGTCCTGATCCCGCCGGAGGAGGGCTGGCGCGCCGCCGTAGCCGCCTCCGATCTCGTAGTAGGCGACTCCGGATCGATCGCGCGATACGCCGCGGCCGCCGGCGTGCCCGTCGCCATCGGCATGCACCCGGCTGACGAGATCGTCCCTGGATCCCCCGCCGACGGGCTGGCCGCCGTAGCGCCGCGCCTCAGACACGACTCGCCGTACCTGCCGCAGCTCGAGTCAGCCATTGCCGCCTGGGTACCAGAACGGCGGTTTCCCATCCAGTCGCGTATCACCGATCTCCCCGGTCAGGCCGCGAGCGAGATCAGGTCCCGGCTGTATGCCTTGCTCGACCTAGCGGAACCGGAATGGCCGCCGCGCACCGAGCCGGTTCCCCCGCCGCGTCCGGTCGCTCTGCCGCAGACCTTCGGAGCTGGCTGGTGATCGCGACGCTGACCGTCGACGGCGAGATCGCCGCCATCCTGCCGGTCCCGGTTTCTCGTCGCGCTGCGGCGGCCGGTCATGCCGTGGCGGCGAGCGTGTCTACCGCCAGCGAACGGCTGCTGCGCATCGCCGACGTGATTCGCGCCGACTGTTCTGGTGACTGGCTCAGGCAGTACCCGGGCTGCGCGGTGGCGGTTGCCCCAGCGCAAACGGACACGCGCGCGGGCAGTGTGGAAATCCAATGCGACGATCCCCTGATCGCGGGCCTTTTTCTCCACATGTGGCTGACCGCCGGGTATCCGATCGATCCGCTGGCGGGCAGCGAAATCCAAGAGTGCCAGCGAGTTGTCCGGGAAGATCGGGTCGCGCCGTTCTGGGCAACTATTGAAGTTCGGTGAGCAAGCGGGCGACATCCTCGGCCTCGGGTGCGGCGAGGTCGGCGTACGTGGCGTGGGCCACCGCCAGGTGCGCGCCAGCACGAGCGCGTTGCCCGAGCTCAAGTTCGGCGCGGCCTGCGCCCTCGTGGCTGTGCGCCTGCTCATGCCGGGCTCCGGTGCGCTCGGCGATGACCAGAGCGTCGTCAAACGCGCTCAGCGCGAGCTCCGGCTGCCCGGACTTCAGGTATGCCTCGCCGAGGGCGGCCAGCGAGCGCATCTCGTGGTAAGGCTCGCCCATCTCCGCCGCCAGCGTCCTGGCCTCGCGCAAGAACGTGATCGCCTCGTTGTAGCGCGCCGCGTCACGGTAGGACTCACCGAGCCGCCTGGTCATAAGCATCACGCCACGTGGGTGGCCATCGTCGCGGAAAATCTCGCGAGCACTAGCAAAGCTCACGGTGGCTTCCTCAGGATGTCCGAGAACCAGCCGGGTCAATCCGAGGTGCTCGAGAGCGCTAGCCTCACCGATCCGGTACCCAATGCGCCTGGCCACGTCCAGTGCCACTCGGAACTGCGCCGCAGCCGAATCGATCCGGCGGAGCTGCAGATAAGCAATACCGAGCCGCACCCGGATTACGACTTGGGCCCGGTCGTTGCGGCAGGCGATCGCCGACCCGAGTCCTGCCTCGTGGGTGTCAATCCACAGCCTGAAGTACTTGTGATGGGAGAACAGACCGGTCAGCGCTTCGCAGAGCTGCCAGGCACGCTCGTGAAGTCCAGCGTCGTGGGCCGCGTGGACGGCAGCAGCCAGGCCGGGCAGTTCAGACTCAAGCCAGCCCAGTGGATCCGGATGATCCCTACCCTCACTCATGGTGTAGAGCCGTGGACGTCCCGGCAACAAAGCGCGGTCAGCGCGGACCGCTTCCCTGAGATACCACTCGACGGCCCGGGTCGTCACCATGTCCAGTGCAGCTGCGGAGTCAGTCTCGGCACGTTGCCTTGCGTGCAGCCTCACGAGATCGTGGAAGCAATACCGGCTGTCCTGCGTCTCGTCCAGCAGGCTGGTCTCGGTGAGAATCTCAAGCGCTGCGCTGGCGTCGTCCCCGAGTACCGCGTCGGCGAGTTCGGTTCCGAAATCGGCGGTGAAAAGCATGGAAAACAACCGGTAACACCGGGCCGCGAGCTCGGGCAATGCCCGGTAGGAGAGGTCGATAACATCGGCCACGGATACGTCGCCGGTAAGGCTGAGGTTCGCCAGTCGACGCTTCTCGTCGGCAAGTTCGAGGGCAAGGCGCCTAACAGGGCGTCGCGGATGAGCCGTGAGCTGAGCACCCGCGATACGGACGGCCAGCGGCAGCCCACCACAGATCCTCGCCACGTCGCGGATAGCCTCCGGTTCCGCCGTGGCGCGCTCGTGGCCCGCCATGGTCGCGAGTATGCGCTCGGATGCGGCCTCGTCCAGCGGCTCGAGTCTGAGGAAGCGCGCGCCGTCCATTGCCAGCCCGGCAAGGCTCCAGCGAGTCGTCACCAGGACGGCGCTTCGTGACGCGGCCGGTCCCGGCAGTAGCACGCGAACCTGCGCTGCTGACGCCGCATTATCTAGCAGGGAAAGTATCCGCCGTCCAGCGGTCATCGTACGGAACAGCGTCGCTTGCTCGTCCAGTGCGAGCGGTACGGATTCCGGTCGCGCGCCGAGTGCGTGCAGGAATGAGACGAGCACCGTTCCGGGATCGGTCGCGTGGTCCGGTTCGTGGCCGCGCAGGTCCGCGTACAGGATCCCGTCCGGGTACCGATTGCTGACCCGATGCGCCCAATGCACCGCCAGCGCGGTCTTACCGGAGCCGCCCATCCCGTTGATCACGACAAGCGCGTGCCCGTCGCTTCCCGCTGTCACGTCGTCTAGGGCGGCGAGTTCGGTGTCTCGTCCGGTGAAGACTCCGTGACCAGGCGGAAGCTGCGCGGGAACCAGCCGTGCGAGCGCTGCTGGCGCGACCGTGACATGCACTCCGCCGTGGATGTCACGCGCTTGGACGGAGGGACCGTGTACGTCACCGTGTAGCTCGTTGACGGCAAGGGCGGATTGCGTCTCCTCTTCTGACCTGGCGTCCCCGTCGCCAGGGTCACTACGCACTCGCACCCTTACCGCCTCAAAATACGTATATGGATCATAGCGCTTCCCATGGCTAGATTGCGGTCGACTACTGTCGATGGTAATCTGCCATACAGAGCGAGCGGTTCTCGGCCAAGGTTTGGCTGGGACACCGACACCAGGGAAGGTGGACCGCCGGAAGGAAGATTCACGTAACGTTATGAACTAGTAGCTCATAGTTCGCATATGCCGGAATGCCCTCGCGGGTGAGGCATCTATGCTTTGCTGTGCCAATGGCACACTCAAGTGGCGTGGCCGCGTCGCGATGCATGGCGCTCGGCGCCGTCCTGGTTTTTGCCGTCTGCGCGACCCTCAATGTAGCGACGCCATCGGCACGGCACCTGACAAACAATTCGAACGTAATAACCCTAAAAGATCATATGGACTACGGCATCCATGCTCAGGACGCATCGCAATCTCTTTGATCACGCCGCGTTAGAGAACGGTTCCAGGCGCATCGCTACTATCCCCGCCAGATACGAGCCGAGCCCCTGGTAGACATCGAGAGCTTCGCGCCAGTGTATCCGCGCGGCGTCCTCGTCCCGTCTTCTCGCCATGACCTCTGCTATCCCGTGCAACGCCCGCCCTCGGGGATATTGTGCCTCGATTTGTGCCGCGAGTCGTTCGGCACGCTCGTAAAACGTCAGCGCGAGATCTAGCGCGTCCGATTCCCGCCTGGTATCGGCGATCCCGCATAGCGCCAGCACGTGAGTGTACTTATCCCCCATCAGCTCGGCGATCGCGAGCGCCCGATCATATTCGGCGACGGCGGCGGGATAACTCTGGGACTCGCAGAGAACCGAGCCGATGTCCGTGCGGACCAGCGCCTCGTTCCGCAGGTCCCCCATGGAGCGGAATTCGGCTAGCGCGCTGCGGTACATGGTCAGCGCCTCGTTGCGCCCGCCCCTGTACTGGTGCACCTTACCCATATTGTGGTCGAGGACCGCCAAGTTCTGCCTTCCGCCGATCGCGCGAAAGATCTCATTGGAGGACTGGAAGCTCGCCGTCGCGTGCCGGTGAAAACCGCGGTCAAGATGGATCAGGCCAATGCTGTTGTGGACAAGTCCCTGACTGCGCAGGTCTCCGCGTTGCCGGAAGACCCCGAGTGCCTCGGCGAGGTATGCCATCTCCTCAGTAAGCCGACCGAGCATATGCAGAGCAGTCGCCGCGTGGAACATGGCTTGCGCCGCGCCCACCGGGTCTCCGGCCGAGCGTGAGACGTGGATCGCTTCTTCATGATGCGCCAGCGCGGCGCGAAATCGCGCTTGGTGACGACTCACGACTCCGAGGCGGTCCGTCGCTTCTGCCCAGCCACGGCGGTCACCCGTCCGCCCGAACAAGGTCTTTGCCTCGGAAGCATAAGCGTAGGAGTCGTCCAGCCGCCCGGTCCGCAGGCACACGAGGCTGAGAGCGTCTGAGGCATCGGCCGTCCCGTGGATGTCGTCCGTGTCCCGGCACGCCTTGCGCACCAACTCGTGTGCATGGCGGCACTGTTCCCAGTGGCCGTTCGTCCCGAGGAAGTCGCTGACCGCGCGGACGAGACGGATGCAGTGTCGTTTGCGCTCGTGCCTGCCGCAGTATTCCGCGAGCCGCAGTATGTTCTCGTACTCCGCCCTCAGCCAAGCGTGTTCCGCGTCGCCGCCTTCGCGAGCTGCTACATTCTTGGGCGCCGCTCCCACGTGTGGCGCACTCTCGCGAGATCGTAGAGCTTCGCTGGCACGTTCAGCTTCCTTCGCGTAGTGATCCGCGAGCCGCCGTATCGCCTTCCTGATTTCCGGTTCGGGGTCATCGACGCGGGAGAGCGCCCTGGCGTAGGAACGTACCAAGTCGTGATGAGCGAAGCGTCCAGGCGATCTCTCCTCCAGGAGGCTGTGCTCGACCATCATGGCGATCAACGCGACCGCGACCTCTTCCGTTACATCCGCCAGCGCAGCCGTTGTCGCCTCGGTGAAGTCCAGGCACGGGTTCATCCCGAGATACCGGAACAAGCGCCGCGCGTCCTCCGGGAGCCGACGGTATGAAAGGGCGAAGGCCGCATTCACCTCATCGACGACACCGTCGAGGTCCCTGAGCTCACGAAGCACTTCATCTACAGTCGTGGTTCTTGTCTGCACGGCCGCGAACCTGATTGCCAGCGGCAGTCCGCCGCACAACCGGACAACCTCGACGGCATCATCGGGTTCTACATCGCGGCTAACGACAATGTTGAATAGCTTGACCGCATCGGCCTCCGGCATCGTTTCCAGGCGAAGGCATTCCCTGGTGCCCCAATCCGCGCGCCGACGGGAGGTCACGATGATCAGGCATTTGGCGTCTTCCGGTATCAGCGGACCGACCTGCTCAGGTCCAGCGGCATCATCCAGGACGAGCACCATCCTCCTTGCGGCCAACTCGTCGAGCCACTGCTGCCTGCGCTCAGCCAGTCTGCTGCCGGTCACCTCTGCGCCCACCACGAACAGCAAGTCTCGAAGCGCATCCGCCGGATCGAGTTCCTCACTTGTCCCCCGCAAGTTGAGGTAGAGCTGCCCGTCGGGGTAGCGGCCGGCTGCGGCCCTCGCGACGTGAACAGCCAGCTCGGTCTTCCCGATGCCGCCCATCCCCTCGATTACCTGGACATGAGTCCGGCTGCCTGTCTCTCCCAGGAGCGCGGCGACCTCGCGGTCGCGTCCGGCGAAATCCGCGGTTGGGGCTGGGAGGTTGTTGACAGGCGGTAGTTCTCGCTGGGGCAGCAGATCCCGATCCTGTCGGAGAATCCGCAGGTAAAGGTCCTCCAGAAACGGCTCAGGATCAAGTCCCCCGTCGAGTAGCGCGGCCTTGAGCCGCTGGTACACACGGAGCGCGTCAGTCTGCCGGTTCGTACGGAACAGAGCGAGCATCCGCTGCGCGGCGAAGGTCCCGTCTAGGGGATAGCGCTCGGTCAGTCCGGCGAGTTCAGCTAGCAGGTCACCGTGCCTGCCGAGGGTCAGCTCGAGCTCAATGCGCCGGGCGGTCACCGAGCGCCGCTCTTCCTCAAGCCCGACGCGGATTCCGGCGATCCAGTCACTGGAATGACCAGCGAGCGCTTCACCTCGCCATAGCGACTCCGCCTGTTTAAATAGCGTGACCGCTGAGGCTGCCCCAGCGATCACGTCCGCCCTATCTCGCAGTTCACGGAAGTGATGAAGATCAATTTCTTGCGGCGGAATGTCGAGAGCGTATCCGCCATCTCTTCGTGCGATTCGCATGTTGCGCCCAGCAGCTTGTGAAAGCGCGATTTCCACACGTCTGATGTAAGTCCGCAGCGTGCTCCGAGCACTCTCAGACGGACTCATCCCCCAGATCCGGTCTATTAGATCCTCCGGCTGCACCGGAGTTCCCGGATTCAGTATTAGGCTGACCAGCACGCACCATAGCTTCGCCTGCACCGGTACCTGCCGCTCTTCCCCGAGCAGCTCCGGTGCCCCCAATATGTTGACCCGCATGTAACACCCGCCCCGGCATAAACTCCCGGATTGACCACCCGCACTCCACACGGAATACGCCCACTGAGGGTAACGGTACCCATACAAAAACGGTTCATTTCAAAGCAGGTCGCGAAACAGAATTGTTATGATTCGATGGCATTGAAATTGCATTATAAGCCGCACCCGATGAAATTTCATCGATAACAATTGCGTGCGGCACCGATCGCGGCCGGATGCTTCCTGCCAGACCGTGAGCGAACGTCCCGCTGGTGATTCGCTGGCGGTTCGCTGGTACCAGGCCCCTGACGCCGGTTTATTGCTAATTCTCCCTGCCTGCCCCCGTTACGCTGGCGAACCGCGCAGCATACCTGTGGCCCTTGAGGGCCGAGATGATCGGGGGAAGACAGTGTCCAGCCAGTACCCACCTGGCAACGTACCCAACTGGCAGCGGCGCCAGGCCAGCCAGCCAGGCCAGCAGCCGCTACGCCAGACCGAGCGTCCCGCCCAGGAGCCCTTCGACCCGTTCGCCCGCCGGCCGTCCGGCCCAGCACCATCCGGTCAGGAACCCCGCCAGGACCGGCGCAAGCAGCGCCGCCGGTGGCCCGCCCTGGTCCGCTGGCCCATCGCCGTCGTGCTTACGCTGTTCGCGCTCATCTCTATCGTGGGCGGGATCAAGGTGACCGGCCAGGCGCACTCCACCTCGGCCAGCAACGCCGCGCAGGCCAATGCGGCGTCAGCGACCGCGACCGCCGACGACCGATGGGCCACCACGCCGGTCACGCAGATCTTTCCGGCCACGATCACCGCCGCGGTCTCCGGGATCACCTGGGAACGGGTGGCGATCGATTCATCGACCTCGTGTTCCGCCGCGCTGACATCGGCTTGGCAGCCCGAATCGACCCAGCCCTGCACCGCGTTGCTGCGCGCTACCTACGTCGACCGGGCGCGCACGATCGCCGCGACGATGGGCATCATCGTCAACCCGTCGTCGACCGATCCACCCGGAGCCAACGTGGACACCGCCTGGATCAGCCCGATGCAGAACGCGGAAGCCCAGTCCGAATACCTTGGCGCCACGAACACCGCATCGGTCAACTTCCCGATCCACGCCCTCGCGGCGCCCGGTACGGCGGCTGCGGAATTCAGCGACTCCGACCTGATGGGCATGGCCACGGGAGCCTGGCTGAAGGGCGCTCCGTCGGACTGGCTGGGGCTGGTTGTGGAGACGGGCTCGTTGGACGGGCCGCGTGCCGCCGGGGACCTGCCGTCGCCCTGGGGATCCGAGGCCGGCGGTAACGTCCGCGACCGCGATAGCTGGGTCATACCCGCGGACAACCTAGCCACAGCCCTCGGCACCTACTACCAGAAGCTCTTCGGGTGATGATCATGCTTCGTCGGATACTAGCTCTCGCCGCCACGGCAACCGTAGCGCTCGCCATCGCCGGAGTCGCCGGGGCCAGCACGCCAGCAGCCGCGGGAACGTCATCGCTCTCCTCCTGGATCACCAGCGCCATCCACTTGTCCGGCGCGCAGCAGGAAGCCACCGGCTCGGGCGTCACCGTCGCGGTCATCGACACGGGCACGGCTGACCTGCCGCAGTTCGCCGGTCACCTCACCGAGGGGCCGAGTTACGTCAGCGCTGGCAGCGCGCCAGGCCAGGAAGATCACGGGACCGGCATGGCTGAACTGGTCCTCCAGGTAGCCCCGCAAGCCCACATCCTCGCCATCCGGGCGATCGCCGGCGACGGTGCCACGACGGCCAAGGACCTGAACAATTGCACGATCGGCAGCGCGATCGACTACGCGATCACCCATGGTGCCAAGGTCATCTCGATGTCTCTCGGTGATGCCACCGGTGACCTCATCGGCTACTCCGGCTGCCAGGCGCAGGCTGTCGAGAGGGCGCTCAGCGCCGGGATCACCGTGCTCGCGGCCGCGGGCAACAACGGGTTCACCGACGACTTTTTCCAGTTCGGCGGTGGCGACGGTGACGACGACGAGTCGTTCCCCGCCGGGTACACCGGGGTGATCGCGGTCGGGGCGCTCGCGCAGTCCGGTGCCCGCGCTTACTTCTCCACCGTCCACTCCTTCGTCGATGTCGGAGCGCCTGGGGTCAACATCCCGACCATCGACGAAACCGGCGCGCCGACCATCACCCAGGGCACCTCCGACTCGACGCCGCTAGTCGCCGGCATTGCCGCGCTGATCCTGTCGAAAAAGCCAGGCCTCGCGCCGTATCAGGTGGCGGCCGCGATCGAAAAGACCGCGTCGAACCCAGGAAACTGGAACCCGGAAACCGGGTACGGCGAGGTCAACGCCACCGCTGCCCTGGCCGCCGCGGAGCAGATGACTCCCGCTTCGGCGACGCAGTCATCCGTCTCCTACGCCGGCGGGACCGATTTCGGCAACGCGGGCGGGTCCGGCTCGTCGGCCAGCACGACCGACGTCGGCGGTTACGTTCACGCCGGGATCCTGTTCGTGCTGGCGCTGCTCTCCCTGACCGGCGTCTTCTTCTTGGTCCGCCGTCGCCGCACTACTACAGCATGAAAGAGAGCAGCAAGATGTGGATACGTAAGGTCCTGATCGCGGCGGCCATGGTGCCCGTCCTGTGGCAGAGCACCGCGGCGCACGCCGCGACGCTGCCAATCCTGTACGCGAGCGAAGCCCAGACGGCACACCAGTGTGTGGTCCTCGGCTCCGCGTACGACAAGAACACCGGCACCGACGTCGAGGGTGTCATCTGCGCGGACCTGCCGACAAATCCGTCTTCGACCATAAGCGGTGACTACAGTGCCTCTCCAGAGATGGAGGCCTATTGCCAGTTGCCTAACGATTCAGACGTTGAGTGCGCCCAGATCAACATCGAATTCGGCATTTTCAACGGTGCCGGGCAATCCGCCGGGATCCTCACGGCCAGCGGAGGTTACGACCAATGCGGCCACGACGAAACCAACCCGTGCCCAGACAGCGGCCGGCTGCTCATTACTACGGACGGGTTCAACTACAGCGAGACCACCTACACCGACAGCACCTGCGACACCAGCGTCAGCGAGCCGACGCAGGTCTGGGATGTCGTCTTCGGCAGCGGCACCCAGATTGAACTGCCAGGCAGCGACACTTGGGTCAGCCTCGCGTCAGCCGACCCGAACGACGGCGAAAACGAGTCCACCGGCCACTACTTCGCCTGCCCGTAAGCCGGAATGATCATGGTCAGTGCGGCACCAACCAGCTAAGAGTAGGTATGGTGCCGCACTGACCATGATCACAGCGCCGCGCGCGGCTAGAGGGTCGCCGCTACCAGGTCGTTCACGTCGTCCAGCACGGCGTCGGACACTGTGATGTCGCGATCGATGAGGCCGTTCGCACGGAACAGGTCGGCGGCGTGCTGCTGCTCCTTGACGAACTCCTCGGTGACGGGATGCAGGCCCCACGGCCTGGTTCGCAGCGCGTGCTCCCACGCGGCCGGGTCCGCTTCCGATCCGGGGAAGAACGCGGCCGCCTCGGCATAGTGCGAGGTGACCCACCGGTCGGATTCCTGCAACGCGGAGACGATCCTGGCCAGCTCGGCGCGCTGCGAGACGGCGAAGTCCCGCCGGGTGAACCACAACGACCGGTGGGTGAACAGCCCGGGGGTCTCGATCAGGGTGCGGACCGGGACCTGCCGCTCCACCTCGGTCAGGTGCGGGTACGACCCCACCCACGCGTCGACCGATCCAGACAGGAACGCACCGGCGGCGTTGTCGTAGGAATCGACCGGAACGATGTCCCGCCAGGACAGGCCGGCGCTCTCCAGCGCGAGCAGCAGCAGCGTGGTCTGCCACGAGCCGTGCCCGAGCGCGACCCGCTTGCCGCGCAGGTCAGCGACCGAAGAGATCGGTGAGTCCCCCCGGACGACCAGCCGCCCGTTCTCGTGCCGTGGCTCGGAGATGGCCACGTACACGACGTCATGCCCGAGAGCCTGGGCGGTGACCGGCGGCGTGGAGCCGGTGCCGATGAAGTCATAACCGCCGTCGAAGAGGTGGTCGCCGTGCGCGGACGGCAGCCTGGAGTACGGGTCCACCCGCTCGCGCGGCAGCGTGCGGAAATCGACCCACTCGACGTCGGTGAGAATGTCACGGTGCCGGAGCACCCAGAGCGAGTTGTTCTGCGGGAAGTAGCCGACGCGGGTGGTCATGAGGTTCGTCCTTTCAGCAGTGGCAGTACCCGGCTGCCGACGCGCCGGGCTTCTTCGAGATGGGGCACGCCGGCCAGGATGAAGGCGTCCACCCCCAGGTTCATCAGTTCGTCGAGCCGCTCGGCGACCTGGTGATAGTCACCGACCAGCCCGAACGGCGGGCCCGGCCTGAGCTGGTTGAAGCCGCCCCAGACACCGGGCTGGACCTCGAGCGCGCGATAGTCCTCCGAGGAGGAGCCGGCGAACGACCGCGCCCGCCGCGCGCCTACCGAGTCCCCGCCGCCACCAAAACCGAGCCGGTTAGACGGGTCCCACCCGGCCCGGATCTCGTCCCAGGCCTCCTCCTCGGTCTCTCTGGCGAGGATGTCGACCCGGACGGCGAACTTCGGCGGCCGCGGCGCCCGGGCCCGGACCGCGGCGAACTTCTCGGCCAGCGCGTCGAACGGCTCCAGCCAGGACAGGTAGTAGTCGGCGTGCCGCCCGGCCGCGTCTATCGCCGCGGGCGAAGAACCGGAAAAGAAAATCTCCGGAAACGGCTGCTCCGCCAGGTAGTCCGGCAGCCCGCCGCCCTCAACGCGAAAAAACCGTCCGTTATGGGAGAACGGCCCGCGCCATACTCCGCGCAGCACGTCGAGGAACTCCGACGTACGCGCGTAACGGTCGTCGTGCGCCACGGCGTCGCCCCACCACAGCTGCTGCGGACCGCCACCGCCGGAGATGATGTTGTACACCACCCGGCCGCCGGTCAGCAGCTGCAGGGTCGCAGACATCCGCGCCGCGGCCACCGGGTGCAGGAAGCCAGGCTGGAACGCGATCATGAACCGGTAGGAGGTCGTCTCGGCCGCGAGCGCCGACGCCGCCGCCCACGGATCATCAGTGGACGGGAACGACGGCATCAGTCCCCCGACGAACTCCGACGCCTCGGTGGCCCGCGCGACCTCGAACATGTAATCCAGCGACGGCAGCGCCGACGGCCCGAAACCACCGCGGGTGATCGTCGAACTACGCAGCGCCGGAGCGTCGCCCTCCATCGCGATGCGCCAGTAGATGTCAACCGACACCGGCCACCTCCCTGATTGCGAATGCGTCCGCCGACGCCACGAAGAACTCGCTGACTCCTTGCGCCGCGTACTCGTCCACCAGACGGAGGTCGGGCAGCAAGACCGCGCGGCCAACTCCCGGCGGCACGAGGTCCGGATCGTCCCCGGCCGACAGCACATGTACATCAGCGTGCGCAGCCGACAGGGCCAGCGCCTCTGGCGAGGTGCCGGACAGGTAGACCCGCGGGAACTGCCGTGAGACACCCGGCGAGGCCGGCAGCCCGCCGTCGAGAACCTGGTAGAACCGGCCGGATTTAGAAACCGCCGTTTTGGTCCAGATGTCTTTTGCTGTGCTGAGGAACTCGGCCGCGCGCGCGTAACGGTCCTGGCCGGTCACGAAGTCGCCCTGGGAACGGGCTACGGCGGGATCGAGGTCGACGGCGAGCCGCCAGGCAAGGCGGGACGCGGTGAAACGCTGCAGCGAGGCACTGAGCTTGGCCGCGTACACCGGGGTCGCGATCGCGGGGTGGAACTCGGCCGTGACCTGCACCGACGTCGTCTCACGCAGCAACGTCGCGGCGAGCACCAACGGGTCGAGCCCGGCCGGGTCGAACGGCACGAGCACGCCGTCCAGCCCGGCCAGCTCCGCGGTGCGGGCCGCCTGCCGCGGCTCGAAGCCGAGATCAGCCGGCCGGACGTCGGTGATGAACGACGGCAGCGTCGCCCGCGACGGCACGCCCGCCGGGACCACCAGGTGAAACTTCATGAAGCGACCTCCTGCGGGAGCTTGACGCCTAGGTCGGTGAGCAGCCGGCGGCGCAGCCTGGTGAACGCCGGGTCGGCCGAGTCGCGCGGCTGCGGCGCGGTGACCGGTTCGTCGGTGACGAGCTGGCCGTCGCGGAGCACCGCTACCCGGTCGGCCAGCCGGATCGCCTCGTCGACATCGTGGGTCACCAGCACCACGGCGGGCTGGTGCTGTGCCACCAGGGACGCCACCAGATCCTGCATGCGCAGCCGGGTGAGCGCGTCGAGCGCGGCGAACGGTTCGTCGAGCAGCAGCAGTTCGGGTTCGCGGACCAGGGCACGGGCCAGCGCGACCCGTTGCGCCTCGCCGCCGGACAGCGTGGGCGGCCAGGCGCGGGCGTGATCGGACAGCCCGACCTCGGCGAGCGCCCGCTCCCCGCGCGGCGCGTCGCCGCGGGACAACCCCACGATGACGTTCGCGAGTACCCGCTTGGACGGGACCAGCCGGGGTTCCTGGAAGACGATGGTGCGGCTTTCCGGCACCAGGACGGTGCCGCTGTCCGCGCTGTCGAGGCCGCCCAGGATGCGCAGCAGCGTCGTCTTGCCCGCGCCGCTGGCGCCGAGCAGCGCGAGGAACTCACCGCGCTTGACGTCCAGGTCGATGCCATCGAGCACCTGACGGCCGCCGAACGCCTTCCGCAGGCCTTCCAGGTGCACCGCGATCACCGCCATGGCATGAGCACCCGCTCGAGCCCGCGGGCGATCAGGTCGGCGGCGATGCCGAACAGGCCGTAGACCAGCACGCAGACGGTGAGGATGTCCGTACGGGAAAACGACTCCGCCTGGTTCATCAGGTAGCCGATACCGGAGGTTGAGTTGATCTCCTCCGCCGCGATCAGCGCGATGACGCTGAGCGTCATGGACAGCCGCAGCCCGGACAGCAGCGACGGCAGCGCGCCGGGCAGCACCACCTCGCGGACCAGCCGCCAGCCACGCAGCCCGAAGGTACGCATCGCCTCCACCAGCTTCGGATCGGCGTTCCGCACCCCGCCGGCGGTGGACACGTACATCGGGAACGCGGTGGCGACCGCGATGAGGATGACCCGGGCCGCCTGGCCGATCCCGAACCACACCATGAACAGTGGCACCAGTGACAGGAACGGCAGCGCCCGCAGTAGCTGGAGTGGTGAGTCGAGGAGTTGCTCGCCGAGCTTCGAGAATCCGGTGATCACGCCGAGGATCAGCCCGGCCGACACCCCGAGTGCGAGCCCGAGCACCGCGCGGGTCAGCGACACCACCAGCGCCGAGCCGAGCTGGCCGCTGGTCCAGAGCTGCCAGCCGGAGTTCGCGACGGTGGCCGGCGACGCCAGCACGGTCGGGCTCAGCACACCGGTCGCGCTCGCGAGCCACCAGATTCCGATCAGTGCCAGCGGACCCGCCGTACGAAACGTGATGCTCCGTCCCCGGCTGTACTTCTTTCTTTTGCTAAACGACGCGGGTGTTACCAATCCGGCGTAGCTCGTCATGTCGGATCCACGACGTACGGCTGGACGTTGACCGTGGAAGTCGTGACCTTCTCGGTGGCGAAGAACTGGGCGACAGTCTCGAAATTGGCGAGTTCGGTAGCACCGACCGGGTTGACGGTGGAGCCTGCCTTGGCAAACGTGTCGTTCACCGCGACCTCCGCGGCGCTGAACGCCTCGGGGCCGCTGGTGGTGAACACGTTCACGTACGCGCTCGGGTTCACGATTTCCTTCAGGGTGGTGCTGTGCAGGTACTGGTACAGCGCGGTCAGGACCTTCGGGTACTGCTGCGCGAAGCCGGTGCGGACTGCCCAGACCGAATAGTTCTGCGAGCCGAACTCACCAGCCCTCGCGACAAAACGCGCGCCCGCGGCCACCTGCGCGATCGAGTACGTGGACCAGGTGGCCCAAGCATCGACCTGGCCCGAGTTGAAGACCGGTGCGGTCTCGGCCGGGCTCAGGTAGACCCGGTTGACCTGGCTGGCGTCGATGCCCGCGTTCGCTAGCGCCTTGAGCAGCAGGTACTCTCCGGTGCCACCCTGGTTGACAGCGACCTTCTTGCCGATCAGGCCCTGGAGCGTGGTGATCGGCGAGTCCTTGCGGACCAGCACGCCCTCGCCGAGCTTGTCCGGCTCGACCTGCGCGAACAGCTTGAACTTCGGGCTTTCGGCCAGCGACGTGATCGCCGACGTGATCGAGCCCTGCGCGATGTCCAGCTCGCCCGCGTCCATCTCCTCGGCCGCGGGAGCGAACGGCCCGCTGCTTCCGGTCCACTGGACCTGGCCGCCGGCTTTGGCTAGGGCTTTGGCGAGCGAACCGTCCTTCTTGCCGACGGCGAGGACGCCTTCGTTACCGGGATCCGGGATGCGGATCGGCGTCAGGCTGGCGCTGGTGGTCGTGCTGCTGCTCGCCGAACTCGAGCAGGCGGCCGCGGCGGCGGCCACCAGGGTGGCGCCGCCCGTCATTAGCAGATTGCGACGGGTCAGCATCAGATTTCTCCTATGTCGAAGGCCCATTTCTGGACGTCTACCGGGCGGTCGAAAAAGCCTTGGGTGCGGAGGAAGTGC
>JBEKHI010000006.1:0-49492 GCA_050012355.1 Streptosporangiaceae bacterium | reverse complement strand
CGACGGCCCCTGGACCCGCCACGCCAGCGGGACGCTGAACCGCAGCGACCCCGCTGAGCCGGCCTCTCCCGGCCTGCGGGACTGGCCGCCGCCCGGCGCCGCCCCGGTCCCGCTGGAGGGGGCGTATGACCGGCTCGCTGAGGTGGGCCTGGGGTACGGTCCCGGATTCCGCGGCCTGCAAGCGGTCTGGCAGCGCGGCACGGAAATCTTCGCCGAAGTCCGGCTGCCTGAGGACCTGGCCGATGAGGCCGGCCGTTTCGGGCTGCACCCGGCGCTGCTGGATGCCGCGCTGCACGCTGCCGCGCTGGATACCGTACCCGGCAGCGTGCAGCTGCCGTTCAGCTGGACCGGCGTCCGGCTGCACGCGTCCGGCGCCACGGCACTGCGGGTCCGGCTGGACCACGGCCCGCAGCCTGGCCAGGTCGCCGTCCAGCTCGCCGACGCCGCCGGAGAACCGGTCGCCACCGTGCACACCCTGGCCACCCGCCCCGTCACAGCAGCCCGGCTCCGCGACGAGCTCGCCGCCGGCGACCACCAGTCCCTCTGGCAAGTCGCCTGGGCCGAACTGCCAGCCGGCCCGGCCCCCGCCCCGGCCGCCCACGCCGCCATCATCGGCACCAGTGACCTCGACCTGGCACTGCCCGGCATCGCCGTCCGGCTGGATCACCACCCCGACCTCACCGTCCTCACCGCCACACTCAGCCCCGGCACGCCCCCGCCCAGCCTGATCATCGTCCCGTGCACAGCCAGCCCGCCTGGCGAGCTAGCCGCCGCCGCGCATGCCGCTGCGGCGGAGGTGGTGTCGCTGCTGCAGGGCTGGCTCGCCGACGAGCGGCTGGCGTCGGTGCGGCTGGTGCTGGTGACCCGGCACGCGGTGGCGGCCGGGCCGGGTGATGACGTTCGGGATCTTGCGTATGCGGTGGTGTGGGGGCTGGGCCGGACTGCTCAGGTGGAGTATCCCGACCGGGCTCTATCGCTGATCGACACCGATGATGCGGAGGCGTCCCGGCAGGCGCTGCCGGCCGCGGTCTTGTCCGGGGAGCCCCAGGTGGCGCTGCGGGCCGGGCGCCGGCTGACACCGGGACTGGGCCGCGTGCCTGCCACCTCGGCCGTGCTGGCCCAGGCCCAGCACACCGGCAAGCTGGTCCTGACACTGCCGCGCCCGCTGGACCCCGCCGGCACGGTGCTGATCACCGGCGGCACCGGCACCCTGGGCGCGCTGACCGCCCGGCACCTAGCCGGCAACCACGGGGCGCGGCACCTGCTGCTGATCTCCCGGCACGGACCCGCCGCACCAGCCGCGGCCGCCCTGCAACGCGACCTGGAGGCAGCCGGTGCCACCGTCACCATCACCGCCTGCGACGCCGCCGACCGCACCGCACTGGCCGCGGTCCTGGCCGCGGTCCCGGCCGCCCATCCGCTGACCGCGGTCATACACGCCGCCGGCGTCATCGACGATGGGGCGCTGAGCGCGGTGCTGCGGGCCAAAGCCGACGCCGCCTGGCATCTGCATGAGCTCACCCAGGGCCTGGGCCTGTCGGCGTTCGTGCTGTTTTCCTCGGCCGCGGGGGTGCTAGGCGTTCCCGGGCAGGCCAACTACGCCGCGGCCAACGCCTTCCTCGACGCACTGGCCCATCACCGGGCCGCCCGCGGCCTTCCCGCGCTGGCGCTGGACTGGGGCCTGTGGGCACAAGAGAACCTGGACCAGGCCAGCCGGCAGCGCATCACCCGGACCGGGATGCGCGCCCTGAGCACCCCCGAAGGCCTGGCCCTGCTCGACGCCGCCCTCGCCCGGCCCGGCCCCGCCCTGGTCGCCGCGCGCTTCGACCTCACCGCCGTACCCGCCCAGGGCGTGTCTCCCATGCTGCAACGCTTGACCCGCGGCAAGCACGCACGTGCGCACGCCATGAAAGCGTCCGACCTCCCCGACTTCAAGCTACGCCTGCTTTCACTCCAACCAGCCGACGCCGAAAACCTCGTGCTCGACCTGGTCCGGACCGAAGCAGCCGCTGTTCTCGGCCTTGCCTCAGCCGGCACGATCGACGAAGAGCAATCTCTGGAATCGATCGGGCTCGATTCTCTCATGGCGGTTGAGCTCAAAAACCGAATCTCGACCACTGTAGGTATAGTCTTGCCGGTTTATCTGATCAGAGAAGGAGGCACTGTTGCCGATCTAACTCGGATCATTTTTGAACAATTGCTGGCATATATGACTGCCCGGAACAATGAGCCAGATGACACTTCGGCCAGTGTGGATCGCAACGCTGGTGCGCCGGAAGGTTCTATGAAGACCAGCGAACTGTTCCTGCTGGCCGCTAGGGCGGGTGTGAAGTTCTGGCTTGACGGCGACAACCTAGCCTATGGTGGGCCAAATGGCAGCATGACAGAAAAGCTTCAGGAGGAGGTGATTCTTCACAAGGCCGATATCATCGCCATGTTGCAACGGAGTCGCCTGAACGTTGTCACTCCGATTCCCCGGACTGGGTTCTCCGAGAAAGATGACGAACCTCTTTCCAGCGGGCAGGAGCGTCTATGGCTCATCGAGCGCGGGATAGGCGCAAGCCCGCTTCATAACATCCACTTTCAGCTGCAATGGAAAGGCGCCCTCGATAGAGAAGTCCTAGCCCTCAGCCTCCGAGACATCGTGGCGCGGCATGCCGCATTGCGGACCACTTTCACCGAGCTCGACGGCATTCCGCGAGCTGTTGTCTCACCTGATCCTGCGATCGAACTAACCCACCTCGATCTGCGTGATCACCACCCCGACACAAAGGACAGCACGGCCAATAGCTTCATCCTTGCTCACCAGCGCACCTGTTTCGATCTCGAGCGAGGACCGCTTATGCGGACCGCGGTAATTACGTTCGCGGCCGACGAGCACATCCTCCTCGTGACGCAGCACCACATCATAACGGATGGTTGGTCCGTAATGATCTTCCTGGCCGAATTGGGCCGTAGCTACCAAGCGCGCTGCCTGGGCCACTATGCCTCCATCCCAGCACCTCCATTGACGTACTCTGATTACGCTCGGTGGCAACAAGTGATCCGCGGAGAGCAGCCCTATAAGGAACGTCTGGCCTGGTGGAAAGAGCACCTGGCCGGGCTTTCTCCGCTAGCTCTTCCTCGGGATCACCATGCACATCCAGGCGCAGCCGACCATGACGGAGCGGTGTATGACTTCTCCATCACCGCCGCGCTGGCTTCGCGGCTCAAGGACCTAGCCAGGGAAGAGCATTGCACGCTGTACACCGTGCTCCTGACAGCGTGGGCCATCCTGCTGCACCGCCACGCCAACCAACGTGACTTTGCCGTTGGCACGGTGACTAATGGCCGTGATCGGATGGACCTTCAGAAGGTGATCGGCTTCTTCGCTAACACTATGGTCTTGCGGTGCGATCTGTCCGGTGACCCGAGCGTCGTCGAGGCAATCGCGCGCCTGCACATCGAGACACAGTCAGCCTTCGAACACGAGGTAGAGTTTGCCGACGTCGTGTTGGCGGTGGGAGCCGTGCGGGACGCGAGTCTCACGCCGCTCATTCAGGCTGCTTTCATCTTCGAGAACATACCGACACCTCAAATTCTGAATCCCGAGGACGCACCCGGGATCGCCGCCAACGTGATGCCCGATACTCAGCTCGATGGCTTGGCCGAGGTGGCAAAGTTCGATCTCGCCCTATCAATGATGGAGTCGGACGGCCATATCAGAGGCTGTCTCAGGTACGCGAAGAGCCAGTTTGAGGCCTGGGCCATCAAGAGCCTTGGTGAACATTTTCTCGTCCTATTGCAGAGCATTGTAGAAAACCCACACCAAACGGTAGGGAGACTCCGGCTCATCAGTAGGCAGGAGCAACGAAAGCTTGTGGACGAATGGAGCGAAAGAGACTTCTGACTCGCTGACCTGTCAGGCCCGCCGTTATGCTGATAATAAACGATTCCCGAATTAGCCAGGCGTACGGCGCGAATGGTGAAGATGCGAAGCGCCCCCGAGCGGAGGAGACCCGCGAGCCAAGGAGAGATGTATGAAATCTGACGAGCCCGCCTGGTGGGAGGAAGCAGTCGTCTACCAGGTTTATCCGCGCAGCTTCGCGGACTCAGACGGAGACGGCGTCGGTGATCTCGAGGGCGTACGGTCCCGGCTTCCCTACCTCGCGGATCTGGGCGTGGACGCCATCTGGCTGACTCCGTTCTACCCGTCTCCGCTCGCCGACGGCGGCTACGACGTCAGTGACTACTGTGAGGTCGACTCGCTGCTCGGCACACTGGCGGACTTCGACGCCCTCGTCGAGGACGCGGCGGCGCACGGGATACGAGTCATAATCGACTTGGTGCCGAACCACTGCTCGGTTGCCCACCCGCTGTTCCGTGCCGCTCTCGCCGCCGGGTCCGGCAGCCGGGACCGCGGCCGCTTTATCTTCCGAGATGGGCGCGGGAGGGATGGCGACGACGCGCCGAACGACTGGCTGTCAATGTTTGGCGGTCCTGCCTGGAGCCGGGTCCAGGATGGCCAGTGGTACCTGCACCTGTTCGACGCAGGTCAACCTGATTGGAATTGGCGCGATCCCGATGTCCCAGCGTTCTTCGCGAAGGTGATCAGGTTTTGGCTGGACCGCGGTGCGGCTGGGCTGCGTATCGATGTGGCGCAGGGCTTGTTCAAGGACCCTGACCTGCCGGACGCCGCGGCTTCGGTTACCTCACCCGCGCACTCCGCCTATTTTCACCGGCCCGAACTGCACGCCCTGTACCGGTCATGGCGTGAGATCCTTGACTCCTATCCCGTGGTCAAGTTCCCCGGCCCGCGCACCGCGGTTGGCGAGGTGTGGTCCACCGGTCCGGAAGTCTTGCTCCCGTACCTCGCCGAGGACGAGTTGCCCCAGGTGTTCAACTTCCAGCTGCTCCAAGTCCGGGACGCAGCGGCGCTACGCGCGGGCGTCGATGCTGTCCGCTTGCTGCCCGGCGGGTCCCGCGCGCCCTGGGTGATGGGGAATCACGACAGAATCCGTCTGGTGACTCGCTTCACACTCCGCGGCGGAACTCCCCGCCCCGACCCATCGTCGGCCGACATGCGCATAGGGGTACGCTGCGCGCGGGCCGCTGCGCTGCTACTGCTCGCGCTGCCCGGCTCCGCCTACATCTACCAGGGCGACGAACTCGGGCTCCCGGAAGTTTTCGACCTGCCCGCTGATACCCGTACCGACCCGCGCTTCCGCCTTAGCGGAGGGAAGAAGCTCGGCCGCGACGGCTGCCGGGTCCCCCTTCCGTGGACCGACGACGAGCCTTCTTCCGGCTTTTCCCCGACAGGTACGAGCGCACCGCCGTGGCTTCCGCAGCCAGCGGACTGGGGCCACTACAGCGTCGCCGCGGAGCGGGAGGATCCCGGCTCTTTCCTTAACCTCTACCGGTCGGCGCTCAGGCTACGTCGCAGCCATCCGGCCCTTGGCCGGGGCGATATGTGCTGGCTGGATGGCCAGCCAGCGGGTCTGCATTGCTTCGCCAGGGAGCCGGGGTTCACCTGTGCGGTCAACTTCGGCGAGGTGCCACGCGAACTGCCGCCGCACACGAAGATCCTTCTGGCTAGTGAGCCGATCAGCGACAGCAAGCTACCCCCGTTCGCCGCCGCCTGGCTCGCGACCTGACCCGCACGCTGTCCTTACCCGCCTGGCGCTTCCGCTGGTACTGACCCCCGCCGGGGCGGAGCGCCAACATCACTCGCGTCGGGTGAGGCAGCAGGGGCGCGTTCCGGGAACGATGACAGGCATCCGGCCCTACGGCCAGCGAGTGAATCGTGGAGCTATGTCTCGTTCGCCCTGGTCCGGGCGCACTCCGGGGGAGGAGAGCATGGTGGATCGTTATCCCAACATCAGTGATCACGGGTTGATCGGGGACTTGCAAACCGCCGCTCTGGTGACGACCGACGGCACGGTGGACTGGTTCTGCTGCCCGCGGTTCGACTCGCCGAGCGTGTTCGCGTCCTTGCTCGACGCCGACCATGGCGGCTACTTCCGTATCGCCCCGGACCGAGACGACTACGTCAGCAAGCAGCTCTACTTCCCGGACACCGCCATCCTGATCACCAGGTTCATGACACCGGACGGGGTGGGCGAGGTTCACGACTTCATGCCCATCGCCGGCGGGGCCGCGACTGACCGGCACCGGCTGGTACGCCAGCTCAAGGTGGTCCGTGGCACCATGCGGTTCCTGATCGATATCCAGCCGGCGTTCGACTACGGGCGCAAGCCTCACAAGCTGGTGCTGTCCGAGGATGGGGCGGTATTCGAGGCCGACGGCATGGAACTGACCGTGCACTGGGCCGCGCCGCCCGAGGTCTCGGCCCACGACCCGGGGATCACCGTCGAACGCCACGGCGACGGGCTACGCGGGACGCGGACCCTGCGGGCTGGCCAGAGCGGAGGGTTCGTACTCGAGTCAATGGGCGGCCCGCCCCGGCGGATAACACCGGCAGAGCTCAAGGAGATGGTCGCAGAGACGGCAGGCTTCTGGCGTGGCTGGCTGGCCCGGTCGACCTATCGGGGCCGGTGGCGCGAGATGGTGGCGCGATCGGCGATGACCCTGAAACTGCTGACCTACGCCCCGACGGGCGCGGTCATCGCCGCCCCGACCGCCGGGCTACCCGAGCAGGAGGGCGGCGAGCGCAACTGGGATTACCGCTACACCTGGATACGCGACGCCTCGTTCTCGATTTACGCCCTGCTCGGTCTCGGCTACGCCGAGGAGGCCCGCGCCTTCGGCAGCTGGCTCCGAAACCGCGGCGCGGAATACACGGGTGACGGTGACCACCCGCTCAAGATCATGTACCGGGTCGACGGGAATCCCGACCTTACCGAGGAGACCCTTGACCACTTCGAGGGCTGGCGCGGGTCGCGGCCGGTGCGCATCGGCAACGGCGCCGCCGACCAGCTCCAGCTCGATATCTACGGCGAGCTGCTGGATTCCGCCTACCTTGGTGACCTGAACGGGATGCAGGTATATCAGCAGAGCTGGCGGCAGATATCGAACGTTGTCGACTGGCTGTGCGATCACTGGGATCAGCCTGATGAGGGGGTCTGGGAGACCCGCGGCGGACGTAAGGACTTCACCTACGGCCGGTTCCAGAGCTGGGTGGCGTTCGACCGCGCCATCCGGATCGCTCAGCACCGGGGGCGCCCGGCGAACCTGGCCCGATGGACCGCGCAGCGCGATGCTGTCCACCAGCAGATCATGGAGCGGGGCTGGAACAGCAAGGTCGGCGCGTTCACCCAGTACTACGGCACCGACGTCCTGGACTCGGCGCTGCTGAAGATGCCCCTGCAGGGCTTCATCGCCCCCGACGATCCGATGTGGCTATCCACCCTCGAAGCGATGGACCGCGAGCTGGTCTCCGACAGCCTGGTCTACCGGTACAACCCCGGTGCGTCGCCAGACGGGCTGGCCGGCGACGAGGGCACCTTCTCGCTGTGCACATTCTGGTACGTCGACGCGCTCGCCCGCGCCGGACGGCTGGATGATGCGCGGCTGACCTTCGAGAAGATGCACACCTACGCCAACCATCTGGGCCTGTACTCGGAGGAGATCAGCAGTACCGGGGAGCAGCTCGGCAACTTCCCGCAGGCGTTCAGCCACCTCGCCCTGATCAGTGCCGCCATCAACCTCGATTACCAGCTTGACCACGGTGGCGGCGCGCCGGGACCCGTGCTGCCGCGATAGGCGCGTAGCTCGCGGCGTGCCTGGTGCCGGCTGCGGCGGTGATCTCGTCCGGCAGCGTGCACGGCCCGAACCGGTGATCATGCACGGGCACACAGGTCAGCATCGGCGCGTCGGCGAGCCGCACCCACCAGGTGCACCGTGATCACCTCCGACCTTGCCGTTCAAGAACGATTATCACCGACGACGGTCGGAGAGCGCGCTATGTTATTGGTGAGGGCGTGCTGGGCGCCTCCGGGTCCGCGGGCAGGGCTAAGCCCACCAGACATGCTCAGCTGACCTTGTCGCGTGGCCATCCTCCTTTCGGCCTGACCGGCGGACCGCAGGCACGGAAAAGGAGGTCGCGATGTCGGCCGTCCCCCTGCCCGAACGTCCCAGCCTTGAGCAGCTGAAGAAGCAGGCCAAACTGCTGCAGCGCTCGGTGCGCTCCCGACACCCCAAGGCTCTCGCGCTAGTGGCGGAACACCAGCCCAACGGTGCGGCGATTGACACGTTCTCGCTGGACTCGGCGCAGTTCGTCCTAGCCCGCAGCTACGGCTTCGCCAGCTGGCCCAAGCTCCGTCAGCACCTGGCGACCTTGGTCCTGCCGCCGGAGACCCAGGAGCCCGCGTCGCTTGTGCTCACTGTGGCGAACCGTTATCACGCCCGCCCCGGCTGGGCGGACGAGGCCGACATCAAACGGTGCACCAGCGGGTACCCGGAGCTGGGCGAATGGCGGCCGCTGCTTACCATGCACCACAACGGGGTCACGGTAGTCGCGTTCGCCACCGCGGCCGGGCCGCGGTTCTGCGAGCTCACGCCGACGACGATCACGCTGTCCGGGCCCGCCGACATCCCGCCGCCACCTGGGCAGGCCACGCTGACGTTCCACACCGCGTCCGGCACGATGGCCGGCGTCGTGGCACCCGAGGTGACCAGCCTGTCACTGGAGCGGCCGACCGACCTGATGGCCAGGCAGCAGGTGGTCATCGTGGACGGCATCTTCGTGGTGCCGAACGCCTTCACCGTGACGCCTGCCGGCCTGGTGTTCCGGATCAACCACAACCGGACCGGCGATATCGTCGCGGCGGACGCGCTGCCGGGCCGGGCAGCGGGCGTCGTGGACCGGCCGGCCCCTCGCGCCGATCGTGAATCGCCGGCCGGGCGGCGCCTGGCCGCTGCCATCGCGGCCGCCGACGCGCCGCCGGTCGTCGACCCCGCCCAGTGGGTACCCGGCGTCTATCTGGAACTGACCGATGCGGAACCGGTCCAGCTTGGCCGGTACGGGCACCTGCTTGGCTGGTACACCCCGTGCCAAGAGGACGGCCTGTTCGTCTTCGAATTCGGCCCCCGGCAGTGCCCGCTCGGCGAGTTCGCGGTCGTCGGCGAGACGATCACGGCGACCAGGTTCTACTACGACTTCCGCGGCAACTCCAGCGGCACCGTAGCGGTAGTCGGCCTGGTCAACGATGACCGGGTAGCGTCGATCACGTTGAGCCGCGCCCGAGAACCCGACGCCGAGGCGACGCTCGGCGGAGGCACCTTCGTCATACCCGCCATCGTCGGCCTGAGCGAAACCAGTTCCAGCACTCACCTCACAGCCCGCGACGCGGCCGGCGATGAGCTTGAGCGGCTGCCTTACCTGTAAAATGATTCAGCGGTTGGATCCCGCCACCGGCGGTGCACGTTACAGCGTTTCCGCTGGCACTGGCACAGGCGGGATTCTGGGAGTTTGCTGAGCTTGACGCCGGTACCCGGTTTCGCCGGATAACCTCCCTTAACGGGATACGTGACCGAATCATCTCTCCAGACTCGGGCAAATACGGCGCTTCCGGGATGGCCCGACAGTCTGCGGGGCCCGTGTTGTTTACTTGAGTAACGTTAATTAATCCTGGAGGACCTTGGTGGGACTGAGTCAGAGCGGGCTCGTGGCGGGCACGCGGAGCTGGCTGCGCGGTTATGCCAACGCGCGCTTCGCCCGCTACACCAACGCGCGTTTCGTCCGGTTTATGGGAGTGTCCGCCCTGGCACTGGCGACCAGCCTGATCTTGGTCGGGCTATGCGCGGCCACCGGGGTAGATGCCGTAGCCGCGGCTTTGATCAGCCAGATCGGCGGGGCCGTCGTCAGCTACGTGCTGAGCCGGCGGGCGTGGGAGCGCAAGGGCAAGCCGGACGTGCTGCGCGAGACTATCCCGTTCTGGGTCGTCTTCGCTATTGCGACCGTCATCTCCACCGCCGCCACCAAGCTCGGCTACCGCCTGGCCGCGTGGCACCACCTGTCCGGCCTGCACAAGGTGATAGTCGTTGAGGGCATCTACCTGCTGGCCAACATCATCACGTTCCTGATGCGGTTCGTGATCTTCCACTACATACTGTTTGCCGATAAGAGCAAGGGCTCGACGGACGCGGCGGACGGCCTCCCCGCGCCGGGCCACCCCGAAAAGCTGGACGCCCCCGCGGCGGAGACCCCCGCACCGGACGAGATGGCGTCATCCTCGGCCAAGACGCCCACAGCCGGATAACTGTTATAGGCGCGGCGCGGTTACAGTGGAAATCCACCGTCTCGGGGCGACGGTACGTTTCCACTGTAACCGGGCACGGGTGCCGAGGTGCTGTCGCGGCCCCCGCCCGGTCAGCTCACTTGCAGCATGATCGCGCGGACCCGGTCGCTGATCAGCGCGATGGGCGGGAGCGGCTCGCGTCGGTAGTACCAGGGCTTGTGCTTGCGGAGCAGCGCGTCGCCCTTGACGGTCCAGGTGAAAGAGGGCTTACCGAGGACCTTCGCGAGCAGCAGGTCGGTGTTCGCGGGGTAAGTTCCGGCCAGCCGCCGCAGCGGGGCCGGCTTGATCGAGTCCGATTCCAGGTACCCGCGCAGCGCGTCGGCGTACCACCGGTCGTTGACGAGAGCAGGGTTCTCGAACAGCGCCCGCAGCGTTCCGTAGCCAGGGAGGAACATCAGGCCGTCGGTCTGGTCGTACACCAGCCCCACGGAGTCGTGCTCGAAGAACGGGTCCGGCAACTCGAAGTTCACGTCGGTGCCCGGCAGCTCACCGAGCACCGGGTCGACCGCCGGGGTCTGTTCCCGGCGCCATTGCTGGTAGGCCTTCATCCGCTCCTGGGCGTCTCCAGGAGCGAGAATGACCTCGTCCGAGCCGAAGAACTCGATGAAGGCCGCCCGGTCCCGGTGCATGTGCTCCCAGCCGAGCTTGACCTTCTCCGGGTTGTGGAACATCAGCCACGGGTACTCGGCGGCTAGCTCCATCACGGACCTGGCGATCTCGTGGCCCATCTGCGAGGTGAACGCCTGCACGATGCCGGAGATCACCCAGTTTTCGTCGTCGAGCGGGACCAGGCGCCCGGCCACGAACACGATGTCCGGCCCGAGATCGGCGATGTTCTGCGTCAGGCTGGCGTACGCGCGGTATCTCAGCTCATCGAGCAGGTTCACCAGGACGGTCGCGCCGCCGGAGACCCGCACGATCTCGAAGACGCCGTCGACCGGCTCTTTCCAGCGCAGCAGCAGTTCCCGGTCCGAAGCGTCAAGATCCCGGCGTGACTGCAGAAAGCGGTCGATCACCCCGCTGCCGTCCTTGAACCGGTGCAGCATGATGAACGCGTCCACCGCGTTGACCAGCTGAGCCTCGGTCAGGCCCGCGGACCCGGCCGCTCGTCCGAGCAACGGAGCCAGGTGCTCCTCGAACCGGGGCTGCCTGGCGAAGTCGGCGAGCTCCCGCCGCAGCGCCGAGCTGCGCCCCAGGAGAACTCGTACCCGATCATCGGCGGCAGTCATGGTCCAAACTTTACTGTGGTGACAGCCGACCAAGGGAGGATCAGTGGAGGACGCACTCGCCATCAGGCAGGTTGTGGAGCGGTGGGCCATCGCCCGGGACTCGGGGGACTGGGACACGTTCCGCGAGCAGTGGCATGACGACGGGTACATGATGGCGACCTGGTTCCAGGGGCCGAAGGAGGACTTCATCCGGGTCAGCCAGGAGGGCTGGGCGAAGGGCGTCAGCATCCTGCACTTCACCGGAGCCTGTGTGGCCGACATCCGGGGCGACCGCGCCATCTCGCAGACCCGGATGACGATCATGCAGCGCGCGACCGTAGATGGCTGGGAGTGCGACGTAGCGTGCACCGGCCGCTTCTACGATTTCTTTGCCCGCCAAAACGGCGAGTGGCGAATCCTCCTGCGCCAGCCCATCTACGAGAAGGACCGCCTCGACCCGGTGGACCCCGCCGCGGACCTGCGGCTCGACCCGGAACTGCTGGCGGCCTTTCCCGAGGGCTACCGGCATCTCGCGTACCTGCAGACCAGGATCGGGTACCCGGTCAAGACGGACATGCCCGGGCTGCGTGGCCCGGAGGTGGAGCGGCTGTACGCACGGGGTGCCGCCTGGCTGGCCGGGCTCTATCACCCGGGTGACGAGCGGCAGGCCCCTGGACAGCCAGTCGCGCCGTTATGGCCTAATTGGTGCACTCGCCTCGGGTGTCGTAGTCGGCCTGCGCGACCGCGATCTCGGCGGCGTGATCGCCGGCCCAGGCGATGAGCTGCCCGATGATGTCGAGCAACGTCCGGCCGAGCGGCGTCAGCGCGTAGTCAACCCGGGGCGGGATGACGGGGTGCATGGTGCGGGTCACGATGCCGTCGCGCTCAAGTCCGCGCAGGGTTACAGTGAGCATCCGGGCGGTGATGCCGTCGATGCCGCGTAGCAGTTCGGAAAACCGCAACGGGCCATCGGCGAGCCGTCCGACCGCGTAAATGGCCCACTTATCGCCGATCCGGTTGAGTATCTCGCGATGATGACAGGCGACGGGCGGCGCGGCGGCCGGATCGTCGGCCATTGAGGTCATATACCTAGGTTACAGATGAAACACTGGTGCCGACAGTACTTGACGCGTCAAGTATCTACCAGTTACGATTAAGAACTAACGTACGATCAGGAAGCAGCCCCACTTCTAACTGGAGGAATGATGTCCACGGAGATTCCCGGCTACGTCGCCGGTACCTGGACGATTGACCCCGTGCACTCGGAGGTCTCGTTCGTCGTCCGGCACATGATGGTGAGCAAGGTACGCGGGCGGTTCGACACGTTCGAGGGGACCTTCACGACCGGGGAGAACCCGCTGGAGTCCACCGTCAACGCGTCGATCGACCTGTCGTCGGTGAACACCGGCAACGAGCAGCGCGACGGGCACATCCGCAGCGCCGACTTCTTCGAGGTGGACAAGCACGCGCAGATGACCTTCAAGTCCACCGGGGTCCGCTCCGACGGCGAGGACGGCTTCCTGCTCGACGGCGACCTGACCATCAAGGATGTCACCAAGCCGATCAGCCTGCAGCTTGAGATCAACGGCTTCGGCCCGGACGCCTACGGCGGCACCCGGTCCGGATTCTCCGCTCAGGGCGAGATCAACCGGCTGGACTTCGGGGTGAGCTTCAACGGCCCGATCCCCGGTGTCCCCGGCGGTGTCGCGGTCAGCGACAAGGTGTCGATCACCCTCGAGGTCGAAGGCGTACTTAAGACGGACTAATCCCCGTGCTTGGTGAGGTAGTCAAGGTAAAGGGGGCGGAGCGCATCCGCCTCCTTGCCCTCACCGGTACCAAGGGCGTCCGCGATCATCGCCGACATCTTCGTCAGGTCGGCGGTGACCTCGCCCTCGTTCCCCTCCAGCGCCTCGGCCGCCGGGATGGACCGCAGCAGCTGCCACAGGAAGCGGACGTCCCCGTGCTTCAGCGCCCGCTTCACCGCCCGGTCGTGCAGCTCGTGCGAGGACAGGGAGTCAAGATCTGTTTCCACGACCTGGACTCTACAACCTGACCGCGCGGAACGCGGCCGTGACCATCGGCATGGTGAATTCGCCCGCCGACGTCTCCGGGTGAGACTCAAGGAAAACCCGGACCGCCGACAGCACGCGCTCCCGGTCTCCGGGTTCCATCATGAGCAGCCGGGAGTGGGTCGCTATGGTGGCGGTCAGCGAGGCGGCGGTGCGGAGCTGGCCGTGCGGGAACTCGGCCCGTTCCAGTTCGCCGAACAGGCCGGGCAGCGACGGGGTGACGAAATGCGATTCATGATCACCCGATAGCCACTGGGACATCGTCGCGCCGCCGGTGTCCTCGGCGGCCTCCTCGAGTGCCGCCACCCACGGCACCCGGTCGTCGTCGAAGTTCCACATCGCGCCGATCGTCCCCTGCGGCACGAGTACCCGCGCGATCTCCGGTCCCGCCTGCTCCATGTCGAACCAGTGCATGGCCTGGCCGGCCACCACGGCGTCCACGCTGGAATTCAGCAACGGGATGTCCTCGGCCTGGCCGGACAGCGCCGTGACCGAGGGCAGGTTCGACTGAAGCTCGGCGAGCATCTGCTCGTCTGGTTCGACGGCGATCACGTCCAGGCCAAGGCTGGCCAGGACCCGGGTGAGCTTCCCGGTCCCGGCCGCCAGGTCAAGCACCCGGTGCCCGGGCGCGAGCTCAAGCGCCCAGCGCACCGCCGTCTCCGGGTAATCCGGCCGGTGCTCGTCGTAGGCCGCCGCGGCGGCGCCGAAGGAGTACGCGTGCGTGTCACGTTCGTCCGGGTTCATGGTGTCCAGATTAGTAACGTAGCGACGCGGCGACTCGGTGGGAGTCCGCCAGCGAGCCATCCGGGACGAAGATCACTTCGCCACCGCCGTCGAGCACCGCGTCCATGATCGTGTCGATGGCGTCGTCGACCTGATCGCCGGCCGGATCACCCGGCGGGAGCAGGTGGCCACCGGACTCGCGGGCGGGCGCCAGGTACCCTTCCTCGGCGAGCAGTTCGCGGATCTGCCCGGCCGCCGCGAGGTCCCACACCTGGGTGAGGCCGCTGGCGAACAGCCGCTCGGACCTGGCGGTCTCGAGCTGGCGGATCGCCTCGTCCTGCCAGCGTTCGCGTTCCTCGATCAGCGCCGGGGCGATGATAGAGGCCACCTCCGGTCCGGTCGCGTCACCGAAGCTACCCTCGGCGGAACCGATGAACTGGCCCTTGACCGCGGCCGGCGCGAGCTGCTCGAAGTAGGACAGGTAGCGCGGGACGCCGGTGACCACGAGCGGGCGCCCGTCGTCGGCCAGCACGGTCACCATCTCGCCGAAGATGTGCCGGAAGAACTGCTCGCGCCGGTCATTCTTGATCCGCTCGGCGCGGCGCGCATGCGGCACTGGCCCTCGCTCGTCGGGCAGGCTATCGGCGTACATCATCGGGAAGCCCACCGCGTTGGACTGCGTCAGCTGTTCGCCGACGCCGCTCCACAGCCGGGTGGGCTGCTCGGACAGCACCAGCACCCAGTAGTTCCACACGTGCTCCCGCGCGGCCACCAGATCCCTGGTCGCGAACGACTGCCCGATCGCCACCCGGGGCTGCGGATGGACATACGGGACAACGAATGAGTGGTGCTCGCCGCCGGGCGCGGCGAACAGCACCAGGGCCTCGGCCGCGTGGCTGCGATCGACGCTGGCCGCGGCGGCTTCCAGGGCGCTGGTCACCTCGGCGGCCATGCCGTGCGGCAGGTTCGCGTTGTGCAGCCGGGTACTCGCCTCTTCGAGCAGGTTCCGCAGCAGCACCGGATCCTGCTTGTTGTCCGGGTAGGTGCGGTGGGTCGGCATGATGAGCGACACCGCCGGGAACTCGCGGGGTGCCCGCAGCGACGCGAGGTCGCGCTGGTTAAGTTCGGCCGTGAGCATGGCGGCCTCAGACGTGCGCGGGACGGTAGGCGGAGGACGGCTGGGCCGCGGACCGGAGCCGGAACGCGGAGACGATCTCCATGATGCCGAAGACCAGCAGCCAGCAGCCGAGCACGATCGCGAGCGTGAGCAGCGAGATGCCGGGGTCGGCCAGCACGATGATGCCGGCGACCACGCTGAGCACGCCCATCGCGATCGTCCAGCCGCGGCCCGGCAGGTCCTTGCCCTCGGTCGCCGCGGTGAAGATCTCGACGGTGCCGTTGATGATCCAGAAGATGCCGAGCAGCACCGCGAGCGCCAGCAGCGTCAGGCCAGCGTGCCGGATCGCCCACAGCCCGACGATCAGCGACAGCACGCCGAGGATCGCGAACAGCGCGCGCATCCCGCCCGACAGGAAGCTGTAGGCGAAGGCCGCGACGAACCGGTAGACACCGAAGATGACGAGCTGGCAGCCGAACAGGACGGCGATCACCAGCAGCGTCTCCGCGGGCCAGGCGAGTACCGCGATGGCGGCGAGTATCGTGATGACACCGAAGCCAAGCACCCAACCCCAGTGCCGGCCGACCATTCTGGTCACGTCGGCTTCGACCTGCTCGGACATGTGAATCCCCCCGTCATCTCATGTACACGGGGTAGTTACCCACAGTAATGTTACGTTTAACGCGGGTACTTAGGATTATCCATAACGACGAGTGGTACCCCTTTACTGTGCCTGCCTCGACCTACCGGTTGCAGCTGACTCCCGAATTCGATTTCGGTGCAGTAGCTGCTCAATCGGACTATTTTTCCGCGCTCGGACTGACCCATGTATACCTGTCGCCGATCCTGCAAGCGGCGCCCGGGTCCACTCATGGATACGACGTGGTGGATCACTCCCGGGTGTCGGTCGCGCTGGGCGGGGAGGACGGGTTCCGCGCGATGGCGGACCGGCTGCGCTCAGCCGGGCTCGGCATCGTCGTCGACATCGTGCCGAACCACATGGCCATCCCGGCGCCGGAATCGCTGAACCGGCAGCTTTGGTCGGTGCTGAGTGAGGGCCAGTCCTCGCCGTACGCCCGCTGGTTCGACGTGGACTGGACCCGGCACGACGGTCGGCTGTTGCTGCCGATCCTGGGCAGCGACTCGCTGGACGGGATCACGGTTTCCGGGGACCGGGTGTCTTACGGGGACCACGTGCTGCCGGTCCGGGACGGAACTTCCGGCCTGCCGCTGCCCGAGCTGCTCGACGCGCAGCACTACAAGCTCGCGTTCTGGAAGAACGCCGCCACCGAGCTGAACTACCGGCGGTTCTTCGACATCACCACGCTGATCGCGCTGCGCGTAGAGGACACCGAGGTGTTCGACGAGACGCACGAGGTCATCATCCGGCTGGTGCGCGAGGGACTCATCGACGGGCTGCGGGTCGACCACGTCGACGGCCTCGCCGATCCCGGCGGCTACCTGCGGCGGCTGTCGGACGTGACCGGGGGAGCATGGGTGGTCACCGAGAAGATCCTCGCCGCGGGCGAGGTACTGCCGGCCGACTGGGCGTGCGCGGGCACCACCGGGTACGACGCGGTCGCCTTCACCGGCGGACTGGCGACCGACCCGGCGGGCGCCGAGCCGCTGAGCCTCGGCTACGCCAAGTTCACCGGGGAGAAGCGCGGGTTCGCAGAGGTCGCGCGGGAGGCGAAACACGACCAGGCGACCGGCGCGTTCGCACCCGACCTGTCCCGGGTAGTGCGGTCGCTGAAGACCGACGCGCCACCGGAGGACCTGGCGGCGGTCGTCGCTGAGCTCGCGACCTGCCTGCGGGTGTACCGGGCGTACGTGGCGGCGGGCACCGACCCGTCGCCGGACGCGGTCCGCGAGCTGCGCGAGGCGGCCGGCGCCGCGCGGGACCGGCTTCCCGCCCGACTGCACTCGACTGTGCAACTGGTCCTCGATGACGTACTCGCCGGAGGCGACATCCGGTTCCAGCAGTACACCGTGCCGGTAGAGGCCAAGGGGGTGGAGGACACCGCGTTCTACCGCTGGTTCCGGCTGGTCTCGCTGAACGAGGTGGGCTGCGACCCGGGCGTCTTCGGCCTGAGCCAGACGGATTTCCACGCCACGGCGGCGCGGCTGGCCAGGGACTGGCCTGCCACGATGACCACGCTGTCCACCCACGACACCAAGCGCGCCGAGGACGTACGAGCCAGGCTCACGGTGCTCGCCGAGCGGCCCAGCGACTGGGCGGCGGCGGTGGCCGACTGGCACGAGCTGCTGCGCGATCACCAGGTCGACCCGGCCGCCGAGTACCTGATCTGGCAGACCCTCGTCGGCGCGTGGCCGATCAGCGCCGAGCGGCTCCGCGACTACCTGACGAAGGCGATGCGCGAGGCCAAGACCCACACCACCTGGACTGACCAGGACCCGGTCTACGAGGACGCGGTGCTCACGTTCGCCGAGGCGGCCCGGGTAGCTGCCCCGGTCGGGGATTTCGTCGCGGAGATCGCCCCGGATGCCCGGGTGAACTCGCTGGCCGCCAAGCTCATCCAGCTGACGATGCCCGGCGTGCCCGACGTCTACCAGGGGTGCGAGCTGGCCAGCTACGCGCTCGTCGACCCGGACAACCGGCGCCCGGTGGACTACGCGTGGCGGCGTGAGCTGCTCGAGGAACTGGACTCGGGTGCCGTCCCGTCCGGGCTCGATGAGGAAAAGCTGCTGGTCACCTCGCGTGCGTTGCGGCTGCGGCGGGACCATCCCGAGTGGTTCACCGGGTCGTATGAGCCGGTCGAGGTGAACGGGGCGGCGAGAGAGTGCGTCACATCGTTCTGCCGAGGGGGAGAAGTCGTGGTGGTGGCGGGACGGCTGCCCGCGACGCTGCGGGCGTACGGCGGGTGGGGTGGCACTCAGTTGCGGTTGCCGGACGGTGACTGGCGCGACGCGCTGACCGGGGACCGGTACGAGGGACTGCCGGCGCTCCGGCTGCCGGTGGCGCTGCTGGTTCGGTCATGAGGGTCTGGGCGCCGGACGCGCAGCGCGTCGAGGTGTCGGCCGGGGGCGAACTGTTCCCGATGTCGGGGTCAGCTTCGGGGTGGTGGTCCACCGACGTCGCCGTCACCGGCGATTACGCCTTCCGGCTGGACGGCGGCGAGCCGCTGCCGGATCCGCGCTCACTGTGGCAGCCTTCCGGCGTGGCCGGGGCGAGCCGGGTGTATGACCAGGCGGCGTTCGAGTGGACCGATCACGGCTGGCGCGGTGTCCCGTTGCCTGGCTCGGTGATCTACGAGATGCACACCGGGACGTTCACCCCCGATGGCACGTTCGACGCCGCCATCGACCGCCTCGGGCACCTGGTTGACCTGGGGGTGAACGTGGTCGAGGTGATGCCGGTGGCCGCGTTCCCCGGGCGCTGGGGATGGGGGTACGACGGGGTGTGCCTGTGGGCGGTGCACGACCCTTACGGCGGGCCCGACGGGCTCAAGCGGCTGGTCGACGCGTGCCACGCCCGGGGCCTCGGGGTGCTGCTCGACGTCGTCTACAACCACATCGGCCCGGGGACCAGGCTCGCGTCGTTCGGGCCGTATTTCACGAACGCGCACACCACGCCGTGGGGTCCCGCGGTGAACCTCGACCAGCCAGGCTCGGACGAGGTCCGGGCGTTCATTGTCGAGAACGCGCTGATGTGGCTGCGGGATTACCATTTCGACGGGCTGCGGCTGGACGCGGTGCACGCGCTCGAAGACCACCGCGCGACGCACATCCTCGAGGAACTCGCGGTGGCGGTTTCTGGTCTGTCAGCGGCTACTGGTCGGTCGCTGACGCTGATCGCGGAATCCGACCTGAACGACACCCGGCTGGTCTCCTCGCGTGAGGCCGGCGGGTACGGTCTGGACGCGCAGTGGGATGACGATTTCCATCACGCGGTACACGTGGCGGTCACCGGTGAGACGGTGGGGTATTACGCCGATTTCGACTCGATGGCGGCGCTCGCCAAGGTGTATTCCCGGGTCTTCTACCACGATGGGATCTGGTCGTCGTTCCGCGGCCGGTCGCACGGCCGCCCGGTGGACCGGCTGCGCTTTCCGTCGTACCGGTTCCTGGCGTACGACCAGGATCACGATCAGATCGGCAACCGGGCGGCGGGAGACCGGCTGCTCCCGGAGCAACTGCGGGTCGCCGCCGGGCTGGTGCTGACCTCGCCGTACACGCCGATGCTGTTCATGGGGGAGGAGTGGGGCGCGTCCACACCGTGGCAGTACTTCACCGACCACACCGACCCCGAGCTGGCGGCGGCGGTGTCTCACGGACGGCGATCAGAGTTCCGCGCGTACGGGTGGGACCCCTCGCAGGTGCCCGACCCGCAGGATCCGGAGACGTTCCTGCGGTCCAAGCTTTCCTGGTCTGAGCTGGACTCCTCGCCGCACAAGGAACTGCTGTCCTGGTACCGCTCGCTGCTGGCGCTGCGCCGTTCCGAGCCGTCGCTCACCGACCCGCGGCTGTCGCTGATCGACGTCGCGTTTGACGAGGCGGACCGGTGGATCGTGGTGACCAGGGGAGCGCTGCGGGTGGCCGCCCACTTCGGGACCGCGGCGGCTACGCTGCCGCTGGGGGCGGTTGGGGTTTCGGTGCTCGCCGCCTCCGGCGTCGGCATCGCGCTCTCCGGCTCGTCGCTGACGATGCCCCCGATGAGCTTCGCCGTCGTCCGCGTCGCCTGAGGGGCGGCCGCTTTCATGATGGTGGACAGTTCACGTGTCTAGGACACGTGTGTTTGCGGCGTGTTGCGGGTCCTGATCGTGGTTTGCTGCGCGCTGTGAGGCCTGGAATGGGGTAGCGAACCGGGCATCCGTGCCATATCGCCCTGCTGTCGCGCCGGGCGTTCCTGGTGAGTGCCGCATTACCCGCACTCTTGTCTGGGTAGTGCAGCACTCACCATGATCACCTCGAACAGAGGGGCGCTGGCGGGGACCGTGCAACCGGGTGATACCGCACCAAATCGCTCGGCCGCGACGACAACTCACGTTGTTCTGAACGTTTCCTATGAGCCCTGAACTGTCCATGATCATGCGAGGGGTAACTGCGCGGCGGCATCGGCAAGCCATTCGACCCTTTTATCGGCATATATCCCTATGCTCTGGATAACCCGCAGCATTTTTGTACCCCCACGTGCAAAAGTCCTTCGCGTTATTTCAAGAGAACGCTTGGGCGCGGTCGCTATTGTCATGCGTATGACCGAACTTCACGCGATCTCCGCCGATGGCACACCCGTTACCGCTCTGGTCGAGGGCGACGGCCCGACCGTGCTGATCGTCCACCCCGGCGGCGGCGACGCGTCGGCCTGGGAGTCGGTCTCGGAGCGGCTGGCCAAGGACTACCGGACCGTCAGGATCCAGCGGCGCATCTACGCCCCGGGCGCGAGCCTGCCGCCGGACCACTCAATGGCGGTCGAGGCCGCCGATATCCTCGCGATCCTCGCCCTGCTCGACCAGCCGGTCCTACTCGTCGGGCACTCCTCGGGCGCCGTGGCCGCGCTGGAGGCCGCGTTGCTCGCGCCCTCGAGCTTCGCGGGGATCGTCGTTTACGAACCCCCGATGCCCACTCGGACACTGGTCAGTGGCGAGGCCGGACAGCGGGCCCGGGCGGCGTTCGACGGCGGTGACCCCGTCGAGGCGATACGCATTCACCTGCGGGACGTCGTAGGAATGCCCGGTGCCCAGGTCGAGGCGATGCTGGCCGATCCGGACGCGCGGTCCGTGTTCGTCGCCGTCGCCGGACCGCAGCTCACCGACGGTGAAGCGGTCGACCGGCTCGGCGTGGGGATCGAGCGCTTCGCGACGCTCGAAGTGCCCACCACCATCCTCGAGGGCGATAGCAGCCCCGCTCACCTGCGCGAACGCGCAGCGGACCTAGTGTCAGTGCTGCCGGACTCGCGACTCGTCACGCTTCCCGGCCAAGGCCATATCGCGCACCTGACAGCCCCCGACCTGCTGGCCGACGCCGTGCGTGACGCCGCCCGCTCGGCCTTCGGCTAACTGGCGCTCGGCCGGGCTTGCGATGGCGGGTAGCCGTAGCTTTCCCGGAAGACCCGGCTGAAGTGAGCGGCATCCACAAAACACCAATGTGCGGCCAGGGCAGCGATGCTGCGGTGCATCAGCGCGGGGTTTTCCAGATCCCGGTGCGCGCCTTTCAGCCGTTCGTGCCGGATGTAGCCGCTGACTGACCATTGCTGGCCGTGGAAGAGGCGATCCAGCGTCCGCGGCGACATGTTATGCGCGGCGGCGATGGTGGTGCGGGACAGCCGCGGGTCGATCAGGTTCGCCTGAATGTAGGTCATCACGTGGCCGCGCAGCGCGCCGGCCTCGTCAGCGGCGGCGTCACCATCGCCGGTGAGGGCACAGCCGAGCAGGCAGACGCTAGCGTCCGCGAGCTTGCCGGTCATCTCCGGGCCCGCTGTGCTTACCTGGTCCACGGCCGCCGTGATGAACTGCGACAACAGCATGCCGGGACCTTGCGTCCCCTCGGGAGCAGCCGCCGGTTCGAGCGGCTTTGGCACGAGATCAGAGAACGCCGCGCCCAGGTTTACCCGCCACAGCTCGGGTTCGTCGTACGCCTGCGCCTGGAGTGTATTCAGTTCACGATCCATAGCCCTCCAACGGCGGCGGGCCAGCTGGCATGTCTTGAACAGGCAAAACCTCTGACGCAAACAGTCAACGCGTCTATTGCTAGCTCGACAAGAGTTTGTCGCACATTCAGGTAGCTGGCAAGGGAGGCAGCAGATGACCGAGGTCCTCGATGACCTGGACTGGCAGGGCAAGATCTTCAGCGACGGATGGGTGACCGCTGACGGCGGTGAGCTCGAGTCCGTCGAACCCGCTACCGGCGAGGTGCTCGCCCGCGTGGGCCTGGCGAACGCCGCCGACATCGACGAGGCCGTCGCGGCCGCCCAGCGGGCACAGCCTGCCTGGGCGGCGCTTCCCGGCCCGCAGCGAGCGGCGCTGATCCGCCGGGCGGCCGCTGTCCTGGAGGCCAACCGGGCTGAGTTCGAACGCTGGCTGGTTCGCGAGGGCGGGGCCGTGCCCGGGAAGGCCGCCTTCGAGGTCGACCTGGTGCTCGGCGAACTATGGGAGGCGGCCGCTCTGCCCACCCAGCCCTGGGGTCATCTCCTGCCGACGAGCGAGGCCGGGCGGCAGAGCATTGCCCGCCGCGTCCCGCTTGGTGTCGTCGGCGTGATCAGCCCCTGGAACTTCCCGCAGATCCTGTCCGTCCGGGCCGTCGCCCCCGCGCTCGCACTCGGCAATGCGGTCGTGCTCAAGCCCGACGTGCAGACCGCGGTGTCCGGCGGCGTGCTGATCGCCCGGCTGTTCGAGCTGGCGGGGCTGCCCGGCGGTCTGCTGCACGTGCTGCCCGGCGACGCCGAGCCAGGTGCCGCGCTGGCCGAAAATCCCAGCGTGGCGATGATCTCGTTCACCGGGTCCACGGCCGTCGGCCGCCTCGTCGGTGAGGCCGCCGGGCGCACGCTGAAGCGGGTCAGCCTGGAACTGGGCGGCAACAACGCCCTGATCGTCCTCGACGACGCCGACCTGGACGTAGCCAGCTCGGCCGGAGCCTGGGGAGCCTTTCTGCATCAAGGCCAGGTCTGCATGACCGCGGGCAGGCACATCGTCCTGGAAGCGGTCGCTGACGCCTACCTTGAGCGTCTGGTCAAGCGGGCGGACAACCTGCCCGTCGGAGACCCCTACACCGATCACGTCGCCCTGGGCCCGATCATCAGTCACAAGCAGCTCGCGAACGTGGACCGCATCGTCAGCGAGACGGTCAGCGCGGGCGCCACCGTGCGCGCGGGAGGCCGCCACGACGGGCTGTTCTACCGGCCGACCGTCCTGGCGGACGTCACGCCATCGATGGCCGCGTTCCGGGAGGAGATCTTCGGGCCGGTCGCGCCCGTGGTGGTCGTGAAGGACGCCGATGAGGCGGTCCGGGTGGCCAACGACACCGAGTACGGGCTGGTGGCGGCCATCCAGACCGGTTCCGTCGAGCGCGGGCTTGAGGTGGCCGAGCAGTTGCGCACCGGCATCGTCCACGTCAACGATCAGACCTTGAACAACGATGCGTTCGCGCCGTTCGGCGGAACGGGCGCGTCCGGCAACGGCAGTCGCTTCGGTTCCCAGAGCAGCTGGGACGAGTTCACCCAATGGCAGTGGGTCACTTCCCGGCCACAGGCCCACGGCTTCCCGTTCTAAGCCAGGAGGAATCGTCACGGAGACCCGGGCCGGGCATCACCACGTTGCGGCCCGGGGACAGGGTGATCTTCGGCTTCATTCCCGCCTGCGGGCGGTGCCAGGCGTGCTCAGCGGGCATGCAGAATCTGTGCGAGCTCGGCCAGTACCTCGGTGACGGCGTGCAGATCTCCGACCACACCGCCCGCCACCACGCCCGCGGCCAGGACCTCGGCCTGATGTGCCTGCTGGGCACCTTCGCCCAGCACACCGTGGTCAGCGAGACCAACTGCATCAAGATCGACGACGACATCCCGCTCAGCAGGGCCTGCCTGCTCGGCTGCGGCGTGGTCACCGGCTGGGGCTCGGCGGTCAACGCGGGCGGGGTCCGGGCTGGCGACACCGTCGTCGTGGTCGGCGTCGGCGGGATCGGTATCAACGCGGTTCAGGGGGCCAGGCTGGCCGGCGCCGAGCACCTGATCGCCGTGGACCCTGTCCAGTTCAAGCGGGACAAAGCCCTCGAGTTCGGGGCCACCCATACCGCCGCCAGCAGCGAAGACGCCCAGGCCCTGGTGACCGAGCTGACCCATGGTCGCGGCGCGAACGTGGTCATCAACACGATGGGTCTCGGCACTGGCGAACAGATCGGCAAGAGCCTGGCGATGACCAGCAAGCGCGGCACCGTCGTGATTACTAACCTGCACGACGCCGCCGAGACCACCGTGGCCATGTCCGCGCTGGACCTGGTGCTCATGGAGAAGCGGGTCGTGGGCTCCTTGTTCGGAACGGCTAACCCGCGCCGGGACATCCCGAAGATGCTCGACCTCTATCGCAACGGAGCACTCAAGCTAGACGAGCTTGCCACCCGGACCTACAAGCTCGAGGACATCAACACCGGCTACCAGGACATGCGAGAGGGACGGAACCTACGAGGTGTCATCGCCTTCTGACCCGCCGGCCCGCCCAGTTCCACGGCGTGCGACACCAACCAGCAACGGGGCAGCACTTCCGCGACACGAGAAGACCCCCGGATACGGTCGGGGGTCCGTACCCGGGGGTCGCTTGCGAAGGAGCCGGCTGAGGCGGTGCTGGTCCCTAATCTCCGATTAGCGCCGGTCGCGCCCACCTGAAACCGCGACATGGGTACCCCCCTCAGGCCTGAATCCTGCTTTGTATGACGCACGAGCATCGTGTCTGGAGCACTTGAAAAGGCAGCAAAATCCGCAGCATCCGCAAGCCCCGACGGGGACGCGTGGCGCTCGAGGCACGCCCGGGGGACGCCCGGGGTCGCAGGAGTGCCTGACCCGCGCCGCGGCGGTCGCGGGCAAGGCCCGCGGCATCATGCTCCCCGAGACCGATCGCGACCTCGTGGAGTCCTGCGCGGACCGTACTCACCTCGAATACTGGGCAGACCGCGCCCTGCAGGCCAGAAACGCGGACGATATCTTTCGCCCCCGCTGAGGCCGAATAACGTGCATGTGGCCCCATGAATGTCCCATCGCTGGCGTAAAAGCGCCAGCGATGGGACATTCATGGGCGTCCAAGCCCCAGCGGGCGAGCGGTCAGATGGTCCAGTCGATCGGGTAATTGATGATGGGGGTGAAGGTGACGCCGGCCTTTTCGTAGGCCTGCCGGGTATCCACGATCATCTCTTTGAGCTGGCTCATCTGCTGTGCGTGCTCGTCGGACTCCCAGGTGCTGACATGGACCACGGAACCGTCGGGTGATGTGCCCGCGTGGTAGCTGATCAGGCCGGGCAGTTCCTTGATGGCGGTTACGCGGCCGAAATTCGGAGCCGAGTGGAGCCGGTAGGGGTGGAGGACTGGACCGACAGCACTACCCGGTAGATGGCGGAGCCCCAGGAGTGACGGAGCTGGCGGTCGTCGATCGGGCGCTCGGTGACTTCGGCGCGCAAAAGGCCGGGGTCCCATTCGAGGACGAGCCCAGCTACGGTCAGCCGCCCGTCGGACACCTCAGAAGGAGGCTGGGACAGCACCAGGGTCGAGGACACCTGCGCGGGGGAGCGGCGCAGCAGCCAGGCGTCCTCGATCGTGATCGAGGCATCGAGCCGGGAGAGCCGCACCGTCCGGAGCCACGAGTCGATCCCGGCCTCGGTGGGATACGCATCGGCGAGGTCCATAGACAGGGACACGGCGTCGTCGGATAGAACGGCGGACACGTTCTGGGCGGTGAATGACCGGCCGGCTCGCTGCTCTATGTCATCGACCGAGGGGACGTTGTGCCAGGAGCTCCGGGTGGTCCAGATGTCGTAGCGGTCAGGCCCGAACGTTTTCGCGGTGTACGCCTCGGTGCCCAGGTCGATGAGCAGCGGCACGCCGTCGAGGGCGACGATGAATGAGCCGACGTCGTTGTGGTTGTGTGACTCGTCGTTGTGGCCGGCTTTCGCCGCCAGGAACAGGCCGGATGCTGAACCGGCGGTCTGGCGGGCCACCAGCACCTCGGTATCCGGCAGCCAGGCCTGCGCGGGGAGCGGGAAGTCCCGGTCAGGAGCGGACCGCCACTCCGTGTCAGCCAGCGCCGCCACCGCCCGCCGCAGTGATCCGTTCGGCGCAGCGAACGCGGCCGATCCCCGCAGTGCCACCGCGTGCGCAACGACCTCCTCGTCGCCGACGGCGCGGCCGAACCGGTACAACAGCTCCGCGTCCGGGTTTCCGGTCCGCGCGTGCCCGTCGGCGAAGTTCACTACCCAGTCACGGGAGATCTGGGCGGCCAGCGGGTACCGGGCGATGGCCCGCAGCTTGGGCTCGGCGAACACGCCGAAGTCGTCGCCGCACGCGGTGGCCAGTGTCTCGAGGCACTCGAACAGGCAGGCTCCGGCCCGCCACCAGTAGTGGACTCCCTCGTCGCAGCCGCCATCATCCGGTTGCCCGTCCAGGTACCGGTCGAGCGCGGCCACCGCCCGCCCGCAGGTGGGGGCCGGATCGTCCTCCAGCAGCACCGACGCCAGCAGGACGTTGGACAGGATCCACGGTGTCCAGTTGATAAGCCGCTGGCCGGTCAGCCCGAGCCACCACCAGTCGTCCCGATCCCGGAACGGCGCCAGCACCCGGCTCACCACCTCGTCCCGCAGCCGCCGTCGCACCAGCGGATCCAAACGGCATAGGTGATCGGTAAGAGCGAGCAGCGCCGCCGTCTCGGCCGCGAACAGGTCGACGTACGGCCGGGCGGGATCGGGCAGCGGGCCCGGCTCGTGCGCGGGCACGCACCAGCTGGTCTCCTCGCACAGCAACCACACCCCGTCGGTGACGTCATCCGGCAAGGAGGCGAGTACCGCCGCCGCCAGTCGTGTCCGGCGGAAGAAGTACCCAGCCTCGTAAGCGCCCCGGTCGCCGTCGCGGCTGAACCGGGCGTACGACGACGCGGTGAGCAGCGGCCATGGCTTGTCGAGCACATCGAGGTGGGACAAAGCATCAAAAGACGGCACCGCCAACGGCCGCCGGGCGCTCAGCCGGGATTCGGTGAAGTAGTCAGCGAGAATTCGATCACCTCCCCGGCGAGTTCGACGCGGACCAGACCGCCGGACACCGAGGCGGAGGCCGGAGGCACTTCAAGAGGCGAGCCGGTGAGCCCGACGAGGGTGACGTGAACCCCACCGGACCCGCTCAGCAGAATCGGCGTCGCCGACTGCGACCCAAAAGCGTTAAAACCCTGCTCAGACACCGTGGACGCCGACTCCCACCCGTGCAGCCCGACGAGAACGGACCGAAGTCCATCGGACCGCTCCGCCGAAGCCTGCAACCCGGAAACAGCAGCAACCGGCGGCGCAGCGGAGGCCACCGCGTACCCGCCCTCGCGGACGGTCCAGTCCGGCGGCGCCTCGACAAGGTGGGCACGGATCTCCCACGGGCCGCGCACCGCCACCTGCGTCGTGACGGTCACAGAATCCGAAGAGTACCGAGACGCCGACACCCCCAGCCGCTCAATCGCGGTCCGTACCGAGACCCCGCCAGCGGGGGAGATCACCGTGATCTGGTTGTCGACAGCACCCGGCCCGGTCCGCGACGAGTACGCGAGCCGCGAATAATACGGGTCGCCGCCGGGCGGGAAATGGTCGCTGCCGTGGTTGAGCAACCGGACGATGCCGTCGGCGGCGGTGCTGTGCAACAGGAACCCGGGCGCGGGCATCGCCACCACCCGATCGCCGAACGCCGAAGGCGACTCGGGCTCCGTCCAGACCGGATGCGATGGCGGCAACAGCAGCCCGAGGAACCCCTTGCTCGCCCAGTACGGGGACCCGGGCCCGGAATACGGCTGCGTCACCGGCAGGAACTCGTCGTACCAGCCGAGCGTCAGCAAGCCCCGGGAATCAGGCACGCCATGGGACGCGAAATGCCGCAGCACCCCGGAGGCGAGCCCCCTGGTCTGCCCGGGAGACAGCGGCGTCGCGTCGAACAGCGCGCCCATCCACAGCGGCGCGACGCACGCGAACCGGTAGGTCAGCGAGCGGCCCTGATGCACCGGCGCCCCGTCGGCGCCGAAGAAATACTGGTACTGCTCCAGAAACGAACGCAGCCGGGCCCGGTACACTGCCGCGCGGTCGGCCGCCGCGGGCCCGGCCATCCGGGTCCACAGCAGCGGGTACAGATGCATAGCCCAGCCGATGTAGTAATCGAAATTCTGCGTGTCACCGTCGGTGTACCAGCCGTCCCCGACGTACCACTCCTCGATCTGGTCCAGGTCGGCCTCGATCTCGGCGGGCGACGCGTGCCCGCCCGCGGACAGCACGAACTGCTCGGTCACCGCGCGGAACAGCACCCAGTTGTTGCGCGGTGTCTTCTTGCCGGTGAAACCGCCGAGCCAGGCCAGCACCTGATCCTGCACACCCGGCGAGAGCCGGTCCCACAGCCACGGCCGGGATTCCTGCAACGCGATCGCGATCGCCGCCGCCTCCACCATCTGCTGCTTGACGTCGGTGATCTCCGGCCACCGGTACGGGCTAGCGGGGTCAGTGCCGGCCGATAGCCCGGCCGCGTACCGTTCGATCAGCCCAGGAGCGTCCCCATCGGCCCCCGCGATGCGAAACGCCGCCAGCATGAACGTCCGGGCGAACCCCTCCAGCCCGTCCGACAGTTCACCCGAATAGCTGGTCCGCCCCGGCAGCCGGAACTGCGCGAACCCCGGCGTCGCGTACGGCACGACCGACTCCAGCAGCCGGTCGGCGAAGGATTCCCACTCGGCGCGGCTCACGCGATCCGCTCCAGATCCTCAAGAACGACCGGATGAGCCAGCGGCTGCCCGGCCGCCAGCCGCTCGATCTCCGCGACGGCCGCGTCGCCCAGCCGGGCCACCTCGTTACCCATCGCCCCGGCGATGTGTGGCGTGAGCAGCACGTTCGGCAGCCGCAGCAGTGGTGAGTCGTCCGGCAGTGGTTCCGGGTCGGTCACGTCGAGCACCGCGTCCAGCCGGCCAGCGACCAGCTCCGCGGTCAGAGCCGCGGTGTCCACCAGGGAGCCGCGGGCCGTGTTGATCAGCACCGCACCATCGCGCATCGCCGCGAGCCGCGCCGCGTTGATCAGGTGCCGGGTGGACGGCAGCGCGGGCGCGTGCAGCGTCACGATGTCGGAGGCGCGGACCAGCTCGTCCAGGCCGACCAGCGAGGCACCGTCAACCGAGGTTGCGTACGGATCGCTGACCAGCACCCGCACGTCGAGGACCGATCGCAGCAGGCCGATGACCCGCCGCCCGATGCGGGACGCCCCGACCACCCCGACGGTGATGCCGTTGGTCCCGATGAAACCGGCCGAAAACCGGTCGGCCCGACGGTAGCCATCCGCCATCCTGGTCACCCGCTTGGCGGCGAAGATCACCGCGGCGAGGGTGAACTCGGCGACCGGTATCGCGTTCGAGTCAGCCGCCGACGACACCACGATCCCGCGGGCGAACACCTCGGGTCCGACGACCGGCCGCACCGACCCGGCCGAGTGCACGACCGCCCGCAGCCGGGGCATCGACGCCAGCGCCGCCGCGTCGACCCGTGGCGACCCCCAGCCGGTGAGCAGCACCTCGGTGTCCACCCCGAATCCCGGGCTCACGTCGGCGACGGCCCGCAGCCGGGTATGTGACGCCGGAGTGAGGGCGGACTCATCCATCGTGACACCCACCCGCAGCGTCACAGGAAGACTCCGTGCCGCATGACCCGGCGCTCACCGGACGGCTCGATCACCACCAGGTCGGCGGGGTGGCCCGGGGCGATGATGCCAACGTCGTTATGGCCAAGAATGTGAGCTGGCACCTCGGTCGCGGCGCGTACGGCGGGAACCGTTCCGCCCGCGCGGGCGACGTCGTCGATGAGGTGGCTGGTGCCGCCCGCCAGCGCGCCACCGGGGTCCAGGCGCGCCACGCCGCCGGTGACGCGGACGCGCTGCGGGCCGAGCTGGTACTCGCCGTCGGCCATGCCGGCCGCCGCCATCGCGTCGGTCACCAGCACCACGTGCCCGGCCGCGGCGGTAGCGAACACCAGGTCGGCGAAGCCTTGATCAACGTGGACGCCGTCGTCGATCAGCTCCACGGTCGCCTCGCCCCGCGACGCCGCGACCAGCGCGGCCGCGACCGGGCCGCCGGAGCGGTGGTGCAGCGGCGGCATGCCGTTGGCCAGGTGGGTGATCAGCACGGTGCCGTCCAGATTGGCGATCGCCTGGCGCATGACGTCATAGCTTGCAGCGGTATGTCCGAGCGCGACGATCACTCCCGCGTCGCGGAACACGGCCATTACATCCGCCGCGCCCGGCAATTCCGGCGCGATCGTCACTACCCGCACCGCGCCGTCGCCAGCCTCGATGAACAGCTCGGCCAGGCCGGGGTCGGGCAGCAGCAGGTCTCCAGGCGACTGCGCGCCACACCGCGCCGCGGACAGGAACGGGCCCTCCAGGTGGATGCCGAGCAGGTGGCCGTCGGCCACCAGCGGAGCGAGGGCGCTGATCTGCGCGAGCATCACCGCGGCGGGCGCGGTGACGAGCGAGGCCACCACGCTGGTGGTGCCCGCGCGGTGATGGTGGGCGGCGGCGGCCAGCGCCTCGTCGGGGTCGTCGGTGCAGAACGTATGCCCGCCGCCCCCATGGCAGTGGATGTCGATCAGCCCCGGCAGGATCATCGCATCGACAGGACCAGCCCCGGCCGTCACCGCCGTGATCGCGGCGCCGGTGACCTCGATGATGGCGTCGTCAAGACCGGCGCTGGGAGCGCGCCCGCGAAGTGTCGTCACGGGGGCGATTATTTCATGATGCGGTAACGTCCTTGGATTGTGCAGCCCTTCGACACTCACCGGCCGGACCTAGCGCGCGCCCACGACTATCTGCTCGGCGGACGCCACAATTTCTCCGCTGACCGTGCGCTGGCCGGGGTGCTCGCGGCGGCCCGCCCGGACCTGTCGGAGCTGCTGGGCGACAATCGGGAGTTCGTCGGCCGGGCCGCCGGATACGCGGCCCGGCAGGGCGTCCGGCAGTTCCTCGACGTGGGCTCGGGCCTGCCGTTCGTGCACACCGTGTGCCCTGGGTCGCGTGTGGCTTATGTTGATCACGACCCGGCCGTCCGTAGCTACGGAGAATCTCTCCTATACCAAAACGGCGGTGCGCGATTCCTCGACGGAGACCTGGCCGAGCCCGAGGCGCTGCTGACGTCCGCTGAGCTCGGCGCCGTCATCGACCTGAACCTGCCGGTGTGCCTGGTCCTGTCGATGGTGCTGCACCTGGTCGAGGAGTCCACCGCCCGCGGCGTGACCGGTGTGCTGGTCCGGGCGCTCGCCCCCGGCAGCTATGTGATCATCTCGACGGCGGCCAGCGATATGCGGGATATTGAACCGTTTTTCGGCGGGCTTGAGGTCGTGCCGCCCGGACTGGGGGACGCCCGGGCCTGGGGTGTTCCAGACGCCGGGCCGATCCCCGCGCGGGCCGACGTGGTGCTGGGCGGCGTCGGCCGTAAGCCGTTAGTTTTCTGGCTCCAGCACGAACACCGGGATGATCCGGGTGGTTTTCGTCTGGTACTCCGCGTAGGGCGGGTAGGCGGCGACTGAGCGCTCCCACCATTCATCGCGTTCCGCACCGGTGACCTCGCGCGCGATCATCTCGGTTTTCGACGCGCCGTCCTGCAGCGTGACCCGGGGGTTCGCGACCAGGTTGTAGTACCAGTACGGATGGGTCGGCGCCCCGCCCTGGGAGGCGACCGCCGCGTATTTCCCGTCGTGCTCGACGCGCATGACCGGGGTCTTGCGGATCTTGCCGCTCTTGGCGCCTTGGTTGGTGACGATCACGACCGGGAGGCCGGTGTCCCGGAGCGTCGTTCCCTGTGCGCCATCGGTGCTCTCGTACAGTTCCACCTGGTCCCGGACCCACTCCCGCGGGCTCGGCTCGTATTGCTCATCAGCACTCATGGTCATAGTCAACACCAGCTTTCGTGGGTTTGGCGCACGACTGCCCCCGCCGGGTCGTGGGACCCGGCGGGGGCAGTTTCGCCGTGTGTGTTAGCGGACTAGGCCCGCGAGCACACCCTGGTCGGACGGTGCGGACGACGGCACCTGCGGAACCGCGGGACGCGGTGCCGGAGCCGACGGCATCGGCACGGACGGCCGGGTGGCCGCCGGAGCCGGGGCGGCCGCGGGCTTGCGCGGCGCCGGGCGCGACGCGGGCTTGGCCGAGGTCGGCCGGGTCCGGGTCGTGGTCGCCTTGGCCGGGCTCGCCTTGCGGCTCGTCGCCTTCCGAGTGGTGCTGGCCTTCCGCGCCGTGGTCTTGCGCGCGGGCGCCTTGGCAGCGGTGCTCTTAGCAGCGGTGCTCTTGGCGGCGGTCGGCCTGGTCGCGGTGGACTTCCGCGCGGTCGTCGCCTTCCGCGCGGTGCTGGCCTTGCGGGCCGTGGTCGCCTTGCGGGCGGTGCTGGCCTTACGGGCCGTGGTCGCCTTACGGGCCGTGCTGGCCTTGCGCGCCGTGCTGGTCCGCTTCGCGGTGGAGCGCTTCGCGGCCGGACGGGTGCGCGAGGTGGCCTTGCGCGCGGTCGACTTACGGGCCGTGCTCTTGCGTGCCGTGGTCGCCTTGCGGGCGGTGCTCGTGCTCCGGCTCGCGCCGGACGCCTTGGTCGCGGCGGACAGGCCCTTGACGGCCATCTGCAGCGCCTTGGTGGCGGTCTGCAGAGCGGTCATCGCGGTCGCGAGCTTCGCCGACGCCTGGTTCACCTTGGTGGTCGCCGTGGTGACCGCGCGCGGTGTCGCCTGAGCGGTGGTCCTGCGCGCAGTGGTCTTCCGCGCGACGGGCCGACGAGCGGTGCTCTTGCGAGCGGTGCTGGTCCGGCGGGTCATCGTGGTGGCCTTGCGGGCGGTGCTGCGCGCCGCCGGGCGGCGGGTGGTGCTGCGCGCTGCGGTGGTCCGCTTCGCCGTGGTCCGCTTGGCGGTGCTGCGCTTGGCAGCGGTGGTCCGCTTAGCGGTGGTGCTCTTAGCGGTGGTGCGCTTGGCGGTCGTGGTCCGCTTGGCGGCCGGACGCGCGCTGCTGCTCTTGCGAGCGGTTCCCGTGGTGCTCTTGCGTGCGGTGGTGCTCTTGCGAGCAGTGCTTCCAGCTGGCTTGCGGGCCGTGCTCTTGCGAGCAGTGGTGGCCTTCGCCGTAGTGGTGCGGGCCGAGCTCGTCCTGCGACGAGTGCTCTTGGCAGCCGCGGTTGTCGTTGCCACTGATCTTCCCCCCATTGTGTTGATCAGTTACGGCTGCACTCATTCCACCGTGCGTAACTTTTTACACATCATGCTCGTGCACTTACATGAAAAACAGACACAACGTCACGCCGCTCGCGTCACAGGAGTACAGAGCCCAGCGGCGTTCCCGACGATGTACTTCTTGTAGGCGCGCAGCAGAATCGCCGACCGCGAGCATGGGGATGACGTACTCTGCCCCAGCTGAGCGCGCGGCAGCGGACCGTTTCTGGTCAGTGCTGCACTGCCCATAAAAGAGGGCGGGTAGTGCAGCACCGACCAGAAACGGCACACTCGGGTTGGCGTCCTTACCGCACTCATGAACACCACCAGTACCAGAAGCAGCACCCGCCCCGGCCCTCGGCGCGGCAGCGGACCGAGGGGGCTCGGTTTCCCTCCGAGTAAGGTCGCCTGCCCACGCCAACTTCCCAGCCGTTCTTCTTCATCCCGGTGGTGGTCTTGACCTGCACCCGCTGGAAGCCGCTCGAGGTGGCGGTGAGCAGGTCATAGATGGCTGGCTCCATCGGCCATGAGACCGGGCACCCACTGAGCGCGAACCAGGACGCGGCCAGGGCAGGTCCAGCTTCCCGGAGGTGGCTCAGGTCGGGCGTCATGGTGGGTGCATCACCTTTTGGACGCGTGCGGCCGAGGTGATTGATATCGAGTCCGAGACGGACTGCGTGGGCCTTGACCCGGGTGCTGTTGTTGGAGTCTCCTCGCGTGAGCCCTAGGGCAGCAAGGACATCGTTCCAGGTGTAGCCCTCGATGACAGCTTGCCGGAGCTGAGCGTCCGACCAACGTCGTTTGCCGCGGAAGTGGGACGTGTCGAGGCCGAGGCCCTCTGCCCGGCGGCGGATCATCCGGATCTTGTAGGCGGACGTCGTCGGGAGGCCGAGTGCTCGCATGACCTCATGCCAGTTGACGGACTTCGTGACGGCGGCACGCAGATTATCGTCGGTGCAGATGCCTTCACCATAACGATGGACACCGACATTCTGTCGATGCCCAGAAGTTAGGTTCGAAAAATTGTCGGGACGCCGGGATTCGAACCCGGGAATCTCTCGGCCCCCAGCCGAGCGCCCTGAACCAAACTAGGCCACGTCCCGTCGCACCGAAGCGCGCACAGCTACCTTAGCGCACCGGAGGAGCTAACCGGAAACGACAGCGCTGCGGGACGGGAGCACGAGACCGGTGGCACCTTGAGCACGTCGTTATGGCATAGGGGAAAACCCAAGCCCGTACATACCTAGGGCGCGTCGTTCGGTATACGGAAAACGATGCGTTGTCCTTGACCGGGGTGAAGCCCGGAGACGATCTTGTCGCTGTAAGGCCCGATATGGGGGTGCGACGGATGGCTACGTACGCGGACATTGTGGTGGCGGGCGGAGGACACAACAGCCTGATCACCGCCTGCTACCTGGCGCGGGCGGGCTACCGGTGCGTGGTGCTGGACGCTGGTCCGGTGCCGGGCGGGGGAGCGGCCACCGAGGAACTCATGCTGCCCGGCTTCGGCATCGACACCTGCGCCACCGGTCATCCGCTGATCCAGCTGAACCCGCTGTTGCTGCGCGACGAACTCGGGCTGGTAAGTGAGTACGGGCTGCGCTACGTCGAGCCGGATCCGGTCGCGCACGTGGTGTTCCCGGACGGGGAGTCGCTGACCATGTGGCTGGACCGGCAGCGGACGGCGGAACAGATCGCCCGGTTCAGCAACGCCGACGCGGCAGCGTACCTGCGGTTCCTTGACGACTACGAGCGGGTCGCACCGGAGTTCGCCCGGGTGCGGCATACCCCTGGTGACACCCAGCCCCGGTTGGACCGGATCTGGGAGCGGCGGGCGGCGCTGTCGGCCTGGGACGTGATCAGGCATGAGTTTGGCAGCAGGCACGTCCAGGCGTTCATGCTGTGGCTGGCCTTCCAGGACTTCGAGCCGCCGGACACGCCAGGCACCGGCGTGTCCGGCTACGACGTCGTTTACCGGCGGCAGCGGCACAGCTGGCCTATCCCGGTCGGCGGCTCCGGTCGCCTCATCGACGCGCTCACCGCGTTCCTGGAGGCCCACGGCGGGCGGGTCGAGTGCGATCAGGAGGTCGCGGACCTGATCCTGGACAACGGCCGCTGCGCGGGCGTCGAGACGTCCTGCGGTGACCGCTACCTCGCCACCGTCGCGGTCGTGTCCAGCATTCACGTGAAGCGGTTGATCGACATGGTGCCGCGCGATACCTGGCCCGCGGACTTCCGGTACGGAATCGCCACCTATGACCCCGGCATCGCGGGCCTCGGGGTGTACCTGTGCACCACCGAGCCACCCAGGTTCGGCGATCAGGCCGCGGTGTCGGCCGGGCTGGCGGGGTGGCCGGAAGACGTGCTCAGGCTGTGCGCCGACCTGCGCGCCGGGGTGTACTCGCCCGATGTGCCCTGGCTGCTGGCGGCCACCCCGACGCTGGCCGATCCGGACCGCGCGCCGGAGGGCATGCACACCGTGAAGCTGCTCTGCCCGCAGGCCTACGACGTGCCAGACAAGCGCGCCGCCGGGCAGCGGATGCTAGCGGCGGTGCGGCGGCAGGCGCCGAACCTCGATGGGGACGTGATCCTGGACAGCCTGGTGTACGAACCGAGGGACTATGAACGGCTGAACCCGCACATGGTGCGCGGCGCGTTCCACGGCGGTGACCGGGGGCCAGCGTTCAGCGGGGCGATGCGGCCGGCGCCCGGCTGGGCTGAGCACCGGATGCCGGTCGCCGGCCTGTACCAGACCGGCGGTTGCACCCATCCGGGCGGCTCGATTAGCGGCGCGCCCGGGCGGAACGCGGCGATCGTGCTGCTAGCAGACCTGGGCCATGACCCGGAGAAGATCCTGGCGCCCCGGGCGCGTTGAGCGCTAGCGGTCGGATCTGGCCGATAGCATCGGCTGCATGGTTTCGCGGACAGGTAAAGAGAGGAAAGCCGAAAGTCCTCAGAAGACTAAGAAGCCACGCCGGTGGCCACGGCGCCTCAAGCGCCTGGGGAAGGCCGCGGCCGTGCTGCTGGCGGTCTTCCTGCTGGTGTTTGGCGTCGGCTGGCTGATAACGCCGTCCGCGAGTCAGGCGACCGAGCTCACGCTGGCACAGGCGACCGCGAACCACATCTCTTACCCGGGAGCGGCGGTGCCGGAGAACTTTTCCCGCGCCCTGATCGCCACCGAGGACCACCGGTTCTATACCGAGCCAGGGGTGGACCTGATCGCGGTGGGCCGGGTGGTGGTCACCGATCTGACCGGGGGACAGGACCCGGGCGGGGCCGGGATCGATCAGCAGCTCGCCAAGATGCTCTACACGCCGGACCGGCAGGGGTGGACCATCGAGCTTGAGCAGGTCATGCTGGCCATCAAGCTGAACTTCACCTACAGCAAGGCCCAGATCTTGCAGATGTACGGCGAAGTCGCCTATTACGGTCACGGGTTCTATGGCCTGCAATCGGCGAGCTGCGGATACTTCGGCGTCGAGCCGGCGAACCTGTCGGTCGTTCAGGCGGCGATGCTCGCCGGGGTGGTCAACGCACCCACCTTCGACGACCCCATCCTGCATCCCACCGCCGCTCGCGTGCGGCTGGAACACGTGATCAGCAGGATGGTGGCCGTCGGTTACCTGACCCTCGCTCAGGCCGCCCAGGCTCTGGACGGCCCGCTCGGTCTGGTGTCGGTGCCGGGCTGCCGTTAGCGCAGCTCGGGCTCCAAGGCCTCAACCGACTCGGGCGCGGCCGGAGTCGCGAGGAACACCCAGCGACGGTAGGTGAACAACCGGAAGAGGGTGCCGATGCCGATGCCGATGACGAGGGCCACGTTGTAGGAGAACGTGTCCTTGAGGCCCAGGCCGTAGGTGACAAACGCGTTGACGCCGAGCTGGATGAGGATGCCGCCCACGTTCAGCAGTATGAACATCATCGACTCGCGTCCCACGTGGCTGTTGCCAACGCGGTGCCGGTAGGTCCAGTACTTATTACCTAGGAAAGTGACCACGGTGGCGAATACGTAGCCGATCACAACGGCCGACAGCGCGCCAACCTTGGCTCCGGAGTGCAGTGCGTTCGTGGTGACCAGCTGGACCACGAAGCCGATGCCGCCAACGACGCCGAATTTGGCTACTTCATGTAGAAGCAGCTTGAAACGCGAGTAAACGTCACGGAAGAGTGTCAACTGGGTATCCCTTCGCACAGTGCTGGCCGAACCACTGGCCCTGCCGAGCTGCGGCCATACCAGGCCAGGCCGACCTGATCGAGGGTACCTGGTCGGTTCCGCCGGTGCTGGCCGGGGGCAGAAAACCGTTCGATATTCGCAAGATTCAAAGGTAACCTTCAGCGAGTGCCGGAGATCCTCGTTCAAGCCCGTGGTCTGACGAAGCGCTTCGGAGATCACCTGGCGGTTAACGGGATTGATTTCGATCTCTATCGCGGCGAGGCTTTTGGCTTCCTCGGGCCCAACGGCGCAGGCAAGTCCTCGACCATGCGGATGCTCGCTTGCGTGTCGCCTCCGTCCGGCGGGTCGCTGGAGATCCTGGGCAAGGACCCGGTGCGGGACGGCTCGCAGATCCGCGGCCGGCTGGGGGTCGTGCCTCAGGACGACACCCTGGACGTGGAGCTGACCGTCCGGGAGAACCTGCTGGTCTACGGGCGTTACTTCGGGCTGCCGCGGAACGTGATCAGGGAGCGCACCGACCAGTTGCTCGATTTCGTGCAGCTCACGGACCGGGGCAAAGCCAAGGTCGATGACCTGTCCGGCGGCATGAAACGGCGCCTCACCATCGCCAGGTCGCTGATCAACGACCCGGACATCATCATCCTCGACGAGCCGACCACCGGCTTGGACCCGCAGGCCAGGCACGTGGTCTGGGACCGGCTCTACCGGCTCAAGCAGCGCGGCGTCACGCTCATCCTCACCACCCACTACATGGATGAGGCGGAGCAGTTGTGCGACCGGCTGGTGGTCATGGATCACGGCCAGTTCGCCGCCTCCGGCACCCCGCGCGAGCTGATCGAGAAGTACTCCACCCCCGAGGTGCTCGAACTGCGGTTCCCGCTCGACTCGCATGAGCAGGCGGCGGAGAAACTAAAGGACCTTCCATCAGAACGCCGCGAGGTACTCGCCGATCGCATCCTCATCTACACCGATGACGGGGACACCGCGCTCGCCGCGGTGCGGCGCCTCGGTCTTGAGCCGCTCACCTCGCTGGTGCGCAGGTCAACGCTGGAAGACGTCTTCCTGCACCTGACCGGCCGCCGGCTGGAGGACTGATGGTCGCGCTCTCGGCTTCGCGAGCGCCGGCCGTGCGCGGGTTGCGCTGCTGGCTGACCGTCTACCGGCGGACCTGGCGAGCCTCGATCTGGTCAAGCGTGCTGGGCCCGCTGTTCTACCTGGGCGCGATGGGATTCGGTCTCGGCAGCCTGGTCAATAAGCACGGGACGTCCGCCCTCGGCGGGGTGTCCTACCTGGACTTTGTGGCCCCCGCCATCCTCGGGACCCAGGCGATGAGCACGGCCATGGGCGCGGCCTCGTTCCCGGTCTTCGGTTCTATCAAGTGGAACCGCATCTACATCGCGGCGCAGGCCACCCCATTGCGGCCGGCCGACATCTTCCGCGGTCACCTGCTGTTCATGCTGCTGCGGATAGCGATGAACTCGCTGATCTACCTGATCATCATGGTGGCGTTCGGCGCGGCTCACTCGTGGATGGTGATCCTGGCCTACCCGGTCGCCGTGCTCACCGGGCTCGCGTTCGCGGCGCCAATCGCCGCCTGGGCGGTGACGCTGAAGATGGAGAGCGCGTTCAACTACCTGTTCCGGTTCGGCATGATCCCGCTGATGATGTTCTCCGGCACGTTCTACCCCGTCTCCAGGCTGCCGGGCTGGCTGCACCCCGTCGTATACGTGAGCCCGCTGTGGCAAGGGGTGGACTTGTGCCGGTCGCTGTCCCTCGGAGCTGTTCCGGTCGGCACCGCGATCGGGCACGTGGCCTACCTGACGGTGGCGGCGGGCCTGGGTATCTGGGCTGGCGGCCGGACCTACACGAGGCGCCTTTATGTCTGAACTGACGCTCAGGGTCCTGCCGCCCGCCCAGCGGATTTCCCGGGTCGGCCGCGGCAGCCTCCCGCTGATCGAGCGGCATGCCCGGGTCTACCGGCACATGTGGCTGGTGTTCGCCTCCGGGGTGTTCGAGCCGCTGTTCTACCTGCTGTCGGTCGGGATCGGCCTCGGCACCCTGATCGGCCGGGTTCCCGGGCCCGCGGGCACGCCGATACCGTACCGGGAGTTCGTCGCGCCCGGACTGCTCGCGGTCTCCGCTATGAACGGTGCGATATACGACTCCACGTTCAACGTCTTCTTCCGGCTGAAGTACGACAAGCTCTACGAGGCCGTGCTCGCCACTCCGATGCGGCCGGGGCAGGTGGCGCTCGCCGAGATTGGCTGGGCGCTTTTCCGCGGCACGATCTACGCGGTGGCGTTTATGCTGGTGATGGCGTTCATGGGCCTGGTCCAGTCCTGGTGGGCGCTCTTCGCGGTTCCGGTCGCGCTGCTGATCGGGTTCGCGTTCGCCGCCGTGGGCGTTGCCTGCACGACGTACATGAAATCGTGGCAAGACTTCGATTACGTGACGCTCACCTCGATGCCGCTGTTTCTGTTCTCCGGCACGTTTTATCCGCTGTCGGTGTACCCCCGGGTGGTGGCCGACATCGTCGAGTGGACGCCGCTGTACCAAGGAGTGGTCCTGCTGCGTGACCTGGTAATCGGAGCGACCGGCCCTGACTTGCTGTGGCGGGCCGCCTACCTGCTGGTCATGGGCGTGGGCGGCCTGTATGTCGCGGGCCGCCGGATCGGCACGCTCCTGCTGGTCTGATGTCCCAGAAGCGCGAAACAGGTAGGCTGCCCACGATGTTGGAAGAGCGACGGCCGGAAGCCCTTATCCCGGTGGGGGAGACCGCTACCCCGGACGAGGGGAGCACGCCAGCGCACCGGCTTGCCTGGGCTTACCGGGACTGGGCCGTGTGGCTGATCGCCGTGCTGATATTCGGCGCGTACTGCGCGATCTCGCTATTCCGCTTGCTTACGCTCAACCCGTCCTCGTGGGACCTGGGGATCTACACCGAGTACGTCAAGCAGCTTGCGCACCTGCATGCCCCCATTGTGGACATCAGGACACCCGGGATGAACCTGCTCGGCGATCACTTCCAGATCATCGTGGGGTTGATCGCCCCGTTCTTCCGCATATTTCCGTCATCGGCGACGCTGCTGGTCGCCCAGGCGCTGCTGACCGCGATCTCGATTTTCCCGGTCGCGCAGGCGGCCCGGGAGAAGCTCGGCCCCGGCGCCGGGCGGGCGATCGGGCTGGCCTACGGGCTCTCCTGGGGCCTAGAGCAGATGATCAACTTCGACTTCCACGAGATCGCCTTCGCCGTCCCGATGCTGGCGTTCTCGCTGTCGGCGCTGCTTCGCGGCAAGACGAAAGCCGCGGTCTGGTGGGCGGTGCCGCTGGTCTTCGTCAAGGAGGACCAGGGCTTCACGGTCGCGGCGATCGGCTTGCTGATGGCGATCAGCTCCCAGCGGGCCGAGGTGCCTGACCGGCGCAAGACCATCGCCGGGCAGTTCCTCATCTTCTGGGGGCTCGCGTGGTCGTTCCTGGAGATCGGGGTGATCATCCCGCACTTCAACCCCGAGCACGTTTATTACTACTGGAAGGACGGCGGCGCGGTCGGAGGGACGTTCTCCCTCGGGGCCCTGCTCAAGCAGCCGTTCCTCGGGTGGTCGGAGAAGCTGCAGACCGTGATCATGCTGCTGCTCCCGACCGCGTTCACCGCGCTTGGCTCGCCGATCGCGTTGATCGCGTTGCCGAGTCTCGCGCTGCGGTTCTTCTCCACCAACAGTTCGTACTGGGGCACCTACTGGCATTACAACGCGACGGTGATGCCCATACTGTTCATCGCCGCCATCGACGCGATGGCCCGGGCAAGGGCGCGAACGGCCGACGGCACCGGGCGCGCGTGGCTGCGCCCGGTGCGGCTCGCGGCCGGACGCCACGGCCCCGCCATGATGATCGCGGTCGCCGCCGCGCTGGTCTTCCAGTTCCCGGTCAGCACGCTCTGGAGCAGCCAGACGTACCAGATCACCCCGCACGTCACCGCCGCCGAGGCGGCGATGTCCCACGTGCCCGACGGCGCCACGGTGACGACGACCCTGGACCTGCTCGCCCCGCTGGCGGCGCGGACCGACACGTTCTGGATCGGGAACAGCGGAAACCCCGCGACCGAATACATCGTCTTCGACGGCGAGAACAGCGGCTACTCACCCGAGCCAACCGATATACCCGCGTTTATCAACCAGCTTTACCCGAAAGCCAGCTATCACGTGATTTTCGTAGCCGACGACGTATACGTCTTCCAGCGCTGACCACGCCGGCCCCCGGCCCCGCAGCTCCCCAGCCCCGCCGGCCCTCCGCCCCGCCGCGGTCGCCCCCGCACCCAATGGGGCAATAGCGTACATGTGGGACGTTTCGCCAGGCTGCGGCACCTTCTACAGTGCTGTCGATGGCCCATTGCTGGCGCTGGAGCGCCAGCAATGGGCCATCGCTGGCGTCGCGGGAGGGGCGCCGCGGGTCGCGGGAGGGGCGCCGCGGGGGCGCGGGAGGGCAGAATAGGGGCGTGATCGATGTCGAGCCGGAGTGGTTCGAGGAGAAGGTGACGGATGCGCTGGACGGTCTGCCTGAGGAGCTTGGCAGCCTGATGAGCAACGTCGCCGTCACCGTGCAGCACGATGCCGGGCCGCCTGGGCTGCTCGGACTCTACGAGGGCGTGCCGCTGACCAGCCGCACCACCTTCTATAACGGGGTGCTGCCGGACCGGATCACCATCTATCAGCAGGCCATCTGCGAGATCTGCGACAGCCTGGACCAGGTCGCGAAACAGGTGCGCCGGACCGTCATCCACGAGGTCGCCCACCACTTCGGCATTGATGACGCCCGGCTCGCCGAGCTCGGCTGGTGAGCCCGAGGGGCCTAGTAGTCGCTACCGGTGGGTAGATATGCTGACCGCAGACTCGCTGGGGAGGCTACTTCGTGGACTTCGGCTACGACGACAGGACGCTTGAGCTGCGTGCGCGGCTGCTGGCCTTTATGGATGCCGGTGTCTACCCGGCTGAACCGGTCTTCGCCGAGCAGGTCGAGCAGGCAAGGGACCGCCGGTGGGAACGCCCGCCGGTGGTCAGCGAACTGAAAGCAGAGGCCCGCAACCGCGGACTGTGGAACCTGTTCCTGCCACCGGCCGCCGCGCGTGGCCTGGCCATCAAGGCGCCGGTGCCCGACCCGCCGCTGACCAACACGCAGTACGCGCCGCTGGCCGAGATCACCGGCCGCAGCCCGATGCTCGCCCCGGAAGCGCTGAACTGCGCCGCACCAGACACCGGGAACATGGAACTGCTCGCCGAATTCGGCTCCCCGGAGCAGCAAGAACGCTGGCTGGCGCCGCTGCTCGAGGGGACCATCCGCTCGGCGTTTTGCATGACTGAGCCTGACGTCGCGTCGTCCGACGCGACGAATATCTCCGCAACCATCACCCGAACGGACCGCGGATATACCGTCAACGGCCGCAAATGGTGGTCAAGCGGGGCAATGGACCCGGCCTGCGAGATCCTCATCGTCATGGCCGTCACCGGTGGCGACGACCGGCACCGGCGACACTCCATGATCCTGGTACCCCGGGACACCAAAGGGGTCACCATCAGGCGTGGCATGACCGTCTTCGGCTACGACGACGGGCCGCATGGCGGGCACGCGGAGGTCGGCTTCGACAACGTTGAGGTTCCGAGAGAGAACCTGATCGGCGACGAGGGAGCGGGCTTCGCGATCGCCCAGGCCAGGCTCGGGCCTGGGCGCATCCACCACTGCATGCGGCTGATCGGTTCGGCCGAACGCGCGCTCCAGCTCATGTGCGACCGCGTGACCAGCCGAAACGCGTTCGGGAAACCGCTCAAGGACCAGGGCGTCATCCAGGACTGGATCGCCGAGTCCAGGGTCCGCATCGAGCAGGCCCGGTTGCTGACGCTCAAGGCGGCCTGGCTGATGGACACCCAGGGCAACCGGGCCGCGCACACCGAGATCCAGGCCATCAAGATCGCCACGCCCCGGATGGCGCAGTGGGTGATCGACCGGGCCATCCAGGCGCACGGCGCGGCGGGCCTGAGCCAGGACACCCCGCTCGCCCAGCTGTGGGCGAACGCGAGGACGCTTCGGTTCGCGGACGGACCCGACGAAGTGCATAAAAGGTCGCTTGCCCGGCGAGAACTAAACAAGAGGGAGAACGCATGACCCAGCGCATCGCGATCGTGACCGGAGCGGCCCGCGGCATCGGCGCCGCCACGGCCAAGCGACTGGCGAACGACGGCTTCTCAGTCGCGGTACTCGACCTCGATGAGAAGTCCTGCGCGGATACCGTCGAGGCCATCACGAGCAAGGGCGGCCAGGCGCTCGCCGTCGGTGCCGATGTCTCGCAGGAGGAACAGGTCCAACAGGCCGTCGACACCATCGCGTCCGAGCTCGGTGCACCGTCGGTGCTGGTCAACAACGCGGGCGTGCTCCGGGACAACCTGCTGTTCAAAATGAGCGTGAACGACTGGGACACCGTGCTCGGCGTGCACCTGCGGGGCGCGTTCCTGATGAGCCGCGCCACCCAGAAGCACATGGTCGATCAGCGATACGGCCGGATCGTCAACCTGTCCTCAAGCTCGGCGCTTGGCAACCGGGGCCAGGTCAACTACTCGGCGGCCAAGGCCGGCATGCAGGGATTCACCAAGACGCTGGCGATCGAGCTGGGGCAGTTCGGCATCACGGCGAACGCCGTCGCGCCCGGGTTCATCGCCACGGATATGACGGCGGCGACGGCGGAGCGGGTGAAGATGTCCTTCGATGACTTCCAGGCGGCCGCGGCGTCGCAGATTCCGGTGCGGCGGGTGGGACAGCCCGACGACGTGGCGCACACGATCTCGTTCCTGGCGAGCGAGGGCGCGGGCTTCGTGTCCGGGCAGGTCATCTACGTCGCGGGCGGCCCGCTGTGCTAGCCGATCAGCTCGAGCCGTTCCTCCGCGATGGCGACAAGCCCGGCGACCCGGCCCGCAACGTGATCGGCGTCGGGATGGCGTTGCCGACGATCCTCACCCACGGGACGGATGAGCAGAAGGAGCGCTGGCTGCGCCGGATCTGGACCGGCCAGGACATCTGGTGCCAGCTGTTCAGCGAGCCGGGGGCCGGCAGTGACCTCGCCAGCCTCGCCACCCGAGCGGTCCGCGACGGGGACGCTTGGGTCGTCAACGGGCAGAAGGTCTGGACGTCCGGGGCGCACTTCGCCCGGTTCGGCCTGCTGCTGGCCCGTACCGATCCCGACGTGGAAAAGCACGCGGGCATCACCTACTTCGCGGTCGACATGACCGCGCCCGGCGTCGAGGTGCGCCCGCTGCGCCAGGCCACCGGCGAGGCCGAGTTCAACGAGGTGTTCTTCACCGACGTCAAGATCGTCGATGCTAACCGGATCGGTGACGTGGGCGACGGGTGGCGGGTCGCCCGCACCACGCTGATGAACGAACGGGTAGCGCTCGGCGCGCGGGCCGAGCCGCGGGAGAGCGGCATGATCGCCCCGGTCGTCGCGACCTGGCGATCCAGGCCGCAGCTACGCAGCCACGAGTTGCACGCCCAGCTGCTGGCGCTGTGGGCCAAGGCCGAGGTGGCGCGGCTGGCGGGGGAGCGGCTGCGCCAGCTCTCCGCTTCTGGAACCACGGGGCGAGCCGGAGAACCAGGTCCGGAGGGATCGGCATCCAAGCTCGTCCTGGCCACCCTCAACCAGGAAATCTCCGCCTTCGAGGTCGAGCTGGACGGCGCGGACGGACTGCTCTACGACGACTGGGAGATGCACCGCGCCGGGTTCACCGACTACTACGGCCGCGGGCCGGGCTACCGGTACCTGCGCACCCGCGCCAACTCGATCGAGGGCGGCACCTCCGAGATCCTGCGCAACATCATCGCCGAGCGAGTGCTCGGACTGCCCGCCGAGCCGCGCACGGACGCCGGCGTTCCCTGGAAGGACCTTCACCGGTGACCCTTCTTTATTCTGAGCCAGAACGAGGGTTGGCCGATGCCCTGACCGACCTGCTCTCCCGGCGGTCCCAATGGGACGACGTGCTCAATGGCCGGGTGGGCCCCGAGCTGTGGCGCGCGGTCGGCACCGAGATCGGCTGCGCGGGCCTGCTCATCCCGGAGTCGCTCGGCGGCGCGGAAGCCTCGTTCCGCGAGGCCGCGGTGGCCGCCGAACAACTGGGCGGGTTCGTCGCCCCGGTGCCGTTCATCGGCAGCGCGGTCGTGGCCACGACCGCGTTGATCAACATCGTCAAGCCCGATGACCTGATCAAGGGGCTGGCCGACGGCACCTTCACCGCGACGCTCGCCGTCCCGTATGTGACGGGCCCCGGCGCCGCGTTTCCCGCGGACATCCGGATCAGCGGTTCGCGCTCCGGTGACGATGCCGGTGTGACCAGGCTGAGCGGCACCGTGCGCGGGGTAGCTGACGCGCTGGTCGGCTCGGCGGATGTCAAGGGCACCGCCGGCGCGCAGATCGCCGACGTGCTGCTTGTCCCGGCCGAGGGCGTGCCGCGCGGCCTGTACGTCGTCGAGACCTCCGCGCCCGGCGTAAAGCTGACCCCGGTGACCTCGCTGGACATGACCCGCCAGCTGGTCGACATCACTCTCGATGGCGCGCCCGGGCGGGTGATCGCATCGAGGACGGACGCGGAGGACGCCATCGAGGCCGCCCTGTCGGCTGGCGCGGCGGCGGTGGCCGCCGAACAGCTCGGGCTGGCGCAGCGCTGCCTGGACATAACGGTCAGCTATGTCAAGGAGCGTCACCAGTTCGGCCGTCCGGTGGGTTCGTTCCAGGCACTCAAGCACCGGCTCGCCGACGTGTGGGTGGCGGTGACCCAGGCGCGCGCGGCGTCCCGGTACGCGGCGGACTGCCTGGCATCCGGGAGCGAGGACGCAGCGGTCGCCGTCGCGCTCGCCAAGTCGTGCTGCTCGGAGACCGCCGTGCACGCGGCCCAGGAATGCGTGCAGCTCCATGGTGGCATCGGCTTCACCTGGGAACACCCGGCCCACATGTACCTCAAGCGCGCCAAGGCCACCTCCCTTGCCTACGGCACCCCCGCCGCCCACCGCTCACGCCTAGCGACCCTAGCCAACCTCCCGGGCCCCGAATAGCCCAGCACTCACCAGGGACGGAATGCGGGGGGCGCGGGGTCGGTTGGGGATGGCGTGACTTCTCTTGACGGCAAAGTGGTGCTTGTTACCGGAGCGACTGACGGGCTTGGACGGGCGCTGGTGATCGAGCTCGCGCGCGACGGCGCGACCGTGCTCGTGCATGGACGGGATGCTAACCGGATCTCGGACACGGTCGCCGACATCCACGCGGAGACCGGCAGCGACCGGGTGCGCACCTATCAGGCGGACCTCGCGGATCTCGCCCAGGTGCGGGCGCTCGCCGATCAGGTGCTCGCCAGCGAGCCGAGGCTGGACGTGCTGGTGAACAACGCGGGGATCGGCTCGGACGTGCCGGGCGGGGGAGCGCGGCAGGAGAGCGCTGACGGGTACGAGCTGCGGTTCGCGGTCAACTACCTGGCCGGGTACGCGCTGACCGAACGGCTGCTGCCACTGCTCGAGTCCTCGGCGCCGTCCCGGATCGTCAACGTCAGCTCGCTCGGCCAGCAGGCGATCGACTTCAATGACGTGATGCTGACCCGCGGCTACAGCGGCATTCGTGCCTACTGCCAGTCCAAGCTCGCGCAGATCCTGTACACGGTCGACCTGTCGGAGCGGCTCGACGGATCCGGCGTCACGGTCAGCGCGCTGCACCCGGCGACCTACATGCCTACCAAGATCGTGCCCTCACCGGTCAGCACGGTCGCCGAGGGCGTCGAGGCCACGATGCACCTCATCGCTGGTGACGACGTGGGCACCGGCCAGTTCTACAACGGATTGCGGGTGGGCCGGCCTGACCGCCAGGCCGCGGATCCCGAGGCTCGCCGCGAACTCCGCGACCTCTCCGCCCGGCTCACCGACGTCGCGGTCGGCTAGGACCCCTGACCCCGCTTCACCGGCTCGTCGTGGCTGGCGGTTCGCTGGCCAGGGAACGGCGGCGCCTGCGATGGCTGGCGCGTGCTGGTCACTAGTGCGGCAGGCTGCCCGGACCGGTGAGCTGGCCGCTGGGAAGGCAGCCCCTGAGACGGCACGCCCGGCCGGAGAGTGGACCGCTGCCGTAGTTGCCGGGCCTCCTCGTCGGTGAGGATCGCCGGAGCGTCACGGTTCGGTGCGACGCTCCGGCCTCCCTCGGCGATGTGCATGCCGCCAAGCACGGGACCGGTCATCCGTGGTCTCTGCGTGTTCCTGGTCTTCTGCATGCGCGGGGCGAACACCTCCACCGCGATCAGCCAGAAGGCCAGGAGCGGTATGACAACGATGATGATTGCCCAGGTCGCTGCGGTGGACGCGATCATGGCTTCTCCCCCCAGAAGCAACAATTTTCACAATGATCCATACCCATTCCGGATGGCACTATGGACTCATGTGACGCCGGTCACAGCAAAGGGGTCGTTTCTGAGTAAACCTTGCGCCTGCGTTCAGGAATCAAGCGGATCATCGCTGGTATCAGCAGCCGCGAATGGCGGGAGACGCCATGTACAAGCTAACCGGCGTTACGAAGAATTATTCACGCGGCAGAACCATCATCGAGGCCCTCCGCGGGATCGACCTGGTAATCGAGGACGGGGAGTGGCTCGCGATCCAGGGACCGACCGGGCACGGCAAGTCCACGCTGCTGCAGATCCTCGGCGGCCTGGACCGGCCTACCACGGGGTCGGTTGAGTTCGACGGCAGGGACCTCGCGACCATGCGGGAGAGCGCCGTGACAGAAGTACGGGCGCGCTACTTCGGCTTCATCTTTCAGACCTTCAATCTGATACCCACGCTTACCGCTCAGGAGAACGTGGAGACCGCGATTGTGCCGCTTCACGTCCACGCCCACGAACGCCGGGAGCGGGCGGCGCGCGCGCTCGCCGACGTGGGTCTCGAAGACCGGAAGAACCACCTGCCGACCGAGTTGTCCGGCGGGCAGCAGCAGCGGGTGGCGATCGCGCGTGCGCTGGTGAAGGAACCGAAGGTGCTGCTCGCCGACGAGCCCACCGGAAACCTGGACGAGGACACCCGCGATGAGCTGATCGCCCTGCTCGACGGGCTCTGGCGCAGCCGCGAGATCACCATGGTGATGGTCACCCACGACACCGTGGTGGCGCGCCGGGCGCAGCGGCGGGGCGTGCTGCGTCGCGGCAAGATCAGCTTCAGCCGGCAGGATGACGCCGAGAGGGTTGAGATCCTGGAAAGCGTTGAGGTCCTCGACAGCGAGGACTGACCGGGAACCAGTGTCGCAGGCCCAGGATGCCTCGTCGTTGTGGCAATCGGCAGCCCAGCGAGCAACTAGGCCGATGTGAGCCCCCGACGTACGAGGGTCGCGCGAAGCGTGTCGCGGCCAGCCATCGACTGCGGACCGGCGAGGCGCGAAAGTACCCGATCGACCCAGGCCCCCGGCAGGCCGTGCCGGCCGTTGTACTCCGACAGCCGCCCATCGTAGACCGGGATGTGGGCATCCGCGGCCGCCGCGTCATACTGCTCGTGGTGGAGCACCGCCGCCTGCGGAAGTCGCGGCTTCACTCCAGCGTCCTCGCCCGGATCCGGCGACCCTACCGAGAGGCCGAACGCGGCTACGGTATGCTCCGGCAGGCCCAGTTCAGCGGCGACCTCATCGGGCCGGTTCCTGATCGCCCCCACGAAGACGCTCCCGAGGCCAAGGGACTCGGCGGCGACCACGACGTTCTGAGCCGCCAGCGCCGTGTCGATGAAACCTATGATCGTGGTCTCCAGGTATGCCACCGCGTCCAGCGGGACGTCGGCCCGCTCCGCGAGCCGGTGCGCTCGCCCTAGGTCCGCGATCCACACGAGGAACAGCGGTGCCTGCTCGATGAAGGCCTGGTTCCCCGCGAGCGCGGCGAGCCGGGCCTTTCGCGCCGAATCCCGCACCGCGATGACACTCCAGGGTTGCAGGTTCGACGACGTCGGTGCGGACTGCGCGGCGGCGACGAGGGCGGTCAGCTCGTCGTCCGTAATCGCCCGCGAGCCGAACCGGCGCACGGACCGGTGCGTCAGTT